>NZ_JBQGAA010000003.1:0-483123 GCF_056542585.1 Ruegeria sp. AB9 | reverse complement strand
CATCGCTGAACCAATGATCCCGAACGCATGTTCAATCCCGTGCATCTGCAGAACCTTAACAAAGGCCTCTTCTGTCGTCATCTTCATGTGAATGCTCTCCAAGCAAGAGTGAGTGAAACCAGGCACTGTACCCAGTGTTTGATATGGTTTTGGCGTAAGGGTGCGACCTGCGTTAGGGCCAAAACGAAAGCCGGATTAGGTCCAGATCTGGCCTAAGCAGCCCGAATGGCATCCGCGATCAGTTTCACACCGGGCGCGATGCGGTCGGTCGAAATGGAGGAGTAACCGAGGCGGTAGAAGTTCTGCGGCCTGTCCGGTCCCGAGAAAAATGGAGCGCCCGGTTCAATGTGAACGCCCTGGTTCTGCAGTCTTAATGCAAGTTGGGTTGTGTCGACATGCTCGGGCGTCGACATCCACATTGACGAGCCGCCAATCACGCCACGCCCTGCCACAGTCAGCCCGCTTTCGTCGATAGCCTGGTCCATCGCATCGCGCCGCTCTTGCAGAGCTTTCGACATACGCCGAATCTGCGCGTCGTAATGGCCGAGTGACAGGAAATATGCTGCCGTGCGCTGAATGTGCCCTGGAGGGTGGCGCAGAACCAATGAGCGAAGCGCACGTGCCTCGCGGATAAAAGGCTCGGAGCCGACCATGTACCCAAGCCGCAATCCGGGGAACAGTGACTTGGAAAAGCTGCCGACGTAAATCACGCGCCCGTCCCGATCCATGGATTTGAGCGCAGGCGAAGGCGCACCCCGAAAGGCCATTTCAAATTCGTAGTCATCCTCGACGACCATCGCATCCAGATCACGTGCTCGATCCAGCAATTGGTTGCGACGGTCAATTGGCATCGTCGCCGTCGTCGGGCTTTGATGGCTGGGGGTGGTAAAGATGACATCTGTTTCGTCAGGAATCGCCTCGGGCGGCAGACCGTCCCGGTCGACGCTTAAAGGCGTCACTGCACAATCCCAGTGGTTCAGAAGGCTTCGCAGCGCGTAATAGCAAGGGTCTTCTATTGCGGCAGTACGATTGTGGGTCAGCAAAATGCGGGATGCCAACCACAGTGCGTTCTGCGCGCCCAGGGTGATCAAAATCTCTTCAGGGCGGGCTGCGATTCCACGGCGCGGTAGGGTATGACGGGCAATGAACTCGATTAACAAGGGATCATCCTGATCCACGTAATCTCCTGTCAGTGAATCGAAGTCTTTGTGCCCCAACGCGCGAACGGCACATAATCGCCAGTTGGCGTGATCAAACAAAGTCCGATCGGCCTGGCCGTAGATGAACGGATAGCGGTATTCGCGCCAGTCGCTGGGTTTTGGCAGAACGTTTCTGTCCAGAAATCGCCGCGCCAGTGCTTTGTCCCAATCAACGGTTTCGGTGCCGCGCTGGACGGGCGAGTACTTGGGAGGGACGGGTGCATTTTGCGAAACATAGTATCCGGATCGTCCCTTGGCGGTCAGGTAATCATTGGCCAGCAATTCGGTATAAGCCAACGTCACCGTAATTCGGCTAACGCCCAGATGCGCGGCCAGTTTGCGCGACGATGGCAGTTTTTCCCCGACGTGAAAACGACCAGACAGGATGCCTTCGGCAATCATCTGCTGGATCTGGGCCTGCAACGTGCCCTGTCCATTTAGCTCAAGAAAGAATGTATCGACCGAAATCCCCATGCCTGCTTATAGGGTGGACTTAAGGTCGGGGCAATCTGGACTTACATCGCAACCACGAAATTTCACGAGGTGGGTTGACCGGGAAATTTATTTAAACTAAATAACTAGAAATCTAGTTTAATGGAGGTGACTCATGTGGGAAGCTGCTGCTGCCGGATTTTCTGCCATGGGCTCTGAGGCCCGGTTGAAAGTCCTCAAGACCTTGGTCCGAGCCGGCGAGGCGGGTTTGACCGTTGGCGAGATACAGGACCGGACGGGAATTGCACCGTCGACTTTGGCGCATCACCTGCGGTTTCTTGCTGCTGGTGGTGTGGTCGAACAGGAAAAGATTGGCCGAACCACGATCAATCGGGCCTGTTACGACGAGTTGAGAAATCTGGCGCAGTTCATTCTCAGCGAGTGTTGCGCCGACGAAGTTGGAAAGGCCGCGAACGATGGCTGAGTTGACACAAACCCCTCGAGTGACTGCCAAGGGGGTGCTGGATCTGATCAAAACCCCTTGGGCGCTGATCGTTGTCATTCTTGCATTAGTGGCAATTGTGGACCCCGGTAATCTGCGAGAGGTGATGACGTTTGCAGGCAAGGCTCTGGCGCATACAGGGCAATACATCCTGTTTGCAGTGCTACTGCTGTCTTACCTAAAGGCGACCGGCGCGGAAGTGATGGTGGCGCGCGCTTTTGAGGGGCGTGAGACCCGGATGATCTTTCTGGCCGCGCTGTTCGGTGGTCTTGCACCGTTTTGCTCTTGCGAGGTAATTCCCTTTATCGCCGGTCTTCTGGCCCTTGGTGCACCGTTGTCTGCGGTCATGGCGTTCTGGCTTAGCTCACCCTTGATCGACCCGCCGACGCTTTTGATTACTGCCGGTGCGCTGGGATGGCCATTTGCTATCGGCAAAGCCGTCGCCGCAGTTGCGCTCGGCTTGTTCGGTGGGTTCGCTGTTCGGCTGCTGATGCGCCAAGGCGCATTTGCCCAGTCTTTGCGCGAATACAATCCTGCAGGGTGCTGCGGATGTGGTCCGAAAATGGATGACAAACCGGTCTGGAAGTTCTGGCAGGAGCCCGAGCGCCGCATCCGGTTCCGTTCGGAATTCGTGCACAACGGGTTGTTCCTGCTGAAATGGCTGGCACTGGCGTACGTGCTCGAGGCTCTGCTGGTCAACTATGTACCTGCCGACCTGATCGCGCGCGTGGTTGGCGGAGACGGCGTGCTGCCGATCGTCGTTGCTGCTCTGGTGGGTATGCCGGCCTATCTGAACTCCTACGTGGCACCGCCCTTGCTGGCAGGGTTGATGGAGCAGGGTATGAGCTCAGGCGCTGCCATGTCGTTCATGGTTGCCGGTGCCGTCAGTTCCATTCCGGCGATGGCCGCAGTCTGGTCATTGGTCAAACCACGCGTCTTCGCGACCTATCTGAGCCTTGGTGTGGGTGGCGCAATAGCCGCTGGTATCATCTTTCAGATGGTATGAACAAAAAAAGCCGCCCGATGTCAGTATCGGGCGGCTTTGTTTCTAGGGTTCAGTCAATCAACTGGCTTCGCAGAGATGTGGCAGTTTGAACCGATACCGGGCTTCTCCACTTTCGACGTAAACGCGTTTTTCGACGCAAGCCGTTGTACCTACAGTCTGCGAAATCTGCGACTCGGTGGAAGTAATTGATGTCGCCGACCCATCCGGCAGGCGGACTGAGGCCACGACGCCATTCTTCAGGTCCCCGTTAACTGCGGTCGCAGACAAAACCGGTACGATCAGGAATGCCTCGTGTTCGTGCTTGCCTTCATCCCCCAGCAGAAACAAAGTCGCGACGATGGCAACCATGACAACGCCGCCAGCCAGACCAAGCCCCCATGTCTTGAGAAAGGCATATATGGTGACGGCGCGGTGCGGGCCAAATACCGCAGATAGTATGCTCAGCATAGCAAGTCCGTGAAAAAAGCCCCAGCGTTTCTGGCCGGGGCTGTTTGCGCGTTACGGGCGAAGATCGTCTTCGTCTTCGTCATCCGACCCACCCTTGGGCAGATTGAAGAAGCTGTCTGCGTCGATGATCGGCTCATCGTCTTTCTCTTCCGACGGCTCGTCAGACAGCGAGAAGGTTTCCAGACCTTCAATTGCGGTCGGGATCTTCGGCGCTGCGTCCATTTCCAGAGACTGCTCGGTCGACACCAGTTTGCGACGTTCATCGTCGCTCATCACGCCGCCTTCAGCCGCTTTCTTGGCCGCCGCTTTCTGCACGGCAGTATCCAGCTCGGACTGTTTACACAGACCCAAAGCAACCGGATCGATCGGCTGCATGTTGGTGATGTTCCAATGGGTGCGTTCACGGATCGACTGGATGGTGGGTTTGGTGGTGCCCACCAGCTTGGCAATCTGACCATCGCTGAGTTCCGGGTGGAACTTGACCAGCCACAGGATCGAGTTCGGACGGTCCTGGCGTTTCGAAAGCGGAGTGTAACGCGGGCCACGACGCTTTTCTTCGCCAGCGGCAGAAGGGTTGAACTTGAGCTTCAGCTTGTGAAGCGGGTTGTTCTGCGCCGCGTCGATTTCGTCCTGGGTCAACTGATTGTTCGCAATCGGGTCAAAGCCCTTCACACCAGTGGCCACATCGCCATCAGCGATGCCCTGAACTTCCAGCTCGTGCATTCCTACGAAATCCGCGATCTGCTTGAAGCTGATCGTGGTGTTGTCCACCAGCCATACGGCGGTGGCCTTGGCCATAAGCGGTTTTGCCATCAGCCCGTCTCCTATACATACATCTGTCCCGTCGCCGGAATTCGGCGGCCCCGGGGTTTTGGGGCAGGTTTCCGTTGTCGGGGAACTTGGGCTGTATATAGTCGCGCTAAGGCAAGAAGGGAAGAGGCGAATGCGCTGGGTTGTTTTGTGGGTCTTCAGCGCGATGACTGCGCTGGCCGATGGCGAAAAGGCGGGC
Source organism: Ruegeria sp. AB9 (assembly GCF_056542585.1). Taxonomy (NCBI): domain Bacteria; kingdom Pseudomonadati; phylum Pseudomonadota; class Alphaproteobacteria; order Rhodobacterales; family Roseobacteraceae; genus Ruegeria; species Ruegeria sp. AB9. The sequence continues at coordinate 478,528 of NZ_JBQGAA010000003.1, read as the reverse complement.
GAGTTTGATTACTACGTCCTGTCGCTCAGCTGGTCGCCCAACTGGTGCGCGCGCGAAGGTGATGCGCGCGGGTCCGACCAATGCGACGACCGGCATGACCACGGATGGATACTGCACGGGCTGTGGCCCCAGTTCCATCAGGGCTGGCCGTCCTTCTGCCGTACCACCGAGGGCCCACCTTCGCGTCGCATGTCGCGGGAAATGGAGGATATTCAGGGCAGTTCCGGCCTTGCATGGCATCAATGGAAGAAGCATGGCACATGCTCGGGATTGTCGGCGTCCGACTACTTCGCCTTGTCCCGGCGGGCTTATGAAGCGGTCGAACGCCCGCAGGTGTTCCGCAAGCTGGACTCATCTGTCAAACTGCCAGCTTCGGTGGTCGAGGAGGCATTCCTGAAGGCCAACCCGGAGTTAGAGCGCGACATGATTACGGTCACCTGCAAACAGGGTTACATAGAAGAGATCCGCCTGTGCCTGTCGCGCGATCTTGATCCCGTGCCCTGCGGTCGGGGCGTGATCCGCGACTGCAGCGCCAAGGACGCGCTGTTCGATCCGATTCGTTAGAGCTTCTTGTTTTGGCAGTCGCGCGCATATTCCAGCGCCTTGGCTGTCCCTTTGAGGTCGATGGCCATCACCACTTCTCCGGCCGGGTTGTAGACGGTCATTGTTTTGTTCTGTGCAATGGCATTCACGAAGCTCCGGTCGGTGAAAAACACGGTCGCGCCCGGCACGTCGTGTTCGTTGAATCCGATGGCCGTCGCATCATAGCTTTTGCCGTCCAGATCAAAGCGGATCGGGTAACTCTCACCCTGCTTAATGTCGCCCCAGGCTTTGTTGTACACGGCGAAATACCCACGATTGCCCAACGCATCATAGCCCAGCCGCACCACCGAGAGATCCTGATACACTGTCTGGATCAGGCACCCGTTGCCAAGCGCTGGGTCCATCATGATGTTCCAACCGTCGACAAAGCCCTTGTCGATGAGGTCTTGGGCTAGGGCGGAGGTGGCTGTCAAAGCGGCGAAGGTGAGGGTGATAAGTCGGTTCATCTGGGTAACCTGTGTTCCATGTAGGCAAAAACTCTTGATCATCCTACCACGGATAGGATTGGTCATGCTTCAAATCTAGACCCTACTTTCCGCAGAAGCGGGTGCTTGAATTGGAATTTTTAGTTTATGTCCTTTTTCCACCCACACATATGCCATTGATAGTATGGATGCGGTCAGGGCACTGTTGAAGATACCAAAGAAAGTCATTCCGACATTGTAGACGGTATTTGCAACTGAGACCTCGGAGAAGCTATGGGGGAAAGGCGGCAAGTCTGCGAGTTTACCCAGCTGTACCAACAAGGTCATCAAGACTATCGAATAGAGTGCGGGTCCGGCGAGCAGCCTCCATAGGATAAACCAGAAGGTTTTGTGAGCGCGTTTCAATGCCGCTTTCAATCCGGTGGATGTGCCAACTGTAGCCGCAGGTATCATGGTTCCGATTGCAGACAGAAGTATACCTAAGAAGATGAGAGAGAATATAATCGCGTATCCAAGCCTTGCATTTCCGACCAAAGCTTCAGCTGGAAACGTCTTTTCAATTAGCGGCAACAAAAGAAAAAGAGACGCTATCGCGGCCAACAAAGGAAAAACAAAAGCAAACCAGAAGTGACGGTTCGGAACTTGCCCCTTCGCTTGCTTTCCGGTCAATTTAACAGCCCGGCCTGTCAGTAGAAAAAGGTGGAAGAAATACACTAGATACCCATATACAATGACTTCCGCGACAATTGTCCTTGACCAGCGGTCCTGGCTCCAGATGTCGAGGAAAAACAATAATACTGACGCTACTAGTATGATTGGCCAGAAAACTCGAAATAGATGAAATGAAAGCTTGTACAATTCGAGTGTTCGCTTTGTAGATAATTGAAATTTAGCCCTTTTTGGCAGGTTAAATAGCAGGACGCAACCATCGGGTGCTGTGACCTTACAACTCCTTCCGCGCCCGCAGCGCGGCCGTAATCGTCCCATCATCCAGATAATCCAGCTCTCCGCCAATCGGCACACCTTGAGCCAGAGAAGTTAGGCGCACCTGACTCTCAAGCTGGTCTGCGATGTAATGGGCGGTTGTCTGGCCATCGACGGTCGCGTTCAGTGCCAGAATAACTTCGGTAATCTCTTCGGCCATGACCCGATCTTTGAGGCGGGGGATGCGTAATTCATCCGGACCTACTCCGTCCAGTGCGGACAGCGTGCCGCCGAGAACGTGATAACGGCCTTTGAAAACACCAGCGCGCTCCATCGCCCAAAGGTCGGCGACGTCTTCGACCACGCACAGTTCTCCGGTCGCTCGGGCCTCGTTGTCGCAAATATCGCAGATGTCAGTGGTGCCCACGTTCCCACAATTCAGGCACTCCCGAGCGGTAATGGCCACCTGCTGCATGGCATCAGATAGGGGCGTTAGCAGTAAAGCACGCTTGCGGATCAGATGGAGCACAGCGCGACGGGCCGAGCGGGGGCCGAGACCCGGCAGTTTGGCCATCAGGTCGATCAGATTGTCTATATCGCTGTTGGAACTCAACCTGAGCGCTCCTGCAAATGGGCCGGGCACAAGTACCCGGCCGATGATCCGTCAGGAATGTGTATCAGAACGGCAGCTTGATGTCTGCGGGCAGGCCCATGCTTTCGGTCAGTTTTGCCATCTCGGCCTGTGAGCGTTCGGTGGCTTTGGTCTGAGCGTCCTTGATGGCGGCCAGGATCAGGTCTTCGACCACTTCCTTGTCGTCACCATTGAAGATGGACGGGTCGATATCCAGACCTTTGAGTTCACCCTTGGCGGTCGCAGTTGCCTTGACCAGGCCAGCACCGGATTCGCCGACAACCATCATGTTGTTCAACTCTTCCTGCATTTCGGTCATCTTGGTTTGCAGGTCCTGCGCGGATTTCATCATCTTGGCCATGTCGCCCAGACCGCCAAGCCCGCCGAGTCCTTTCAGCATAGTATTCTCCTGTAACTCTGTTTGGGCTCTAAATACGGGCCACATCGACATGGCACAAGGGTTCTCGGGCCTGTCGTCAAGGTCTTTGGCAAGACCTTTCCTCCCGTTGAGCCCGGCAAGATTGGTTTTCAGATCACGCGAACACGGTTTAGACCATCGGCGTCGGTGACAGAGCAGCAAATGGATTTCAGGGTTCTTGGATGATCGTAGTCCCAAGGGCGGCCCCGATGCAGCGTTGCGCGTTCGTCCCAGATCAGGACGTCGCCTACAGACCATCCGTGGGTATAGACGTATTCCGGCTGTGTGCAGAACGCGATGGCTTCGTCCAGCAGGGTTTGACTTTCCGCATGTCCCATCCCCTCGATGGCAAAGGCGTGCGAGGCGATGAACAAGGCCTCTTCGCCTGTCACAGGATTTGGCCATATCGCGCGCCAGGGGCGATCCGGCCAGCGGGTCATTTTGGGCAAAGCGGCCAGATCTGCCGAGATCTTCGACCGGGAATGGGAAAGCCGGTGCCAGATAATCGCGTCCTTCAAGATGGATTTCAGGTGGTCGGGCAGGTCCTCCCATGCGGCTCGCGTCGATGCAATCTCGGTCTCGCCGCCAGTTGGTGGCACAACCTTGGCGGTCAGCATGTTGATCAGCGCAGGAGTCGGCAGGAACGTACTGTCCGTGTGCCACAGCATATTCGCCTGCAAGTCCAACAAGCGCAGATCGTCCTTTGTGCGCAGCCTGTCTTTTGTTTTGTTGGTCAGTTCAGAAACCTGAAATTCAATGTCGCGACCTGCCGCCATGGCTTCCCTGTTTTCCAGCGGGCCAAACAGTTCGGCGATTCGAATATGGTCTGCATCCGAAATCGATTGTGCAGGAAACAGCAAAGCTGAGTGGGTTTCGAATGCGTGCCGAATATCAGGATACAAGTTGTCACGGGTAACCTCACGCAGGTCGATATCGTGAACAACCAATCCGAAACGTGGATGCAGTGGTGATGTGCGCATCAAGGCCCTCCATCAAAACGTGTTCAGGAAGGGTGTGATTATCTGTGATCGCAATCTGTTTCATTTGCGACACGCGGTGGCGTCTCCTTGGGCTAGTCTTCCTCGAACGGGTCCCACTCATCTTCAACTTCGGGCAACGCTTCGGTCTCGACTTGGGCCGCGCGCTGTTCGGGCGTTTCGATCTTGGTGATCCGCGCCTTGGGGAATTGCGCGAGCACGGCCTGAACCAAAGGGTGCTGCTCGGCTTCGGATTTCAGCGCCAACTCCGCCTCGTCCCGTACTTCTGCAATTGTCGGTGTATCCCCGTTCGAGACAATCGAGACAGCCCACCGATTTCCTGTCCAGCGTTGCAGGGCAGAGCCCAGCCGCGGAGCAAGATCGGTTGGTGCTTGCGTGGCAGGGGTGAATTCGATTCGACCGGGTTGGTAAGACACGAGGCGCACACCGTTTTCCACCTCAACCAACAACTTCACGTCGCGGTTGGTGCGGATCAGTTCGACCACATGTTCAAAGGTTGGGTACCGGGCGAGGGCTGTTTGGGCATCCTGTGCCAATGCCGCAATCGGTGCGCCACCACCGCCACGAGGGGGCGAAGTGTAGGCAGAAGATTGGACCGCGCTGGCTTGCGTTGGCATCGCGCCCTGCCGCGGTATAGAAACGCCGCCGTTGGGCCCGCCTGACGGCGGGGGGGTATCCTGCAATCGCTTGATCAGTTCTTCTGGGCTGGGCAGATCAGCGACATGGGTCAGGCGGATAACGGCCATTTCTGCGGCCATCATGGCGTTCGGGGCGGCTGAAACCTCCTCCAGCGCCTTCAACAGCATTTGCCACATCCGGGTCAGGACCCGCATTGGCAGGGCGTTTGCCATCTGTTGGCCTCGGGTACGCTCGTCCGGAGAAACCGTCGGGTCTTCAGCTGCATCGGGTGTAATCTTAACGACACTCACCCAATGTGTGATCTCGGCCAGATCTCGCAGCACGGCCAGCGGGTCCGCGCCTTCGGCGTATTGACCGCTCAGCTCGGTAAGTGCGCTCGCGGCATCGCCGCGCAGTATCATATCCATAAGGTCCAGAACGCGGCCACGGTCCGCCAGTCCAAGCATGGCACGAACCTGATCGGCGGTAGTCTCGCCAGCCCCGTGCGAAATCGCCTGATCCAGTAGCGAGGTCGCATCCCGGGCCGATCCTTCCGCTGCTCGGGTGATCAGCGCCAGTGCGTCTTCCGCGATCTGGGCGCTTTCCGCTCCGGCGATTTTGCGCAGCAGACCGATCATGTCTTCGGGTTCGATCCGCCGCAGATCAAAGCGCTGGCATCGGGACAACACCGTGACGGGCACTTTGCGAATTTCGGTGGTCGCAAAGATGAACTTCACATGTGCGGGCGGTTCTTCCAGCGTCTTGAGCAGCGCGTTGAAAGCGCTGGTCGAGAGCATGTGAACCTCGTCGATGATGTAAATTTTGTAACGCGCGCTGGCGGCGCGATAACGCACGCTGTCAATGATCTCGCGAATGTCGTTGACGCCAGTGCGGCTTGCGGCGTCCATCTCCATCACGTCGACATGGCGGCCTTCCATGATGGCGACGCAGTGTTCGCACTGACCGCAGGGTTCGGTTGTGGGACCGCCGTTCCCGTCCGGACCGATGCAATTCATGCCCTTGGCAATAATCCGAGCGGTCGTGGTTTTACCAGTTCCGCGAATACCGGTCATGATGAAGGCCTGCGCGATCCGATCGGCCTCGAACGCGTTTTTCAGGGTGCGCACCATGGCATCCTGACCCACCAGATCGGCAAAGGTTTCCGGGCGATATTTGCGGGCGAGAACCTGATAGGCGGGGCTGGGGCTGTCAGTCATGTCTTCTCGTTCGGATTCGGTGCTTCGGCACAGCGTAGTGGCCACTGCTGCCCGCGTCCACAGCGTGGTGTGATGATTTTTGTTTTAGAAACGAGTCAGTTTCGCACTAAACTGCATCAGCAGATTTAATAACTCATTTTTGTAAAGAGTTCTTTGGGGAGGACACAATTCATGTCGCAGTTGGTGGTCTACGCCCTGCAAGTCGGAGGAGGAACGCTTGCCCTGACCTCGATGCCCGGACGTGGCGGGGATTATTCCAGCGATCTGGATACGATCGCAGCCTGGCAGCCGGGGCTTGTTGTATCGATGACAACGGATGTCGAAATGCTTCAGGACGGGGCGCAGAGTTTTGGCAGCGACATTCAAAGCCGCGCCAGCCGGTGGGTTCACCTGCCGATAGAAGATTTCGGAGCGCCGACAAAGGCGACTGAGGACGCGTGGCCGTCTGTCAGTGCCGCAGCCCGACACGCGCTGTCAGGCGGAGGTCGCGTTTTGGCACACTGTCGAGGAGGCTGTGGTAGGTCAGGCATGGTTGTCCTGCGGCTGATGGTCGAATGTGGCGAACGCGCCGACAAAGCGCTGGAACGATTGCGGGCCGTGCGACCTTGTGCCGTAGAAACTGATGCGCAACTGGCCTGGGCGTCTCAACTTGCCCAGGCACAGGTAGATCTGGAATCAGACTGAAAGCTGCTCGGGCGTGTAAACGGTTTTTCGAGGCCGGATCGTGGAAGCTTCGATCATAGCGCAGGGTGGGTATTTGACGATATTGGATGGCATCGCGCAAAACGTGTTTCCAAAGACCAAATCGGCATAAACATTCAGGGTCTCAATCGCAGCTTCGGGCTGCGTGCCGCAAAAGACACGAATGCTGCCTGATTGCGCCCGGAACGTTGCATGGCATCCTTCGGTGCAATGCGACAGCTCACTGTTTCCTTCAATCTCGAAATCATCGCTTGTGGCTGCTGTGGCCTGTGTCATGGCCTCCGCAATCGAGCGCGCAAGCTGCGCCAAAGCCGGGCAGGTTTTGCCCGTCCGCTGACAAACGGTTGCACTGTATTCATGCGTTTTTGTCTTCCAGATCATCCTGCGCCCTCCGCGCGTGGGGACAGGAGAGTTTGGTCAGGCAGGACGGCTTTTGCGGTCAGGACCTGCCCGGACACCCCGCCCGAGTTTCGGTTTCGTTTCCGATGGCAGGTCTCCTGACTTGCGGGTCATTGCTTTGCCAACCTTCCCAGCCGTTGGGCCAGTGGTGTTTTGGCATTGCTTACCGCTTACAGTTGCGGGGGCAGTCGCGGATTTGGTTGAGCCCTGAGGGCATAACCTCACCGTGTTCCCTTTTCATCCCGATCCCTTGTGGAGGTCGGAAACCATCACACAACCGCTAGCGTTTGACCACCCACCGAGTCAAGCCGATCTTTTGCCCGGACGTTTGGTCATGCTGGATGCACTGCAGGTTCCTGCGTACTGTCCATGGCATTGAAGTCGGCCCATTCGATTGTGCAGCGCAAAGTCAGAGATCATGTTGGATACAGAGCAGAGTGTTTTGACCGAAGATTTTCAATTCCCGTCTGGATCGGTAACGCTGTCTGCACGCCTCTATCGCCCAGTAGTCGAGCCGGAAACCGTTGTCGTGCTGAACAGTGCAACTGGTGTGCCGCGCGATTATTACTGTCATTTCGCACGATGGCTCGCCGCTGAGCATGGCATGGCCTGCCTGACCTATGACTATCGGGATTACGGGTTTTCTTTGACGGGCCGCTTGAAAGATTCGCGTGCGACCATGGCGGATTGGGCCTTGATCGACATGCCTGCGGCACGGGCGGAAATGCGTCGGCGATACCCGAATGCAAGACACTGGACCATTGGCCATTCAGTCGGCGCGATGTTGGGTCCGGTGCAGCCCGATATCGATAAGGTCGACCGTATGATCTGCGTTTGTTCGGGCCTAGTGACATTGAAGGACCATCCGTGGCCCTATCGGGGTCTGGCGTGGTTGTTCTGGTACGGTCATGCCCCTCTGATTGTGCGGGCGCTCGGGTATCTGCCCGGGAAAGCGATCGGCTTTGGCTCGGATCTGCCTTCATCTGTTTACTGGCAGTGGCGCAGGTGGTGCACGGCACCATTGAACTATGTGCCCGAAACTGGCCAGGACCTGCCTGCCGCGTGGTGGGAAGGTTCGGGCGTACCCGTAGATCTGTTCACCTTCGAGGATGATCAGATGGTGCCGCCAGAAGCGGTCTGGCGACTTGCTGATCTTTACGGCTCCGAGGCCAACCGTCACCTGCTGAAGCCAGCCGATTTCGGGCTGCCAGAGGTTGGTCATATCGGAGCATTTGCCCGGCGCAACGCTGCAGTTTGGCCGCGCCTGATCGCCTGACCAGACGCGGCGCAGGCGTTGCCGAGCACCTTCCAGCTATCGCCGGTCGCGAAGCTTTTTTTCCTGCATGACGCCACGCACCATCTTGCCGAACGCTTTATCCCGGGCCCGGGATTGAGCTACGGTTTCAGAGTTGCGCTGCTCTTCGCGCCGGAGCTTGCGCCAACGGCCTAATCGCGCCGGATCAAGCATGCCGCGGGTGATCGCCTCTTGCACTGCACATCCGGGCTCTGTGTCGTGCTGACAATCTGAAAAGCGGCAGTGCTGGCTTAACTCGGTAAGGTCCGAGAATACTTCGTCGATCCCGTCCTGAGCATCCAGCAGGCGCAAAGCGCGCATTCCGGGTGTGTCGATCAGCCAACCGCCGTTACGCATCCGGTGCAATGCGCGTGCGGTGGTTGTATGCCGACCACGTGCGTCATCCTCGCGAATACCTGACGTGGCGAGATCCTGATCGGTCATTGTGTTGGCAAGTGTCGTTTTGCCAACGCCGGACGATCCGACCAGCGCGCCGGTCTGGCCTGTGGGGCACCATGACAGGACTTTTTCAACTGCCGCAGGGTCCAGTGCGTTTACTGTCAAAACGGTCAAAAACGGGTCCACAGCTTGTACCTGCCCGGAGAAACTGTCGGGGTCGTCCGATGTGTCGGCTTTTGTCAGAACAACAACCGGGTAACACCCGGCCTGATGCGCAAGCGCCAAATAACGTTCCAGCCGGGGCAGGTTGAAATCGGCGTTGCAGGAACTGACGATGAACAGCACATCGACATTAGCAGCGATCAGTTGCGTCGCGGCACCAGTACCGGCGGCGCGTCGGTGCAGCAGGCTGCGCCGATCGAGCAGATGGCGCACGCGTTTATCGTCGTCAGTGAGAACCCAGTCACCGACGGCAAAAGCACCGGTCGGTTGATCAAGGGTCAGCAATGGAAATTCGCCATCCGGGGTCAGCCCGATCAGACGGTCCCGATGGACGGAAGCAATGCGAAAAGGCATGCATGAAGGGTTGTCCGCGTGTTGCGCAGCAAAGTGAGAGGACCATCCAAGGTCCGAAAGTGAAGAATACATTGGTCTGCCCGTTGTCAGAAACAGCAATCCCAACGGATGGCAAACGCTCATCCCCGGGTCACGTGTTCAGGCAGTCGGTTAGTACTGTGAGATCAGAACCGTTCTGCCCGAAGGGTTTTTGCTACAATCATAATGCCCTCCTGCGGCTATGGTTCACGAAGTGAGAGGTTGGACATCGACCCAAGCGGGGCTCGTTGTGGCTGCTTCCTTCCGGACCTGACCAGGTTGGCGAGGCGCTCGCCCGCGCCAACCTCTCGATTCTGGATATAGGGAAGGCTTCGGCAAAAGACAACCCGTCAGAGCGTCAGGCGAATGCGTGCAAAACCGTCGTCATCAGGTTCCAGAATACTTGGCTCGAACATGCTCAATTCATCAATGTACTTCAAAGCACCGGGACCCGTTCGAAGAATCGTCGTTGCCCCCGATTGCGACACCAGAGAGAAAGGATACGGCTGCTGGGCCAACGGATCGGGCGGCAGGCGTTGGGTCATGTAATCCCGCAACAGGTCCCTGATTTCCAGCGGCGGCAGATTGATAGCTTGGACTGAAGAGATGTGCGGGAAATGTCCCCCTCCGCTTGCTCGGTAGTTGTCGAGTGCAATCACGAAAGTCTGATCCGACTGCACGGGTTGGCCCGCGCATGTCAGACCGTGAACACGCCTGTGCCCGGGATGAATCAATTGACCCTCGACATCATATCGCGGTGGTTGCGAAGGGTCGATCTGATAGGACAGGCCGAAGATGATATCGAAATTGTACCCCGCCCGATCCCGGTCGAACAGTTCGATTTCGGCGCCGGGCAATTGTTGATTGAATGCGCTAGCCGACATCTCCAACCATTCCAGCAGATGGGCGCCTGTGATCTGGATTGCGCGCAGTTCATTGGGGAATACATGCAGGTCCGCAACGTGACGCAGACAAATTTCACCAGCCGGAACGTCCGTGTAATACCGGGGGCCGGAACGCCCGCCGCCTTTGGCCGGTGACACGGCAGACAGCAACGGAAGCTCTGCAAGCGCATTACCTTGTAGAAAAGCGCGCAATGCGGCAGCTTGCGCCGAAGCCACCAGCGTCAATCCGCGATCCGGAGCACAGAAACTGAAGTAGCTGTGCAAGTTTTCAGAGACGCGTGCAACAGGCGCAGCCATGTCCTGTCGGGTCTGATGATGTGCGGTTTCGACAAGGCGCGCAATTTCCATGTCTTCACCAATTGCAGCGCTGCCACCAAAAACAGGGTGCAATTCTGTATGGCAATCAACAACGCGCAGTCCTGACTTTGGCTGCAGTGTAACGGTCAAATCGATGACCCCAAGATATGCGCCTGCCGAGCCGGGCATGACAACCGGTGTTCCGTGCACCAGCCCTTTCGCGTAATCCACACCGGGAGTTCGGGTGTTACTGTTTCCGGGAAGAGTCAGGTGAGTGTGCCCGGCGACGACAGCGTCGATGCCTTCAATCGCAGCCAGGGGGATAACAGCATTTTCAGTGCCAGCCGTTACTTCCGTGTTTCCGAGGCCGGAATGGGCGAGCGCAACGACCAAATCGCACCCCCTTACCCGCAGCAAATGCGTAAGAGATCGTGCCGCGACAATGATGTCTTCAGCCACAACATTATCGTTCAGATTATGTTCTTCCCAACGGGTTGTTTGCGGTGGAAGAACTGAAAACACACCAACGCGAATGGGCACATCCTTGTTGCCGACCGACACGGTACGGTCCAGAATGGCATAACGTTGCCATGACTGTTTTTCTCCAGACCGATGAAGGTTGCCGCAGAGAACCGGACAGGGGGCTTGTGCAAGGATCTTGTCCAACGACGGTAGCCCGAACCCGAAGTCATGGTTGCCCAGGCTTACCGCATCATATTCCAGCGCCCCGAATGCCTGCATCATCGGATGGGGATTGCTGTGCCGCACTGCCCATTCGCCCAACGGCGTTCCTTGAAGCGAATCCCCATTGTCGAACATCAGCACCAGTGCATCTGTGACCTCCTTTCGGGCTTTGCGGATCAGGCTTGCGGTGCGGGTCAACCCAAGCGTTGGGTCCTTTTTGTCCGTGTAATAATCAAAACCGGTCAGATTCATATGCAGGTCGGTAGTGGCAAGAATACGAATGTTCCCAAAATCATCCGTGGGTTGAACCTGTTTCGAAGGGTTTTGCTTCACTTTTTTATTCTGCTTTTAAATGTGGTTATCGACTAAATTCATCAAAAAGTATCGTAGATGAATTTTCCGAGACCACCATGCGGCTTTTCAGTGGCAGGGCCGTGGGATTCGCGTCTTTGAATTGTCATTGCAACACGGGCTGAGACATGGCAGCCCTGTGCGCAGGACCAGAAGGAAATCCAATGAAAAACGCAGAGCAGGTGACCTTTGGCGGCTCGGGCCTGGATCGAGCGGCGCATCTTCGTGGGGATTCGGACGAGCTGGCCGAAATGACGCGCAATCCTGCTGCGCGATGCGTGTTGCTTTGGCGGGGGAAACTGCTGGTAACGGGTGAGGCGCTGGATCAGCTTGCCCTAACCGCGATGACGCATCCGCTGGTCAATGATGGCCCCGGCGGTGTAATCGAAGCCCCTGTGTTTCTTGGCCTTGGCGCGAAAGGTGTACCTTTGTTCGCGGCGGATATCTCAGCTTGGGCTGCAGAGGGGTTGGACCTGACTGGTCTGGGCGAATTTGTCGACAGATCCGAGCAACAGCACCCGGACTTGCCGGAAGGGCATGTGTTTGCCGAGCTTCGAAGGATCATGACGCGACTTTCCGCGCGAGATGCGGAATTGGCCGCGTCGGCCAAAGCGGTTATTGGGTGGCACGAAACACATCGCTTTTGTGCTCGCTGCGGTGCAGCCAGCGAAGTGTCGCAAGGGGGATGGCAGCGCAGTTGCCCCTCCTGCGGTGGGCAGCATTTCCCACGCACCGATCCGGTCGTGATTATGCTGATTACGCACGGGGACAGTGTGCTGATGGGACGCTCTCCGGGGTGGCCCGAGGGGATGTTCTCCTTGCTGGCGGGATTTGTTGAGCCTGGCGAAACGCTGGAAGCAGCGGTGCGCCGCGAAGTAATGGAGGAGGCTGGCGTGCCTGTGGGTGCGGTTTCTTACTTGTCCAGTCAACCCTGGCCGTTCCCGGCATCCCTGATGTTCGGATGCGCCGGAAAGGCCCTGTCGCGCGACATCGTGATCGATCCGGTCGAGATTGAAGAGGCGATGTGGGTCAGCAAATCTGAAATGATGCAGGCGTTTGCCGGTGAACATCCTCGGTTGTTGCCAGCGCGCAAGGGAGCTATTGCTCATTTTCTGCTTCAGAACTGGCTTGCAGATACGCTGGACTGAAGGAAAAACTGGTTAAGCCAGATACAATAAAGGTCATTATGCAGTTTTCAGCGCGGGAAGATATCGAAGCCCCAATCAATTCGGTGTTTGACATGGTGTCAGATTTCGAAAGGTTCGAGCGTATGGCGATGCGTCGTGGCATCGACGTGCGGCGCCTGGATGCGGGTGCAATGGTGATCGCTGGCACTGAATGGAAAACGGAATTCAAGCTACGTGGAAAGCCGCGCCAGATGTCAGTGGTGATGACGGACTACGACAAGCCGTCGCAAATGCGGTTTGAAGCTGCCAGCAAGGGCATGACCGGCCTGACGACAGTAGATTTCCTGGCTCTTTCCCCCCGCCGGACACGTCTGAACGTTGAGATGTCACTGGCCGCAAAAACCTTGCCCGCACGGCTGCTGTTGCAATCCATGAGGCTGGGGCAATCAAGGTTCCGCAAACAATTTCAGGTGCGGCTCAGCGAGTTTGCGCGTGAGTTGGAACAGCGTCATTTGCATGGGGCATAGGCGATAGCCAGAGCCCTGATCAGGGCAAGACATACGCAAGAGGGCCTAAATGGCGCACATTATTTTTCTGCATGGCGCATCCAGCAGCGGAAAATCGACGATTGTGCAGGCGTTGCAAAAGAAGATTGAAATGCCGTTCTGGCATATCTCAATCGATCATTTGCGCGATTCCGGCGTTTTGCCATTAAGTCGCTATCGCAGCGGAGAGTTTGATTGGTCCATCGACAGGTCAGCGTTCTTTGATGGGTTTCATCAGTCACTGGCGGCGTACTTGGCGGCAGGTAACAATCTGATTCTGGAACATATACTGGACACGGCAGGGTGGGCCGAAGAATTACACCGCCTGTTCCGCCCTTTTGACGTTTTGTTCGTAGCTGTCCATTGCCCTGTTCCGGAATTGAACGAACGGGAACGTTTGCGCGGCGATCGCCCTGTTGGCAGTGCCGAACGCGATCAGTCATTGATCCACGCAGGCAGAGTTTATGATATCGAGATTGATTCAACAGAAAGTGTAGAAGCTAACGTTCACGCAATCCTTCAGGCATGGCGTAGCGATCTGCGCCAATCTGAATTCAGTCAACCAGTCGAATGACGCGTCAGCCGCGCGGTTGAGCTGCCGGATAGACGCCAAGAACTTCGACATTGGTCGTGAAATGCTCAAGCTCGTCCATGGCCAGCTGAACATTTCGGTCTTCAGGATGACCGACGATGTCTGCGTAAAACTGCGTTGCAGTGAAGGACCCATCGACCATGTAGCTTTCCAGCTTGGTCATGTTGATCCCGTTGGTCGCAAAGCCCCCCATGGCTTTGTACAGCGCGGCGGGGATGTTGCGGACCTGAAACACGAAGCTCGTGATCATGCCGTGATCGCCGCGGCGTGACAAATCCGCCTCTCGTGACATGACAAGGAAACGGGTCGTATTGTCGTCGTTGTCCTCGATATGGCGGGCCAGCACATTCAGGTCATAGATTTCGCCCGCCAGTTCACTGGCCAGAGCTGCAGAATGAGGATCACCGACCTCGGCGACTTCACGCGCAGCACGGGCATTGTCCGGACTGACACGACCGCGAATGCCGTGTTCTTTCAGGAAACCGGAACATTGCGGCAGCAACACCAGATGCGAATGCGCCTCGGTGATGTCTTCCAGTTTGGCGCCCGGTACACCAAGAAGGTTGATGTGAACACGTACAAAGGCCTCATCGATGATGTGCAAACCGCTATGCGGCAACAGGCGGTGAATATCGGCGACCCGACCATAGGTCGTGTTTTCGACCGGAAGCATCGCCAGATCGGCCGCGCCCGAGCGCACCGATTCGATCACATCTTCGAATGTGCGGCAGGGCAGGGCCTCCATATCGGGTCGCGCGTTGCGGCAGGCCTCGTGACTATAGGCGCCGGGTTCGCCCTGAAAAGCAATGCGATTGGTCATTTGGTCGATTCCATGCAACAAGTTCGCTTTTTGGTCGTTTCGTCGCGGTGTCTATACCTTGCCTCTCGCAAGTGGAAGCCTTAGACACCTGCCCAGACAGCTGAAATGGACACGCGATCAATGTTCGACACGATGACAGTTACCAAGGCCGCCGCAGGCCTGTTTGGCACTTTCCTGGTGCTGCTTCTGGCCAAATGGGGGGCGGACGTCCTCTATGCTTCCGGTGGCCATGGCTCGGCTGAGGCCGCCTACATTATCGAAACCGAGAGTTCGGGCGAAAGCGCCGACGGCGAAGAAGTGGTCTTCGAAGACCTGCTGGCCGCGGCTGACGTCGAAAAGGGCGCGCGAGTGTTCCGCAAGTGCACCGCGTGCCACAAGCTGGAAGACGGTGCGAACGGCACTGGCCCTTATCTGTACGGCGTTGTTGATCGCCCGGTTGCTTCGGCCAACGGTTTCACCGGGTATTCGGCCAGCATGCAAGCGCATGGCGGCAACTGGACGCCTGAGGCGCTGGATGCATTCCTGGAACGCCCAAGCGCATACATCTCGGGCACGTCGATGAGCTTTGCCGGTCTGAAGAAGCCGCAGGATCGCGCAGACGTGATTGCCTATCTGCAGACAATCGGCAACTGATTGCCTGACAGACCAGAGAAATTCCAAGCCGCTGCCCCGCGCAGCGGCTTTTTTTGTCTGAAGGAAACTTCACAAACCGCTCACGCATTCTAAACTTGAATCTGTCAGTGCTGGCAATTTAGCTGGCTGGCGCGAGATTAAGAACTGGAAAAAAGCAGGAGAAACTGCAATGGCGAAAACAGATGGCCCCACCTTCGGGTGTGAAATTGACCGCAGAACAACCTTGCAATTGCTTGGTGCCAGCGCGCTAGCGTCTTTTTCGCCAGTAACGGGATACGCAACAGGGGTTGAGGAAGAGGAGATCATTCGAGCGCACGGATACTCTTTTTTTGGCGACCTCAAATACCCTGCTGATTATCAGCATTTTGACTATGTGAACCCGAATGCACCAGTTGGTGGAGAGATATCGGTCAGTACGCGTGGTACGTTTGACGGGATGAACCGGTGGAACTGGCAAGGCAAGGCCGGCCTGTATTCCGGATTGGTTGCCGAAGGCATGTTTGGTGACGGCCCGTTTGGAACGGCGACCCCAGCGGATTCAATTACCGAGCAATACGGCCTGATTGCCGAAGCTGTTGAATATCCGAAATCCAAACGCTGGTGCGTGTTTCACATGCGCCCGGAAGCAAGATTTGCTGACGGATCACCCGTGACGGCTCATGACGCCGCCTTCACCCATGATCTGTTCCTGGAGCAGGCGATCCGCAGTTATGCACGCGCGGTCAAGCTGCGGATTGAGGGATATGAAGTCATTGATGATCATACGATCAGGTACAACTTCGTGGATGGCGTTTCTCGCCGATCACTGATTTCGCAGGTTGGCGGTACGCCGATATTCTCGAAAGACTGGTACGAGAAAACCGGTGAAAGACTGGATAAGCAGAGCTGGAACATACCGATGGGAAGCGGCCCGTATGTTCTGGATAGCTACGAGGTCAATCGCTATATCATTTACAAACGTAATCCAGACTATTGGGGATGGCATCTTCCGATCAATCGTGGGCGGCACAATTTCGAACGCGTGAAGGTCGAGTACTTTACTGATGATGCCGCAGAGTTTGAGGCTTTCAAAGCCGGGCTTTACACGTTTCGTGCCGAAGGCAGCACTAAGAAATGGGCGACCGGATACGATTTCCCGGCAGTCGAAAAAGGCTACGTCAAACTTGAGACGATACCTGACATGACGCCGCCGTCACCGTCGGGCTTTGTGTTCAACCTGTTGCGCGAACCATTCACGGATATCAAAGTCCGAGAGGCGCTGGGGCTTGCTTTCAATTTCGATTGGACCTCTGCCTCGCTGCAATACGGTCTGACAAAACAGCGCCACTCGTTCACGGAAAACTCGGAAGTGCAGGCCTTTGGCGTACCAGAAGGTGCGGAAAAGACCTTTCTGGAAAGTTTGGGAGATGTGGTCCCCGCAGAGCTTTTCACCGAAGAGGCTGTCATGGCTCATTCTTCAAACCCTGACCGTCCAACCGACCGCCGCAACAAGCGCCGCGCACTCAAGCTGTTGGAAGAGGCAGGCTGGTCCGTAGGAAGCGACGGTAAACTGCGCAATGCGGATGGTGAGTTGATGCAGTTCAAGATCATGATGTCCGGCGCATCTTCAGACACAATCGAGGCTATCATTTCGACCTATGTCGAAACGCTCAAAAGCTTCGGCGTGACCGTTGAGGCCGAAAAGGTCGATACCGCGCAGTATGCCCAGCGGTATTATGACAAAGACTGGGACATGATGTTCTTCCGCAATCAGCCGTTTGAAGTGGCTGGCACGAACCTGAAACAAGCCTATGGTTCCGAAACAGCAGTTGTCTCCTCCTACAATCCTCAGTCGCTGCAGGACCCGCTCATCGACGCGATCATCGATGAATCCCTGAACACCACCTCGCGCGAAAAGGAAATCGCAGCCCTGAAAGCGCTCGACCGCGCGCTTCGGTTCCGGCGCATTCAGATTCCGGCCGGATATGTAGCCGAAAGCTGGGTTGCTTACTACGATATGTACGAGCATCCTCCGGAATTGCCGCCCCGCGGGCTTGGCTATCTGGATTTTTGGTGGTTCAACGAAGAAAAATACAAGGCTTTGAAGGCCGCAGGTGCGTTGAGGTAAAGTACACTTGGGAGCATATATTCTACGACGCCTGCTGTTGGTTATTCCAACGCTATTGGGCATTATGATCGTCAACTTCACGCTGGTACAATTTGTGCCGGGTGGACCGATCGAACAAATCCTTGCTCAGATGCAGGGCGAAGGTGATGTATTCGCCGGATTCGCTGGGGGCGAAGGTGCCACCAACGAAGAAACCTTTGGTTCAGATAGTGAATATGTCGGCGCACGCGGGTTGCCGAAAGAGTTCATCGAGGATCTGGAAAAGGAATTCGGCTTCGACAAGCCGCCGCTGGAGCGGTTCCTGATCATGATGGGCAACTATCTGACCCTGGATTTCGGTCAAAGCTATTTCCGTTCGATCAGCGTGATTGATCTGGTGTTGGAAAAAATGCCGGTTTCGATTTCTCTGGGCTTGTGGTCGACATTGATTGCCTATCTGGTTTCGATCCCACTGGGCATTCGCAAAGCGGTCAAGGATGGCTCCCGGTTCGATACCTGGACCAGCGGGACGATCATTGTGGCCTACGCGATCCCCGGCTTCCTGTTTGCCATTCTGCTGCTGGTGCTGTTCGCCGGTGGTTCGTATTGGCAAATCTTCCCGCTGCGTGGTCTGACGTCGGACAACTGGGACAGCCTGAGTTTTTTCGGCAAAATCGCGGATTACTTCTGGCACATTGCGCTGCCGACAATTGCGCTGACGATCTCGGCCTTTGCCACATTGACGCTGCTGACCAAGAACTCGTTTCTGGATGAGATCAAAAAGCAATATGTGATGACCGCCCGAGCCAAAGGGCTGAGCGAGCAAAAAGTTCTGTATGGCCATGTGTTCCGCAACGCGATGCTGATTGTCATCGCAGGATTTCCGGCCGTGTTTATCGGCGTGTTCTTCGGTGGTTCGATCATCATCGAAACGATTTTCTCGCTTGATGGTCTGGGTCGTCTTGGTTTTGAAGCTGCCGTGGCGCGGGATTATCCGGTGATTTTCGGTACGCTGTTCATTTTCGGCCTGATGGGGCTGGTTGTCGGCATCATCAGCGATCTGATGTATGTGCTTGTCGACCCGCGCATCGATTTCGAAAAGCGGGAGGGATAAATGGCTCTGTCCCCTCTGAATCAGCGCCGCTGGAGCAACTTCTGCCGCAACAGGCGCGCCTTCTGGTCACTGATCATTTTCTCGGTGCTGTTTGGCCTGTCGCTGTGCGCCGAGTTCATTGCAAATGATAAACCCATCCTCGTGAAGTACCGGGGTGAGTTTTATACACCGATCTTCAACTTCTACGCGGAAACCGAATTTGGCGGAGACTTCCAGACAGAGGCTATTTATCGCGACCCGGAGGTTCAGTGTCTGATAGACAGCGGTGGTTTGGAAGAGTGTTTTGACGACCCCGAAGGTATCATCGAACAAATCGACACCGGTACGTTTCAGGCCGACGGATTCGAACGCGGCTGGTCGCTTTGGCCGTTGCTTCCCTATTCCTACAACACGTCGGTAGATCGCCCCGGGGCCGCGCCATTGCCCCCCAACGGTCAGAACCTTCTGGGAACCGATGACACCAAACGCGATGTATTGGCCCGCGTGATTTATGGCTTCCGCTTGTCGATCCTGTTCACACTGTTTGTGACGGGTGCGGCCAGTCTGATCGGTATATTTGCCGGTGCCATTCAAGGGTTCTTTGGTGGTTGGCTGGACCTGATCTTTCAGCGGATCATCGAGATCTGGTCGGCGACACCGTCGCTTTATGTCATCATCATCATGTTTGCGGTATTGGGGCGAAGTTTCTGGCTGCTGGTTGCGTTGATGATCCTGTTCAGTTGGACCGGACTGGTGGGAGTGGTGCGCGCAGAATTCCTGCGGGCGCGAAACCTTGAATATGTGCGCGCGGCCCGGGCGCTGGGCGTGGGCAATATGACCATTATGTTCCGCCATATGCTTCCCAACGCGATGGTGGCGACGCTGACCTTTATGCCGTTCATCGTCACCGGAACCATCGGCGGTCTGGCTTCGCTGGATTATCTGGGCTTTGGTCTTCCGTCTTCGGCCCCCTCGCTAGGAGAACTGACATTGCAGGCCAAACAGAACCTGCAGGCTCCGTGGCTGGCGTTCACCGCCTTCTTCACCTTTGCCATCATGCTGTCCCTGCTGGTCTTCATTTTTGAAGGCGTGCGGGATGCGTTTGATCCCAGAAAGACATTCTCATGACCGTTGGCGCAAGTAACAGTGTGGTCGCAAGGATGATCAGATATGCGGCTGCAGCGGCTCTGATCTATATCGCCTGTATGCTGGGATGGCTGGGCTGGGATTTCGTCCAATCCCACCCCCATGGTTCCTTTCGGTTCGAAGTATTTGGGCTCTTCTTCTTTGTTCTGTTTGGTCCGGGGACGTTTTCATTGCTTGCCACTGCCGTCACTTACGCCCAAAAACGGTCTTTTCCGACATTCTTGCAGGTGACCGCGCTGATCAGCGCTGTTTGGGTCGGCTATATGTATGCAGCTTTGGAAGGGATCAGCGTATGAACAGCGAAACGTGCTTGCTGAACGTGCGAAACTTGCGCGTATCCTTCCGGCAGGACGGTCAGATCAGCGCGGCGGTCAAGGGTGTGTCCTTTACCGTAGACAGGGGTGAGACAGTCGCCCTGGTAGGAGAGTCCGGGTCGGGTAAATCCGTTACCGCGCTGTCGACCGTTTCGCTGCTGGGTGACAGTGCTCTGGTCGAAGGGTCTGTGACCTATGACGGGCAAGAGATGATCGGCGCCTCGGAACAGCATCTGATGGATGTGCGGGGCAATGATATCAGTTTCATCTTTCAGGAGCCGATGACCTCGCTGAACCCGTTGCACACCATTCAGAAGCAGATGGCAGAATCGCTGGCGCTGCATCAAGGCGTGACAGGTGACGCGGCGCGGGGTCGGATATTGGAGCTGTTGAACAAGGTCGGCATCCGCGACCCCGAGGATCGGCTGGACAGCTATCCGCACCAGTTGTCGGGCGGGCAGCGGCAGCGCGTGATGATCGCCATGGCGCTGGCCAACAAACCCGACATCCTGATTGCAGACGAACCGACAACGGCGTTGGATGTAACCATTCAGGCGCAGATTCTCGAGTTGTTGGCAGAGCTGCAGAAATCCGAGAATATGGGGATGCTATTCATCACCCATGATTTGGGCATCGTGCGCCGGATCGCCGATCGGGTCTGTGTGATGAAGGATGGCGAAATTGTCGAAACCGGTGTGACACAGGACATCTTCGACAATCCGCAGCACCCTTATACCCGCAAACTTCTGGCCGCAGAGCCCTCGGGACAGCCTGAAGCTGTTGCAAGAGATGCGGAAGAGGTTGCGCGCACCGATCACCTCAAAGTCTGGTTCCCGATCCAGCGCGGGTTTCTGAAGCGCACGGTCGGTTATGTGAAGGCGGTGAATGATGCCACGCTGAGCGTACGCGCGGGCGAGACCTTGGGAATTGTGGGCGAAAGCGGGTCGGGTAAGACCACGCTGGCGCTGGCGATCATGCGGTTGATCGCATCCGAAGGCGGCATCACCTTCCGCGATCAGGATGTGCGAAAGTGGTCCACGAAACAGCTGCGCCGACTGCGCAAGGATATGCAGATCGTGTTTCAGGACCCGTTCGGCAGCCTCAGCCCACGTATGACCTGTCAGCAGATCATTGCGGAAGGTCTGGCAATTCACAATATTGACCCTCACCGCGCACCGCGCGAACTGGTCGCTGAGGTGATGACCGAAGTGGGTCTGGATCCTGCGGCGATGGACCGATATCCACACGAGTTCTCAGGCGGTCAGCGTCAGCGCATCGCCATTGCGCGTGCGATGGTTCTGCGGCCCAAGCTGCTGGTTCTGGACGAACCGACCAGTGCGCTGGACATGACGGTTCAGGTTCAGATCGTCGACCTGCTACGCGATCTGCAAAAGAAATACGGATTGGCTTACCTGTTCATCAGCCATGACCTGAAAGTGGTGCGGGCGATGTCGCACAACGTGATCGTCATGCGAAACGGGGATGTGATTGAAATGGGTGCGGCAGAGGATTTGTTCGAAAATGCTCAGACCGACTATACCCGCGAGTTGATTGCTGCGGCGGGCTGAGGCCAGCCCGCCTTCTTCAGTTCATCACGCGTTTGCCTTTTCTTTGGACGCCGCTTTGGGCACAGGTCCACGCAGTTCTTCATAGTGGTCAAAGCTTAACTTGACCCACCCGGTTCCGCGCGTGGCACTGGCGAGAGTGCGATGCAACTCATCCTCGGCAACGGCGGGAATCTGAGCGTTGAAGATTTCCCAGCCTGATGCGTTTGGGTTGCCTTCAAATCCCAGGACCTGTCCTTGCAGAGAACTTATTGTTGGCACGAGATCGCCAACAAAATCGGAAGGCAGGTGAATTTCAGCGCTCAGGATCGGCTGCAGAACCACCGGCTTGGCCTGAGGCAACGCCTCACGTACGGCGTTCTTGCCTGCTGTTCGGAACGCATAGTCGGAACTGTCCACGTTGTGGTGTTTTCCGTCGCTCAGGGTCACTTTGACATCGACCACCGGAAAACCCTCGGGCCCTTGTTCCAGCGCGTCCTTGGCACCGTGTTCCACCGACGGGATGTAGTTCTTGGGAACCGCTCCGCCTTTGACCACCTCTTCGAACTGGAACCCTGATCCGCGTGGCAGGGGCGCGACCGATATCACCACATCCGCGAACTGCCCCGCGCCGCCGGATTGCTTACGATGGCGGTGACGATGTTCGATAGGCGTGCGGATGGTTTCGCGAAAAGCAGTTTCGACCTGATCCGCTTCAATCTCGATCCCGAAATCCTCGGCCAGCTTGGTGGTCACGCGGCGCATGTGCTGTGGACCTTGAGAACCAAGAACCGCGTGGCCGCTCAGCTCATCTTGCTGCAAGTGCAGGCCGGGGTCGATCTCGGTCAGACGGCTCAGGGCGTTGGACAGGCGAACATCATCCCGCTCATGCGAAGGCGAGACGATCTGACGATGAGCGATCGGATGTGAGGCCGCCCATTCCGGCAGTTCTGTCGCCGAATTGCTGTCATAAATATAACCAGGGTTGAGGTGATCGGATTTCACCGCCAAACCGATCTGCCCGGCTTCCAGCGTGGCAATCTGGGTTTTGGCATCCAGCGTTGTCAGGTTGCCTACGGTTTCACCGCCCAGAGCCTCGTGGGCTTGCACGCCATCTCCGAGGCCGCGCAGAACGACGATTTTACCGATGTGTTTCTTGACGTCTGCAAAACCGGCGATGGCACGAGCGCTGTCCGCGGCCTCATCGCGCCCGGCGGCGATATTGAACTCCGGGGCTTCATGGCGCAGCGCTTTCATCAGCCGCGTCAGCCCGTTGCCGTGGCTCGCAGCACCCAGGCAGGCGGGGATCAACTGATGATTCTGCAGGACCTGTGCGGCCAGATCATAAACTTCGTCACTTGGCGGCTGTTTGTCTTCGATCAGCTGTTCCAGAAGGTTGTCATCGAAATCAGACAGGGTTTCTAATAACTCGGTCCGGGCTTCCTGCTCACGGTCTTCGACGGATTGGGGCAGTTCGATCAGGGCCGAGGGTTGGCCCTCCTGATACTTCCAGGCCCGTTCCGAGATCAGATCAACCGCGCCGATGATTGTTTCTCCTTCACGGATCGGCACCTGACGCAGGGCGATGTGATGGGTGCAATATGTTTGCAGTGAGGCGATGATATCGCGGATGCGGCCGTTGGGGTTGTCCATCCGGTTGATGAACAGAAAGCATGGGATGCCGGCCTCTTCTACCAGCCGCAGATAGGGCGCGCACAGAACGGCGGCATTAGGGTCGGGGGGCACGACAACGACGGCAGCGTCCGAAATCGCCATTGCGGGCCCGACATACGCCAGAGCGTCGCCGCCTCCGTCTACGTCGATCGCGCACCAGGGCTCGTCCAGGTAAGAAAAACCGTGCAAATGCACGGTTCCGGAAACATCGAATGTGGTGGGGCGCCCGTCGAGGCGGCTGATGGCCTCGACCAGCGTAGATTTGCCCGCTTGGCTGGGCCCGAGGACGGTGAAAACGCGCATGAGTGTTGTCCCTCTTTCAGGTTGCAGAATGGCTGCACGAAAGGGACCGACCGACGCATTTGCGCCGACAAGGATTGTCTGTATTTTGCCCGCCTCAGGCTGCAGGGTGAAACGTCATCCTGCAGCCTGAGTGTGGGAAAAACCGCAGGCGTGCGTCAAGCCCCTGATGTGTATTCCGCTGCACGGGCTGAATGCAGCCCGCTGAAAAAGGTCAGATCGCCGAGCTGTGCCCAGCCTTGCTGAGATCATAGGCATCAAAGCTGCGGGCGATTATCCGGGTCAGCGCACGCGCTTCGGGCGGCACATAAAGCCCGTCTTCGGTTATCTGCAGCAGCCCGTCGAAAGAAGCATTGGCCGCGCGATACATCTCGTCCAGTTCAGCGGCAGATACATCGTGATCCCGCAGGATTTCTGCAGTGTCGATTTTGAAATCGCACATCAGCGCCTCGATCAGGCGCGCACGCAGAATGTCCTGACCCTTGAAGAGGTGACCTCGGGATGTCGAAAACTGCCCGTTGCGAATGGCTTTGGTATGGGCGGATGTGGCAGGTGCGTTCTGCGCGTAGCCTTGTGGAAAGCGCGAGATCGAACTGGCTCCGACACCGATCAGAACATCGGCCTGATCGTCGGTATAGCCCTGGAAGTTGCGCTTAAGGCGGCCCGCGCGCAACGCATGTGTCAGCCCGTCATCCTGGGTGGCGAAATGGTCGATGCCGATCTCGGCATATTTGTCCCACAGGAACAATCGCCGGGCCGTGTCAAAGAGTTCGAGGCGTTGTTCAGGTGTGGGTAGAGCGTCCGACGGAATCAGCTGTTGCCGCTTTGCCATCCAAGGCACATGGGCGTATCCGTAAAGCGCTACGCGATCCGGGCTGAGTGACAGGAGTTTCTGCACACTTTCGGTCATCCGGGTCTTTGTCTGATGTGGCAAACCGTAAAGGATATCTGCATTCAGGCTGGAGATGCCACGCTCGCGGATCATGTTGATGGCGTCGCGTGTAGTATCGTAGCTTTGAATTCGACCTATGGTTTTCTGGATTTCGTCATCGAAATCCTGCACCCCAATCGACGCGCGGTTCATGCCAGCGTCTGCCAGCGCATCCAGACGCGCCTCGTCAATCTCGTTCGGGTCGATCTCGACCGAGAATTCGGCATCAGGCCCCATGGGTACGATACCCAGGATGTGTTGTGCCAATTCGCGCATCAGTTGGGCGTTCAGCAACGTTGGTGTGCCGCCGCCCCAGTGCAGACGCGACAGGACCACACCCTCAGGCAACCGCGCTGCCAGAAGGTCCAATTCGGCCTTCAGAACGTCGACATAGGCGATCACCGGATTGTCGGTTTGTGTTCCCTGTGTCCTGCACGCACAGAACCAGCATAGCCTGCGGCAGAATGGAACATGAATGTACAGCGAAATTGCACTGCCGGGTTTGATCCCGGAAATCCAGTCGCCAAACATGTCTGCTCCCACGTCGTTGCTGAAGTGGGGGGCGGTGGGGTAGCTTGTGTAACGCGGTACTTTCGCGTCAAAAAGTCCAAGCTTTGCCAATTGTGGTTTCACTATCATGGCGATACCCTTAGGAGACAGACGACTTGGTTGCTTTGACGGAGATCAAGTAGGAACGCGCATGACAGTAAAAGCACAGTTTGACCACTCTAATTGCGGAGATTGCCCGATTCGACATCGTGCGGTCTGTGCCCGTTGTGATGCCGATGAGCTGGAAGAGCTTGAAAGCATAAAGTATTATCGCAGCTTTGAGGCGGGTCAGACGATCATCTGGTCGGGGGATCAGATGAATTTTGTCGGCTCAGTCGTGGCTGGAATCGCCTCTTTGACGCAGACGATGGAAGATGGCAGGACTCAAATGGTCGGTCTGCTGTTGCCCAGCGATTTCGTGGGCCGCCCAGGGCGCGAGACAGCACCCTACGATGTTCAGGCGACGACCGATGTCGTGATGTGTTGTTTTCGCAAGAAGCCTTTCGAAGAACTGATGGATCACACCCCGCACATCGCCCATCGCCTTTTGCAGATGACGTTGGACGAACTCGACGCCGCCCGCGAGTGGATGCTGGTCCTTGGGCGCAAAACAGCGCGCGAGAAGATTGCAAGCCTGTTGTCAATTATCGCCCGTCGTGACGCGTCGATCAGCCAAAAAGGTCTGTCTGGGTCCATCGTGTTTGATCTGCCCCTGACCCGAGAAGCCATGGCGGATTATCTGGGCCTGACGCTGGAAACGGTCAGTCGGCAGATATCAGCATTGAAAAAGGACGGCGTGATAGCGCTTGAAGGCAAGCGGCATGTGACCATCCCCGATCTGGGTCGCCTCATGGAAGAGGCGGGCGACGATTCGGATGGCGGCTTTCTGGTCTGACTTGAACCACTTTCTTCAGGCGACACTTGCCGCAGGGTTTTGTTGTGGAACTATCCAACACAGGAGCGTGGCATGGAATTCGGCAGTTTGTTGGCAATGCTGCTCATCGGCGCAATCGCCGGTTGGCTGTCCGGCAAGATCATGGAAGGCCGTGGGTTCGGTCTGTTCGGCAACATAATTGTCGGGATCGTCGGCGCGTTTTTGTCAGGGCTGATTTTTCCGGCGCTTGGATTTGCGGTTGGCGGCGGCCTGCTTTCGTCGATCTTCTTCGCAACAACAGGCGCCGTAATTCTCCTGTTCCTGATAGGTCTCATCCGCAAAGGATGACAAAAGCCGCCAAGTCAGGCGGCTTTTTTGGGGGGGCGAATCAATGCGCCAGGAATACGGGCACAGAAGATTGCTCAAGCATGTTCCGTGTCGCGCCGCCCAGAATAGCCTCGCGGAAACGGGAGTGGCCATAGGCACCCATTACGATCAAATCCGAGTCCGTATCGGATGCGTGGCGGTTGAGTATATCTGACACGCGCGTCATGGTCTTGCTCAGCACATCAATCTCACATTTGACTCCATGACGGGCCAGCATTTGTGACAGCATCCCGCCCGGATCAGACCGGTCCGGTCCATGCCGGGGCGGGTCGATGACCACAATTCGGGCCAGTTCCGCCTGTTTCAGGAAGGGCAGGGCGTGCCGAATGGCACACATGGCTTCCACGCTTTCGTTCCATGCAATCATGATGTTGCTCGGTACTTTCAGTGGTTCGGTGTCATCCGGAACAACCAGAACCGGGCAATGCCCTTCGAACATGGCCGCTTCGATGATGGGTTCGGCCTCGGCCCCGCGATCTTTGCCATAGGGGTGTGGCAGGATCACCAGGTCGGAAAACCTTGCCCTATGCGCAACATGGCGTCCGATATCGGCAATTTGCGCGACGCCATGTTCTGCGGACCAGCGAACGCCGGACTTACCAAGGTAATCATTGGCAAAGGTCAACAGCTCCTGCGCCTCAGAGTTGGCCCGGCTGAGTGTTTCCTGAACAATGAGCGCATTAGCGCCCGCGTAGTAATAACCTGTCTGACTGCGATCGACACCAAGGCACAGGGTTTCCGCATGGGCATCCTGAGACTCTGCCAAGGCCACCATCTGCGCGAGAGCAGCCGGCGCTGTCTGCGTTTCGGTCATGACAGTGAGAAGAGATTTGTAAGTCATTGCGACCTCATGTTTCGGGCATTTGGTCTCATGTGACCAGTTGGCCTATTTCCTCTACAATGCGTGTCACAGAAAACGCAGAACTGTCTTGATACAGATCAAAGCAGTAATAGCCGCCGTGCTTCAGAACGGCAGCCAGTCAAATGGGTTTCGCGCGTCATAAGAATCAAAAACGCGCGGAGCATGGCAAAGGGACGCAATATGTCGAATTACATCAAGCTGATCGTGCTTGGTCTGATCGCGCTGTTCGCAGCGATCGGAACCAATTATGCACGCGATTTGGCGTATCAGGTACATGCACTGTTGGTGATGCTTATCGCCGGCGGCTTGTTCATCTGGACGCTTCGAAACACAGACGAGCCAGATATTTTAGTCGACCGCTCGGGCGAATACATGGATGACGTGATCCGCTACGGCGTGATCGCAACTGCCTTCTGGGGTGTGATCGGGTTCCTTGCAGGGACCTTTATCGCGTTTCAGCTCGCCTTTCCGGTGCTGAACTTCGAATGGGCGCAGGGTTATCTGAACTTCGGCCGTTTGCGTCCGCTGCACACATCGGCGGTGATTTTCGCCTTTGGTGGTAACGCGTTGATCGCAACTTCATTCTATGTCGTGCAACGTACCAGTGCCGCGCGCTTGTGGGGCGGCAATCTGGCGTGGTTCGTATTCTGGGGGTATCAGCTGTTCATCGTGCTGGCCGCAACCGGCTATGTTCTGGGCGGAACACAATCCAAGGAATATGCCGAGCCTGAATGGTATGTCGATCTGTGGCTGACCATTGTCTGGGTCGCTTATCTGGCGGTCTACCTGGGCACGATCATCAAACGGAAAGAACCCCACATCTATGTGGCCAACTGGTTCTATTTGGCCTTTATCGTCACCGTTGCGATGCTGCACCTGGTCAACAACATGACCATCCCGGTCAGCATCTGGGGTTCGAAGTCGGTCATCGTCTGGTCGGGCGTTCAGGATGCCATGATCCAATGGTGGTATGGCCACAACGCCGTGGGCTTTTTCCTGACTGCGGGCTTCCTTGGCATGATGTATTACTTCATTCCGAAACAGGCCGAGCGCCCGGTGTTCTCGTACAAGCTGTCGATCATCCACTTCTGGGCGCTGATCTTCCTGTATATCTGGGCCGGTCCGCACCACCTGCACTATACCGCGCTGCCTGACTGGGCGTCGACGCTGGGCATGGTGTTCTCGATCATCCTGTGGATGCCGTCCTGGGGTGGTATGATCAACGGGCTGATGACCCTGTCGGGTGCATGGGACAAGTTGCGTACCGACCCGGTGATCCGGATGATGGTGATTTCGGTCGGCTTCTATGGCATGTCCACCTTTGAAGGTCCGATGATGTCGATCCGTGCGGTCAACAGCCTGTCTCACTACACTGACTGGACCATTGGTCACGTGCACTCGGGCGCGCTGGGCTGGAACGGCATGATCACCTTTGGTGCGCTGTACTTCCTGGTCCCTGTCCTGTGGAAGCGCGAGCGCCTGTACTCGCTGCAGATGGTCAGCTGGCACTTCTGGCTCGCCACCATCGGTATCGTGCTCTACGCCGCGTCGATGTGGGTGACCGGCATCATGGAAGGCCTGATGTGGCGTGAAGTAGATGCCAACGGCTTCTTGGTGAACTCGTTCGCCGATACCGTGGCTGCCAAGTTCCCGATGTATGTCGTGCGTGCGCTGGGCGGTGTCCTGTTCGTCGCTGGCGCTGTGATCATGTGCTACAACCTGTGGATGACTGTGCGGAAAGCGCCGGCCAAAGAGGCCAGCCTGACCGTCGCGGTCCCGGCTGAATAAGGAGGGCCGGAGCAATGGCAATTCTCGATAAACATAAGATCCTCGAGACCAACGCGACCCTCCTGCTGATCTTCAGCTTTCTGGTCGTAACCATCGGTGGCCTCGTACAGATCACCCCGCTGTTCTATCTTGAGAACACCATCGAGAAGGTGGAGGGCATGCGCCCTTACACCCCTCTCGAGATGGCGGGGCGTGAAATCTATATCCGCGAAGGCTGCTACACTTGCCACAGCCAGATGATCCGCCCGATGCGGGACGAGGTCGAACGCTATGGTCACTACTCGCTGGCGGCGGAATCGATGTACGATCACCCGTTCCAGTGGGGATCAAAACGTACCGGACCGGATCTGGCGCGTGTCGGTGGCCGCTATTCGGACCAATGGCAGGTTGACCACCTTCGGGATCCGCAATCGGTAGTGCCGGAATCGGTGATGCCAAAATACGGCTTCCTCGAGCATCGTAAGATTGACGGCAAATACATCGGAGATGTGATGGCCGCCAATGCTCTGGTCGGCACGCCTTATACCGAAGAGATGCTGGAGAACGCGCAAGCTGACTTCCGCGCGCAGGCCGATCCGGACAGCGACTATGACGGTTTGCTGGAGCGCTATGGCGACAAGGTCAATGTGCGCAACTTTGACGGCCAGCCCGAGCTGACCGAAGCTGATGCGCTGGTTGCTTATCTGCAGATGCTGGGCACGCTGGTCGACTTTTCGACCTTCACCCCGGACGCAAGCCGCTAAAGGAGGATCGTGATGGAAGAATACACAATTCTCAGGCAGTTCGCGGATAGCTGGATGCTGCTGTTGTTGTTCGCCTTCTTCGTTGGCATCGTCATCTGGGTTTTCCGTCCCGGTGCCAGCAAAGAATACAAGGACACCGCCAACATCCCCTTCCGGCATCAAGACAAACCCGCCACATCCAAGGAGGCGCGGCAATGAGCAAGACACCTGAAAAACAGCCGGGTGATCCGAACACTACCGGGCACAGCTGGGACGGGATCGAAGAGTTCGACAATCCGATGCCGCGCTGGTGGCTGTGGACCTTCTATGTGACTATTATCTGGGGCGTGATCTACACGATCATGTATCCTGCGTGGCCGCTGGTGCAATCAGCAACCGCTGGCGTCATGGGATGGTCTTCACGGGCACTGGTACAGCAGGAGATGGTCGCGTTCGAAGAGGCGAATGCGCCCTGGAATGCCAAGTTGGTGGAAACACCGCTGAATGACATCGCGAAGGACGCTGAACTTCAGCAATATGCTGTGAATTCTGGTGGTGCCGTATTCCGCACCTGGTGCGCACAGTGCCACGGGTCCGGTGCGCAGGGCGCGCCTGGTTTCCCGAACCTGCTGGATGACGCCTGGCTCTGGGGTGGTACGATGGAAGATATCGTCTACACGGTCAGCTACGGTATCCGGAACGAAGAAAGCGACGATGCGCGCTATTCCGAGATGCCTGCCTTCGGTGAAATCCTCGAGCATGATGAAATCACGCAAGTGGTGCAGTACGTCATGTCGCTGAGCAACGCCCAGACCGACGATGCGGCGGCTGAGGCAGGCAAAGTTGTCTTCGAAGACAACTGCGCGGCCTGCCACGGCGACGACGGTACAGGCGACGTCTTCCAGGGGGCGCCGAACCTGACGGACGCAATCTGGCTTTATGGAGGCAGCGAAGAGGCTCTGACCGAAACAGTGACCAACAGCCGCTTTGGTGTCATGCCGAACTGGGATACCCGCCTGACCGAGGCGCAGATCCGTGCGGTATCCGCCTATGTCCACCAGTTGGGTGGTGGCCAGTAAGACCTAGAGAGCACCTTCGGGCGGTTCGCCGCCCGAAGGCTGTAGCACCGGCTGTTCCATCTGTTCGCGCGTTTCCTGAACAGCCGGTGCTTTTTTCTACTCTACATTCCCGTTGTATTACCATTAAGTTTCGCGCAACGAAGTCTGTTCTGATGCGTTTGGGTGGCTCTAGTCTCAGGCTGCGACAATTGGTCGGGATAAGAAGAACGACGTATGGACGATGTAGTTAGTAGCGCACCGTAAGAGGTTTTTCTGCTAAAATAGGCAATAAATCGGGCACAACACGTCATTTCCAGCGCGCACAAGACGGACCGAATTGCAAAAGATGTTTGCCCGATGCGCGTTTTGACCCATGTCAAAGTTCATCCATGCATGATCTGGAACAAGACGCTTTCAGAAGATCCATTTGTGGAGCCAGCCAGTGAGCGATTCCGATCCCGCCCCCAGCCTTTACGCCGCGCGTGAACCGATCTTTCCAAGACGTGTGTCGGGGCCGTTTCGAAACCTGAAATGGATCATCCTGATCGTGACACTGGGTATCTACTACGTGACGCCCTGGATCAGATGGGATCGCGGCCCCAGCCTGCCGGATCAAGCTGTTCTTCTGGATTTGGCAAATCGGCGCTTCTATTTCTTCTGGATCGAGATCTGGCCGCATGAGTTCTACTTTGTCGCCGGTCTGCTGATCATGGCGGGGCTGGGCCTGTTTCTGTTTACGTCAGCTCTGGGCCGTGTGTGGTGCGGCTATGCTTGCCCGCAAACGGTCTGGACGGACCTGTTCATTCTGGTCGAACGGTGGATCGAAGGTGACCGAAACGCCCGTCTGCGTCTGCACCGTCAGGAAAAGCTCGATTTTCGCAAGGCTCGTTTGCGGGTAACAAAATGGGCCGTGTGGTTTCTGATCGGTTTGGCGACGGGCGGTGCCTGGGTGTTTTACTTCGCGGACGCGCCGACGCTGGCCCGTGATCTTGTGACGGGCAACGCGCATCCGGTTGCCTACACGACGGTGCTGATTCTGACGGGTACGACATTCTTCTTTGGCGGGTTCGCCCGCGAGCAGATCTGCATTTACGCGTGTCCGTGGCCGCGCATTCAGGCGGCAATGATGGATGAGGATACGCTGGTTGTCGGCTATCGCGAATGGCGGGGTGAGCCGCGCGGCAAGGGCAAGCGCACGGCAGATTCCGAGTTGGGGGATTGCATCGATTGCATGGCCTGCGTGAACGTCTGCCCGGTCGGCATCGATATCCGGGATGGTCAGCAGTTAGAATGTATCACTTGCGCCCTGTGTATCGATGCCTGTGACGATATGATGGCCAAGATCGGCAAACCGCGCGGACTGATTGACTACATGGCGCTAAGCGATGAAGCGCATGAACGATCTGGTCAACCCGCCAAGAACGTCTGGAAGCACATTCTGAGGCCACGTACGATCATGTACACGTCCCTTTGGGCGCTGGTCGGGGTCGGGTTGATGTTTGCATTGTTCATCCGGTCCGATATCGATTTGACCGTTGCACCGGTACGTAACCCAACGTTTGTCACCCTGTCAGACGGCACCATCCGCAATACCTATGACGTGCGTCTGCGCAACAAGCATGGTGAGGACCGTCTGTTCAAATTGTCTTTGGCAGGCGATCCGGCAATGCGGCTGGAAATTGAAGGAACCGTGATCGATACTGTGAATGTTACGGCGGATACGGCACAATTGACCCGTGTCTACATCGTAGCGTCCCGCGATGCTGGCCCGTCGGCGGCAAATACGACACCAGTGCGGATCTGGGTTGAAGACCTCAGCAGCGGTGAACGCGCCTACAAGGACACCACGTTTAACGGACGAGGAAACTGATCATGGCCGAACGTAAATTCACCGGAAAGCACGCCTTGGCAGTGTTTGTTGGTGCTTTTGGCGTGATTATCGCGGTGAACCTTGTGCTTGCATACAAGGCTGTCCAGACTTTTCCCGGGTTGGAGGTGAAGAATTCTTACGTCGCAAGCCAGGAATTCAATGATCGCCTGAAAGAACAGCAGGCGCTGGGCTGGACTGTTCGGGCGGAAACCAAAGGTGGTCTTCTGATCCTGCACATCACTGACGAAAGCGGCGCACCGATTCACGTGAGCGAATTGCAGGCGGTTGTTGGCCGGGCAACTCATGTGCGCGACGATTTCGCGCCAGATTTTACGTTCGACGGCACCGCCTATGCCACGCCTGCCACGCTGGGTAAGGGAAACTGGAACATCCGCTTGGTCGCGCGTGACGGGAGTGGTGCCGAATTTTCGCAACGTGTTCCGCTGTACGTGAAGGGGTAAGCTATGACGGCTCAGCTTTCTTCCGGTACAGCAGCCTGCCCGGGCTGCCTTGCCGCCCCGGCGGAACCCGCCCGGCCCATACCGGAAGATGTGCAGATTGCTTTATCACTGCCGGGCATTCATTGTTCGGCTTGTATCGCGACGGTCGAACGTGAACTGAACGCGCATCCCGGTGTCGAAGACGCTCGGGTGAACCTGACGCTTAAACGCGCAATGATCAAAGCTGCACCGGAAACCCGTGCGGCCGATCTGATCCCTGTGCTTGAGAGGGCAGGTTTTGAAGCCCATGAGCTCGATCCCGGTGCCTTGTCAGCCACGCAGACGGACAAAGCCGGGCGGGATCTGCTGATGCGCCTCGCAGTTGCCGGGTTTGCATCCATGAATGTGATGCTGCTGTCGGTGTCTGTCTGGTCTGGCGCAACCGATGCAACGCGCGACATGTTCCACTGGATCTCAGCCGCGATTGCGTTGCCCGCCATTGCCTTCTCGGCCCAGCCCTTCTTTGCCAATGCCTGGAGCGCATTGTGCGTGCGGCGGCTGAACATGGATGTGCCGATTGTGCTGGCGATCCTGCTGGCATTGGTCACGTCGCTCTGGGAAACTGCTTTGAGTGGCGAGCACGCCTATTTCGATGCGGCTTTGACACTGACCTTCTTTCTTCTGGCCGGTCGGTATCTGGACTACCGCACCCGTGCCGCTGCACGATCTGCGGCCGAAGAATTGACCGCTTTGGAAGTTCCCCGCGCCATTCGGGTTGTTGGTGGAGTTGAAGAAGAGATTGCCGTTGCCGACTTGCGTGCCGGAGATCTGATCCTTGTGCGACCGGGTGGGCGTATGCCAGTGGACGGTCAGATCGTGTCGGGCCAGTCCGAACTGGATCGATCCCTTCTGACAGGTGAAACAGTGCCTGTCTTTGCTGAAGCCGGACAAACCGTCAGTGCGGGCGAAGTAAACCTGACCGGGCCGTTGACCATTCAGGCGACGGCTGTGGGCGAGGATACGTCCTTGCACCGCATGGCTGATCTGGTGGCTATCGCTGAATCTGGCCGATCCCGTTACACCTCGCTGGCGGACAAAGCTGCCAAGCTTTATGCGCCCGGTGTGCACATCCTGTCTGCGCTCAGTTTTGTCGGGTGGTACATCTATTCCGGTGATCTGCGTACAGCACTGAACATTGCGGCAGCTGTTCTGATCATCACCTGCCCCTGTGCGCTGGGATTGGCTGTTCCGGCGGTGACGACTGCCGCGTCGGGCCGATTGTTCCGCAAGGGAATGCTGATCAAACACGCAACAGCGCTGGAGCGGCTATCCGAGGCTGACACAGTCGTGTTCGACAAAACTGGCACCCTGACATCCGGCGCGCCGGAGCTGGTCAATCTGGGAGATCACACACGCGCCAAGGTCGAGGTTGCTCTTGCGCTGGCCGAGGCCTCCGCGCATCCCTTGTCCGTGTCATTGGTGAAAGCGGCGCGCGCGGCCGGGATCAAGCCAGCAAACGTACGAGGCGTTACCGAAGTGCCCGGCTATGGCACTGAAGGGGAATTCCATGGTCAGCGTGTTCGTTTGGGTCGGGCGGCCTGGGTCGGCGCGAACCAAGGTGCCGAAACCTCGGCTTGGCTGGCGATCGGCAATGACGCGCCTTTGGCATTCCGCTTCTCGGACGCGTTGCGCCCCGGGGCAGCAGAGGCGGTCGAGGCGCTGCGTGCTTCGGGCAAGAATGTGCTTCTGATTTCAGGGGACTCGCCTGGAGCTGTGCGCGCATTGGCAGAAAAGCTGGGAATCACGGATTGGATTGCCGAGGCTTTGCCGCAGGACAAGGCAAAGCGTATTCAGGAACTCAGCGATCAGGGCCACAACGTTTTGATGGTAGGCGATGGGTTGAACGATACAGCTGCTCTGGCGGCGGCGCATGTGTCGATCTCTCCGGCCTCTGCACTGGATGCGGCACGCGTTGCGTCGGATATCGTGCTGTTGGGCAATGATCTTTCGCCCATTGCAGATGCGTGCGACACGGCTGTCAAAGCCACCAGGCGTATTCGCGAGAACTTCCAGATCGCGACGGTTTATAATGTGATCGCCGTTCCGTTGGCCGTAATCGGACTGGCGACACCGCTGATTGCGGCCTTGGCGATGTCGACCTCGTCGATTACCGTGTCGCTAAACGCATTGCGGCTGAGGTGATCCGGATGGAAGTGCTTGCCTATCTGATCCCGATTTCCCTGTTTTTGGGGGGCGTTGGTCTGGTTGCCTTTATCTATACAGTTCGTTCGAACCAGTACGAAGACCCCGAAGGCGACGCGCGCCGCATCCTGAGCGACGAATGGGATGACAAACCCAAACCCTGAACAAACACACCACATAGGCAGAGTTGATCCAACTGCCCTTGAAATTGCCGCAATGCCCGGCTATGTCCGGCCCATCCGCTAGCAGAGAGAATACGCCAAATGGCCACCATCAACCCGATCCAGTTCATTCAGCAAGTCCGTGCCGAAGTCTCCAAGGTCGTCTGGCCGACCCGGCGCGAGGTGCTGTTGACCACGGTTATGGTCTTCATCATGGCGGCGCTGACAGCTGTCTTCTTTGCTTTGGTCGATCTGGGGATTCGCGGTGGCCTTCAGCTGATCCTAGGTGCCTTCGGCTAGACCGGTTAGGAGGGGCGGAAACACCGCTGCCCCCTTGCGCAGCGCGCAATGTCAGAGTAGGTGACACGGTATTATTCGGAATGGGCGTGTGGCGATTCGGGCTGCGCGCCGCTTTTTATTCCGGATGGCGTGACAGGATTTTAATGACGGGCGTGTTCGGCAAACAGAATGCCCCGAAGACAAACAAGGACGACAGGTTCATGGCGAAACGGTGGTACTCGGTCAGCGTTCTTTCGAATTTCGAAAAGAAGATCGCAGAGCAGATCCGCACGTCGGTGGCCGAGCAGGGCCTTGAGGATGATATCGACGAAGTGCTGGTGCCCACCGAAGAGGTGATCGAAGTGCGCCGGGGCAAGAAGGTCACGACCGAACGCCGTTTCATGCCCGGCTATGTTCTGGTGCATATGGAAATGTCCGATCAGGGCTATCACCTGATCAACTCGATCAACCGCGTCACCGGCTTCCTAGGCCCGCAAGGCCGCCCGATGCCAATGCGCGACGCCGAGGTCAACCAGATCCTCAACCGCGTTCAGGAAGGTGAAGAAGCGCCGAAACTGATGATCTCGTTCGAAGTGGGCGAGAAAGTCAAAGTCAACGACGGCCCGTTCGAGGATTTCGACGGAATGGTCGAAGGCGTGGACGACGAGAACCAGAAGCTGAAGGTCTCGGTCTCGATCTTTGGCCGGGAAACTCCGGTCGAGTTGGACTTTACGCAGGTTACCAAGCAGGGCTAGGGTAACTCCTCGCGAGATCTGAAGCGCCGCGCTGCTACGGGCAACGCGGCGTTTTGTTTTCTAATATGGACGTTGTCAGCGTTTCGTGGATCGATTTATTGCGCCTGAACCATGGCCGCTCGCAAGAGTTGCGGGCGGTCGGTCTGGGACGGCAGGAAGACAGCCTGCGATCCGGCGTCGAGTGCCGAAAGGCTCGCGTCATACCACTGCATCGCAAGGTCGCGGCGCTCCTGCACGCCGAAGCCTTCACGCAGGTGGTGGCCAATCAACTCTCCGTAGGCGGGTTCACCCATTGCGACCAGCATCAGAGCAGATCCAACTGCGGCATCCATGTTGTCCTGGCGGTATCCAATTGCCAAGCAGACCTTGCTGGTCGCGGCTAGATCTTCGGGGCTAAGTCCGGAGTCCAGCGCCAGCTTGCGCATCTGGGTTTCAGCCTCTGTCTTTGAGTTGATGGACAGAGCGTCAACTTGTGGTGCCACCATTTCACCATATGAATCGCATTGGGCGCTAACCTGATCCGGCGTCAGCCCCTGGATGTCCTGCATCAGATCTTCGCCGCGCGCCATCGCATAGCTCCGCGCAAGGCAGAACTGCTCGCTGAGTGCAAAGTCGGGGTCGGACATGTTCGCCAGAGTCGTGTAGCCGCCATTGGTCGAAGTTTGCAGCATGACCCCGCTGCAGCGATTGGCCAGAGACGGGCCTCCGGTGCCACCGGCAAACAGGCTCGGCAGGCTGGCAGATGTTGTTTCAGTGGTCTCGGGTTCTTGCGGCGTCGTAACCGGAACAGGTTGCACCGGGACAGCTTGTGCCGGGGCCTGAGGGGCCGCAGCCAGGGCAGAGCCCGTGTGTACCTGACGACGATACGCCATCAAAAGCGGTTGGCCCGAGAGTTGAGTCGCCGTCTGTCCACCGCTTGTCGCCCAATAGTAGGCCTGCATCAGAAAGTCGTACTGATAGGGCTGAAAGTCATAGCCATTTACAGGATAACCCATCGAAGCCTGATAGCGTTCGATCGCGGATCGGGTGCCGCGGCCAACCTGACCATCGACCCGTCCCGCATTGTAGCCGAAATAATTAAGCGCGGTTTGGGTTTGCGCGCCCTGAGTGGTCGATGGGATGCCTGACCGATAAGTCCGATTTGTTGTGGTCGTCGTTCTCTGTGACTTTTTCTTCTGTTGGTCCTTGCCGATCGCGTAACCAACAATCCCACCGACGACGGCACCACCGAGGAACTCACCCGCGTCCGCCCGCGCTGTCTGAGGCGCGGTCCCAGCAAGAGAAAAAGCGATGACAAGAGTTAAGATCAAACGAATTATCATAATTAACCTCCACCAAAATTCACTGCTTTATTTATTGACGGAGTATAGCACAGCCCTGTGCTTTGTAGTGATGCAAGCGCCATTATCCCGACTGATGAGCGGCCTTTCGTTGGTTTTTGCCGTCTTATTAAATTGTTAGAGACATCGATCACTGCACCGTTGATGATCCTCATTCCTTTAGGCGGCGAGAAACCTCCTGAGATTCGATTCGATATCTCCGGATTGGGATGCCAACCACTTGTCATCCCTCCTGATCCCCTATAAATGCCGCCTCTATCGTCTTCGGGCGAGATTCTCTCGTGGGAGGTTACTGGGATCGCGATCCCGGATCGAACCACGCAACATAATCAGGTTGGGGCGCGCCCCAACCGAGTTGAAAGGAAAACCAAATGGCCAAGAAGCTTGCTGGTACAATGAAACTGCAGGTTCCTGCAGGTCAGGCGAACCCGTCGCCGCCAGTTGGTCCGGCGCTGGGTCAGCGCGGCATCAACATCATGGAATTCTGTAAGGCGTTCAACGCCAAGACAGCAGACATGGAGCCCGGCGCTCCGTGCCCGACCGTGATCACCTACTATCAGGACAAGTCCTTCACCATGGACATCAAGACGCCGCCCGCGTCTTACTACCTGAAAAAAGCAGCTGGTCTGAAGCCGGTTGGTAAGCGTAACCGTCCTCGTGGTGCGGAAAATCCAGGTCGTGAGACCGTGGCAACCGTAACCTCGAAACAGGTTCGCGAAATCGCCGAAGCCAAAATGAAAGATCTGAACGCCAACGACGTCGAAGGCGCAATGCAGATCATCCTGGGCTCGGCCCGCTCCATGGGCATCGAGGTGAAGTAAGATGGCAAAACTCGGTAAACGTACCCGCGCTGCGCGCGAAGCTGTCGCCGGCAAGGAAAACCTGTCGGTTGAAGATGCTGTTGCTCTGGTAAAAGGCAACGCAACCTCGAAATTCGACGAGACCATCGAAATCGCTCTGAACCTGGGCGTTGACACCCGTCACGCGGACCAGATGGTTCGTGGCGTTGTCGGCCTGCCGAATGGCACCGGCAAAGCGATGCGCGTTGCTGTGTTCGCTCGTGGCCCGAAAGCTGACGAAGCAAAAGAAGCAGGTGCAGATATCGTTGGCGCAGAAGACCTGATGGAAACCATTCAGGGCGGCACCATCGAATTCGATCGCTGCATTGCAACCCCTGACATGATGCCGATCGTTGGCCGTTTGGGTAAAGTTCTGGGCCCCCGCAACCTGATGCCGAACCCCAAGGTTGGCACTGTGACCATGGACGTGAAAGCGGCCGTGGAAGCAGCCAAGGGTGGTGAAGTTCAGTTCAAGGCGGAAAAAGGCGGCGTTGTGCACGCCGGTGTTGGCAAAGCGTCGTTTGACGAAGCCAAGCTGGTCGAAAACGTCCGCGCGTTTGTCTCGGCCGTTGCCAAGGCCAAGCCGTCGGGCGCCAAAGGCACATACATGAAGAAAATCGCGCTGAGCTCGACCATGGGCCCAGGCGTGACGCTGGATGTAGCGGAAGCTTCGGGCGAATAAGCTCAGGCTTGAGACTGTTGAACAGTAATCCCGGGCAATACGAATTGCTCGGGATTTTTTTCACCAAATCAGGCGCGTTCGCGAGTTCGTCTGTTTGGACTCGATAGAGCCCCTGCCACGATCAGTCGAGTGGAGGCCTGATCCGCCAAGTGTTCTGCCTTTTGGTAATGGAGGACGTGTTTTATGAGCGTAAGACAAAGTCAGCTAATTCAGCGGTTAAGATCTTTCCTTCACCCTGCCGCAAAGAGGCCGGAGACGTTTGGGCAAGTTCAGGTTGCCTGCTCTGCTTCCACGAACAAGGCAGATCAGTGTCCGGATTTGTTGTGTGTTGGCGCCCAGAAGGCGGCGACAACTTGGCTGGACGCGGCCTTTCGGCAGCATCACGGGTTCTTTCTTCCGCCAGTTAAAGAGATCCATTATTTTTCCGAACTCTTCGATTCATCCGTTGCGGACTACGCAGCCGATCACCGCAGGGAGCAGATGCTGAGAGTTGTGCAGCATTGCGCCAATTTGGGGTCGGATGTGACGGAAAATGACCTGAGGTGGCTCAAGGAAGCTTTGCATGTTGCCGAGCCCAATACAGGTGAATTCTGGTATCGGCAAATATTCGAACACGCAGAAAGCTGGCAATGCCGTGCTGATGTATGCCCAAGTTATTTCAACTTGTCAGACGCGGGGATCGACCACGCTTTTGACGTAAACCCGCATCTGAAAGTTCTTGCAATTGCCCGCGACCCTGTTGACCGAACTTGGTCGAGCTTGCGTATGTTGCTCTCTTTCGGGCAGATCTCGGTTGCACCTGAAGATATGACCATTGGCTGCAAGGGTGTGCCGTGGGAGCTAGTCTTGGACTACTCGAATTACGCGCGAAACCTTCCAAGATGGCGTGCAAAAACAGATCAAAATGCATTCAAACTTGTAAGCTACGAGAAAGTTACTTCAGCGCCCAAACCATTTCTTGATGAACTTTGCAGTTGGGTCGGTGTGGAGGGCCCGTCTGGGTCATACGAGGCGCCCAGTCCGGTATTTGAGGGTGAGAAAATGCAGTTTCCCACCGAACTTCGTGCTCAGTTGTATAGTACGCTTTCGGATCAGTACGATTTCCTTGCAAAGGAGATGCCGGAGGAAGTTGCTCTGTGGCGTGAACGACATGAAGGGTCACTAAAGTAATTTTGTCAGCGAACGTCAGTTAATGATTGCCCGTTTGCATCGGCTGATCGGGAAACGCAATTCATGGGTTAAACACCAAAGCAATTGTTGGATAGTTGAGCTGTAATTTACCCCTTGGAAACCCGGGCTATCTGCCCTAAATAAGGCTACGAAATAAAGCGTGCGATTCGTCGTGCGCTTTATTTTGTTTCGTCCAAGACGGTGGGTGGGTCCATTCGGCCCCTTAATTCCCTGCCTGAGACGGGTAAGACCAAAGAATTCTGAGGGTCCCACCCTCGGGCGCATTTTGGCCAATCCCGTAACAACGGACCTGAACGCCGGGGTTTCGACCGCGGCAAATATGAGCCGGGGTGAGATATTGCCCCAAACTTGGAGAGAACTGTGGATAGAGCCCAGAAAGAGAAAGTGGTCGAGGAACTCGGCCAAATCTTCGAAAGCTCTGGCGTCGTAGTGGTTTCGCACTACGCCGGTCTGACAGTTGCCGAGATGCAGGACCTTCGCGCACGTGCTCGTGACGCGGGTGGTGCTGTGCGTGTTGCCAAGAACAGGCTCGCCAAAATCGCCCTCGAGGGTAAGCCGTGTGAAAGCATGGCCGACCTGCTGACAGGGATGACCGTTCTGACCTATTCCGAGGACCCCGTGGCAGCAGCCAAGGTGGCCGAGGACTTCGCCAAGGATAACAAGAATTTTGAGATTCTTGGCGGTGCAATGGGTGAGAACGCTCTGGACCGCAAAGGCGTCGAAACAGTTTCGAAAATGCCGTCTCGCGAGGAGCTTATTGCTTCGATCGTGGGCTGCATTGGCGCACCTGCTTCGAACATCGCCGGCGCGATTGGCGCACCTGCAAGCAACATCGCAAGCATCCTTTCCACCATCGAAGAGAAGGCGGAAGCTGCGTAAGCGGTTGGCACTGAATGATCTGCGTGGGGCACTTGCCCTGACGTTGGAACACACACTGTAAACGGAAAGAGCTGATAAAATGGCTGATCTGAAAGCACTCGCAGAAAGCATCGTGGGTCTGACCCTGCTGGAAGCACAAGAACTGAAAACCATCCTCAAAGACGAATACGGCATCGAGCCCGCAGCTGGCGGCGCCGTAATGGTCGCAGCCGGTGGCGACGCCGGTGGCGCAGCTGAGGAAGAAAAAACCGAATTCGACGTCGTTCTGAAGAACGCCGGCGCTTCGAAAATCAACGTGATCAAAGAAGTTCGCGGCATCACCGGTCTGGGCCTGAAAGAAGCCAAGGAACTGGTCGAAGCCGGCGGCAAGATCAAAGAAGGCGTGGACAAAGCAGAAGCAGAAGACGTCAAAGCCAAGCTGGAAGCAGCTGGCGCCGAAGTCGAGCTGGCCTAAGCTTAGTCTCAGGTGCATCGCAGATGCGCCGAAAAATTTGGCTGGGTCCGGAGAAATCCGGGTCCAGCCGAACCTGTCTTAGAAAGGGCCTCAACATGTGGGGCGTTTTCTAAGACACGGTTTTCGGATCGGGAGGCCGCCTTCGGGACGGTGGCCATGAATTGATCCGGACGTGTTGTCTCGATTGTGCAAGATGCCGGGGCCCGACGGTGTCTTTGCCCGCTGAGAACATCGAAAGGTGACATCTGACATGGCTCAAACGTTCCTTGGCCAGAAACGTCTTCGTAAATATTACGGCAAAATCCGCGAAGTGCTGGAAATGCCGAACCTTATTGAGGTCCAAAAATCTTCTTATGATCTTTTCCTGCGCTCCGGCGATGCAGAGCAGCCCACTGACGGCGAAGGCATCAAAGGCGTGTTCCAATCGGTTTTCCCGATCAAGGATTTCAACGAAACTTCCGTTCTGGAGTTCGTGAAATACGATCTGGAAAAGCCGAAATACGACGTCGAAGAGTGCATGCAGCGCGATATGACCTACAGCGCGCCGCTGAAGGTTACCCTGCGTCTGATCGTGTTTGATGTCGATGAGGACACCGGCGCAAAATCGGTAAAAGACATCAAGGAACAGGATGTCTTCATGGGCGACATGCCTTTGATGACGCCGAACGGTACCTTTGTCGTGAACGGCACCGAGCGCGTGATCGTATCCCAGATGCACCGTTCGCCCGGTGTTTTCTTTGACCACGACAAGGGTAAGACCCATTCCTCGGGCAAGCTGCTGTTTGCCTGCCGCATCATCCCGTATCGCGGCAGCTGGCTGGACTTTGAGTTCGACGCCAAAGACATCGTATTTGCCCGTATCGACCGCCGTCGCAAACTGCCTGTGACCACCCTGCTTTATGCTCTGGGTCTGGACCAGGAAGCGATCATGGACGCGTATTACAACACCGTGTCCTACAAGCTGGACAAGAAGAAGGGCTGGGTTACCCCGTTCTTCCCTGAACGTGTGCGTGGTACCCGTCCGACCTATGATCTGGTTGACGCCAAATCCGGTGAAGTGATTGCTGAAGCAGGCAAAAAAGTCACGCCGCGCGCGGTCAAGAAATTGATCGACGAAGGCACCGTCACCGACCTGCTGGTTCCGTTCGATCATATCGTTGGAAAGTTTGTCGCCAAAGACATGATCAACGAAGAAAACGGCGCGATCTATGTCGAAGCCGGTGATGAGTTGACGCTGGAATACGACAAAGACGGCGACCTGATTGGTGGCACCGTGAAAGAACTGATCGATGCGGGTATCACCGACATCCCGGTTCTGGACATCGACAACGTCAATGTCGGCCCCTACATGCGCAACACCATGGCTCAGGACAAGAACCTGAACCGTGAAAGCGCGCTGATGGACATCTATCGTGTGATGCGTCCAGGTGAGCCGCCCACCGTCGAGGCTGCGTCGGCCCTGTTCGACACGCTGTTCTTCGACAGCGAGCGTTATGACCTGTCCGCCGTTGGTCGCGTGAAGATGAACATGCGTCTGGCTCTGGATGCGCCTGACACCCTGCGCACTCTGCGTCGCGAAGACATCGTGGCCTGCATCAAGGCGTTGGTGGAACTGCGTGACGGCAAAGGCGACGTGGACGATATCGACCACCTCGGCAACCGTCGTGTGCGTTCGGTCGGCGAACTGATGGAAAACCAGTACCGCGTCGGTCTGCTGCGCATGGAGCGCGCGATCAAAGAGCGTATGTCGTCGGTTGAGATCGACACCGTCATGCCGCAGGATCTGATCAACGCGAAACCGGCTGCGGCTGCTGTTCGCGAATTCTTCGGCTCGTCGCAGCTGTCGCAGTTCATGGACCAGACCAACCCGCTGTCGGAAGTCACCCACAAACGCCGCCTCTCGGCGCTTGGCCCCGGTGGTCTGACGCGTGAGCGTGCGGGCTTTGAGGTGCGCGACGTACACCCGACCCACTATGGCCGGATGTGTCCGATTGAAACGCCGGAAGGCCCGAACATCGGTCTGATCAACTCGCTGGCCACCTTCGCCCGCGTGAATAAGTATGGCTTCATCGAAACACCCTACCGCGTTGTCAAAGACGCCGAGGTGACCGACGAGGTCCACTACATGTCCGCGACCGAGGAAATGCGCCACACCGTGGCGCAGGCGAACGCGACTCTGGATGCCGATGGCAAGTTCATCAACGATCTGGTTTCGACCCGTCAGGCCGGTGACTACACTCTCGCCCCGCGTGAGAATGTGGACCTGATCGACGTATCTCCGAAACAGCTGGTATCAGTAGCTGCGTCGCTGATCCCGTTCCTTGAAAATGACGACGCCAACCGCGCTCTGATGGGCTCGAACATGCAACGTCAGGCGGTTCCGCTGCTACGCGCCGAAGCGCCGCTGGTCGGTACCGGGATCGAAGAAAAGGTTGCGATCGACTCGGGCGCTGCGATTCAGGCGAAACGCGCTGGTATCATCGACCAGGTCGATGCCCAGCGTATCGTTATCCGCGCCACCGAAGATCTGGAACTGGGCGACGCTGGCGTTGACATCTATCGTCTGCGCAAGTTCCAGCGTTCGAACCAGAACACCTGCATCAACCAACGTCCGCTGATCAAGGTGGGTGACACCGTCCAGAAGGGCGAGGTCATTGCCGACGGTCCGTCGACCGATATGGGTGAACTGGCTCTGGGTAAGAACGTGGTCGTCGCGTTCATGCCGTGGAACGGTTACAACTACGAAGACTCGATCCTGATCTCGGAACGTATCGCGCGTGATGACGTCTTCACCTCGGTT
The DNA here is from genome assembly GCF_056542585.1 of Ruegeria sp. AB9. Taxonomy (NCBI): domain Bacteria; kingdom Pseudomonadati; phylum Pseudomonadota; class Alphaproteobacteria; order Rhodobacterales; family Roseobacteraceae; genus Ruegeria; species Ruegeria sp. AB9. The sequence goes on along the minus strand of NZ_JBQGAA010000003.1, from coordinate 434,132 downwards.
CATATCGAGGAGTTTGAAGTCGCCGCCCGTGACACCAAGCTGGGCCCGGAAGAGATCACCCGCGACATTCCGAACGTCGGTGAAGAAGCGCTGCGCAACCTCGACGAGGCCGGCATCGTTTACATCGGTGCGGATGTTGAGCCGGGCGATATTCTGGTCGGCAAGATCACTCCGAAGGGCGAAAGCCCGATGACCCCGGAAGAAAAGCTGCTGCGCGCCATCTTTGGCGAAAAAGCATCTGACGTGCGCGACACCTCGCTGCGCGTGAAGCCGGGCGATTACGGTACGGTCGTCGAGGTCCGTGTCTTCAACCGTCACGGCGTCGAGAAAGACGAGCGTGCGCTGCAGATCGAGCGTGAGGAAGTCGAACGTCTGGCCCGTGACCGGGACGACGAGCTGGCGATCCTGGACCGCAACATCTATGCGCGTCTGCAAGGCCTGATCCTGGGTAAAACCGCTGTCAAAGGCCCGAAAGGCGTCAAGGCAGGGTCGGTGATCACCGAGGAGCTGCTGGAAACCCTGACCCGTGGTCAGTGGTGGCAGCTGGCGCTGGAAGGTGAGCAGGACGCACAGATCGTAGAGGCTCTGAACGAGCAATACGAAGTGCAAAAGCGTGCTCTGGACGCCCGTTTTGAAGACAAGGTCGAGAAAGTTCGTCGTGGCGACGATCTGCCCCCGGGTGTGATGAAGATGGTCAAAGTCTTCATCGCCGTGAAGCGCAAGCTGCAGCCGGGCGACAAGATGGCCGGTCGTCACGGGAACAAAGGTGTGATCTCCAAGGTTGTTCCGATGGAAGACATGCCGTTCCTGGCCGATGGTACGCCGGTTGACTTCTGTCTGAACCCGCTGGGTGTGCCTTCGCGTATGAACGTTGGTCAGATCCTTGAAACCCACATGGGTTGGGCCGCACGCGGTCTGGGTCTGAATATCGACGACGCACTGGGTGAATACCGCCGTTCCGGCGACCTGACCCCGGTTCGCGAAGCGATGAAGCTGGCCTATGGCGAAGATGTCTACGAAGAAGGCATCACCGGTCTGGACGAGGACGGCCTGATCGAGGCCGCGGGCAATGTGACCCGCGGTGTTCCGATCGCAACCCCGGTCTTCGACGGTGCCAAAGAGGCTGACGTCAACGACGCGCTGGTGCGTGCGGGCTTCTCGGAAAGCGGTCAGTCGGTTCTGTTCGACGGTCGTACCGGTGAGCAATTCGCACGTCCGGTGACCGTAGGAATCAAGTACCTGCTGAAACTGCACCACCTTGTGGACGACAAGATCCACGCGCGTTCGACCGGGCCGTACAGCCTGGTGACCCAGCAGCCGCTGGGTGGTAAGGCGCAGTTCGGTGGTCAGCGCTTTGGTGAGATGGAAGTCTGGGCTCTGGAAGCTTACGGCGCCGCCTACACCCTGCAGGAGATGCTCACCGTGAAATCGGATGACGTCGCCGGCCGGACCAAGGTCTATGAGTCGATCGTCAAGGGCGAGGATAACTTTGAAGCGGGCGTACCGGAATCGTTCAACGTTCTGGTGAAAGAAGTCCGTGGCCTCGGCCTGAATATGGAACTCCTGGATGCGGAGGTGGATGAGTGACGCAGATGCGTGCTCTCAAAGTGATCGTGAGCACCGCGGTGATTTTGGTTGTAGGAGCTGCAAGCTTCTTTGCCGGAAAAGCCGCGGGCTCAACTTCGATGGAAGTGAACCTGTTGGTTGATCACAATGAGAGTGTCGATGGCCGTATGGCGATCTACGAAACATCAAAATGGGATGGCTTCGAAGTCGCTTCGGCAATCTGTGCAACACAATCTGAACTGAACCGCTTCACCCATACGTATGCATACATTGGCACTGGACTGCACGTGACGTTCTCGTGCGATGAGCCTGGAAAGGATACCTGATGAACCAGGAAATCACCAACAACCCGTTCAACCCGCTGACGCCCCCTAAGGTTTTCGACGAGATCAAGGTCTCGCTGGCGTCGCCCGAGCGGATCCTGTCTTGGTCCTATGGCGAGATCAAGAAACCCGAAACCATCAACTACCGGACGTTCAAGCCTGAACGTGACGGCCTGTTCTGCGCGCGTATCTTTGGACCGATCAAAGATTACGAATGTCTGTGCGGCAAGTATAAGCGGATGAAGTATCGCGGCGTTGTCTGCGAGAAATGCGGTGTGGAAGTCACCCTGCAGAAAGTCCGGCGTGAGCGTATGGGCCACATTGAACTGGCCGCGCCTGTTGCGCATATCTGGTTCCTGAAATCGCTGCCGTCCCGCATCGGTTTGATGCTGGACATGACGCTGCGTGATCTGGAACGTGTTCTATACTTTGAAAACTATGTCGTTATCGAGCCCGGTCTGACCGATCTGACCTACGGCCAGATGCTGACCGAAGAAGAGTACATGGACGCGCAGGATGCCTATGGCATGGACGCGTTCACCGCGAATATCGGTGCCGAAGCCATCCGTGAGATGCTGGCCCAGATCGATCTGGAAGCCGAAGCCGAGCAGCTGCGCGCTGATCTGGCCGAAGCGACCGGCGAACTGAAGCCCAAGAAGATCATCAAGCGTCTGAAGGTTGTCGAGAGCTTCCTCGAGTCGGGCAACCGGCCCGAGTGGATGGTGATGACCGTGATCCCGGTCATTCCGCCGGAACTGCGTCCGCTGGTTCCGCTGGATGGTGGTCGTTTTGCGACTTCGGATCTGAACGATCTGTATCGCCGCGTCATCAACCGGAACAACCGTCTGAAGCGTCTGATCGAACTGCGCGCGCCTGACATCATCGTCCGCAACGAAAAGCGGATGCTGCAGGAATCCGTTGACGCTCTGTTCGACAACGGCCGTCGTGGCCGCGTGATCACCGGCGCCAACAAGCGTCCGCTGAAATCGCTGTCTGACATGCTGAAAGGTAAGCAGGGTCGCTTCCGTCAGAACCTTCTGGGTAAGCGCGTCGACTTCTCTGGCCGTTCGGTCATCGTGACCGGTCCTGAACTCAAGCTGCACCAGTGTGGTCTGCCCAAGAAGATGGCGCTGGAACTGTTCAAGCCGTTCATCTACTCGCGCCTTGAAGCCAAGGGTCTGTCTTCGACTGTTAAGCAGGCGAAGAAACTGGTCGAGAAAGAGCGTCCCGAAGTGTGGGATATCCTCGACGAGGTGATCCGCGAACACCCTGTCATGCTGAACCGTGCGCCAACGCTGCACCGTCTTGGCATTCAGGCGTTCGAGCCGGTCCTGATCGAAGGTAAAGCCATTCAGCTGCACCCGCTGGTCTGTTCGGCCTTTAACGCTGACTTCGACGGTGACCAGATGGCTGTTCACGTCCCGCTGAGCCTTGAGGCGCAGCTGGAAGCGCGTGTTCTGATGATGTCGACGAACAACGTTCTGTCGCCAGCAAACGGCGCGCCGATCATTGTTCCGTCGCAGGATATGATCCTGGGTCTCTACTATGTGACCCTGGAACGCGAAGGCATGCCGGGCGAAGGCAAGGTATTCGGCTCGATCGAAGAAGTTCAGCACGCGCTGGACGCGGGTGAAGTGCATCTGCACACCAAGATCACCGCGCGGATCACGCAGATCGACGACGAAGGCAACGAAGTTCAGAAGCGTTATGAGACCACTCCGGGCCGTCTGCGCCTGGGTGCTCTGCTGCCGATGAACAACAAGGCGCCGTTCGAGCTGGTCAACCGTCTGCTGCGGAAGAAAGAAGTGCAGCAGGTGATCGACACCGTCTACCGTTACTGCGGTCAGAAAGAGTCGGTTATCTTCTGCGACCAGATCATGTCGATGGGCTTCAAAGAGGCGTTCAAGGCAGGCATCTCGTTCGGTAAGGACGACATGGTCATTCCGGATGACAAGTGGGGTATCGTTGATGATACCCGCAGTCAGGTGAAGGATTTTGAACAGCAGTACATGGACGGTCTGATCACTCAGGGCGAAAAGTACAACAAAGTTGTCGATGCCTGGTCGAAGTGTAACGACCGCGTCACCGAGGCGATGATGAGTACAATCTCATCATCGGATCGGGCGGCGGACGGTTCCGAACAGGAACCGAACTCGGTCTACATGATGGCCCACTCCGGTGCGCGTGGCTCGGTCACTCAGATGAAACAGCTGGGCGGTATGCGTGGCCTGATGGCCAAACCGAACGGTGACATCATCGAAACGCCGATCATCTCGAACTTTAAAGAAGGTCTGACCGTTCTCGAGTACTTCAACTCGACCCACGGTGCCCGTAAGGGTCTGTCGGATACCGCTCTTAAGACGGCGAACTCGGGTTACCTGACCCGCCGTCTGGTGGACGTGGCGCAAGACTGTATCGTTCGTGAGATCGACTGTGGCACCGAGCGTGCGATCACTGCCGAAGCAGCCGTGAACGATGGTGAGGTTGTTGCCTCGCTGGCGGAACGTGTGCTGGGCCGTGTGTCTGCCGATGACGTTCTGCGTCCGGGTACGGATGAAGTTCTGGTCGCAGCAGGTCAACTGATCGACGAACGTATGGCCGACACGATCGATGAGGCCGGTGTTGCTTCGATGCGCATCCGTTCGCCTCTGACCTGTGAGTCCGAGGAAGGCGTCTGTGCAACCTGCTACGGTCGTGACCTCGCGCGCGGTACCATGGTGAACACGGGTGAAGCTGTCGGCATCATCGCCGCGCAGTCCATCGGTGAACCGGGCACGCAGCTGACCATGCGGACTTTCCACATCGGTGGTGTTGCACAAGGTGGTCAGCAGTCGTTCCAGGAAGCCAGCCAAGAAGGTGTCGTTTCGTTTGAGAACCCGCAGATTTTGGTGAATGCCGCAGGCGAAAGCCTGGTCATGGGCCGGAACATGAAGCTGGTGATCAAGGACGAGCACGGTGAAGAGCGTGCCAGCCACAAGCTGGGTTACGGCTCCAAGCTGTTCGTCAAGGACGGCACCAAGGTGGCCCGTGGTGACAAGCTGTTCGAATGGGATCCTTACACCCTGCCGATCATCGCCGAGAAAGCCGGTACCGCCAAATATGTCGACCTGGTTTCGGGCCTTGCTGTCCGCGACGAGACCGACGAAGCAACCGGTATGACCCAGAAGATCGTGATCGACTGGCGCGCGGCCCCCAAAGGCAGCGACCTGAAGCCCGAGATCATTCTGGTCGGTGAAGATGGCGAGCCTGTCCGCAACGATGCGGGCAACCCGGTTCACTATCCGATGTCGGTGGATGCGATCCTGTCGGTCGAAGACGGTCAGCAGGTTGAAGCCGGTGACGTTGTTGCGCGTATCCCGCGTGAAGGCGCCAAGACCAAGGACATCACCGGTGGTCTGCCGCGTGTTGCCGAACTGTTCGAGGCCCGTCGTCCGAAAGATCACGCGATCATCGCAGAAGCCGATGGTTACGTGCGTTTTGGCCGCGACTACAAGAACAAGCGCCGCATCAGCATCGAACCGGCTGACGAGTCCATGGAGACCATCGAGTACATGGTGCCCAAGGGCAAGCACATCCCAGTCGCCGAAGGGGACTTCATCCAGAAGGGTGAATACCTGATGGATGGTAACCCGGCTCCGCATGACATCCTGTCCATCATGGGTGTCGAAGCGCTGGCGGATTACATGATCGACGAGGTGCAGGACGTCTATCGTCTGCAGGGCGTGAAGATCAACGACAAGCATATCGAGGTCATCGTGCGCCAGATGCTGCAGAAGTGGGAGATCCTGGATTCAGGCGACACCACCCTGCTGAAAGGCGAGCATGTCGACAAGCAGGAGTTCGACGCGGCCAACGAGAAGACCATCGCACGCGGCGGTCGTCCGGCACTGGGCGAGCCGATCCTCTTGGGGATCACCAAAGCCTCGCTGCAGACGCGTTCGTTCATCTCGGCGGCGTCGTTCCAGGAAACCACTCGTGTGCTGACCGAAGCTTCGGTTCAGGGCAAGAAAGACAAACTGGTTGGTCTGAAAGAGAACGTCATCGTTGGCCGTCTGATCCCTGCCGGTACCGGTGGCGCAACTCAGTCTGTTCGTCACATCGCGCAGTCGCGTGACAACGTGGTGATCGAAGCCCGCCGGGAAGAGGCCGAAGCCGCCGCTGCGCTGGCTGCTCCGATCCTCGACGATGACATGGTCGGAGACGAGCTGGACGTTCTGGTGGAAACACCAGAAAGCCGCGAGTAATCACCTGATCCAGAAGACACGGAAGGCCCCGCGATTTCGCGGGGTCTTTTTTTTTGTTGCTGACGACGGGGAGGGGTAGCCTGATCTGGGCGGCCAGAATGCGGGCTTCGATCTGAGTGTCGATGCTTGCGGTTCCACAAGCTGTCAATTAGCTCTGCTATGTTATTTTCTTATGATTTTGGGCTGACCCATGGGCACCGAAAACAATTCCTTCGAGGATCGCGTTGCGCGGATCAAACAGCGCTCGGAAGAGGTTAAACGCAATGAGCCCCCGCCCAGAACCGAGAGTATCTGGCAACGTCTGGCCTATCCCGGTTCGTTTCTGGGGGCTTTTTTACTGGGTATTCTGGCTATCTTCCTGACCCGCTACATTCAGTATCAATCAATCGGAGTTCCCGGCCACAGCCAAGTTGATACACAGGACTTCGTCAGTCTGGGCCTTGCGGGCGTGGCCGGTGTGATGGTGATGCTCTTTCTGAAAGGCAAAATGCGAGAGTTCGCCAGCTCGCTGACGCTTGGCGCGTTTTTAACCATCCTGACCTATCACAATCTCGTGTGGAAATACCCTGCGTTTTTCGAGCATGTATACGGAGAAGATTGGGTGGAATATGTCCAGGACATAACCGAGCCTTCCAGCCTGAACTGGTTCGGCACCATCATTCCCTTCGGATAACGGTCAGTCAAACAGTTAACGCGATATTGACATCTTTTCCGCGATCTCTGCCTATTAGGGGCATCGCCCAGACCGGAGTGCCGGCAATATGACCCCGAATACCAAAGGCGCTTTGCTGATGATGGGCAGCATGGCAGCGTTTACCCTGAATGACACGTTGGTCAAGGTAGCCTTGCAAGAGCTGCCCTTGTTTCAACTGGTGGCCATGCGGGGATTTTTGGCCGTCATTCTGGTTTTCATGCTTGCCCGATATCTGGGCGCGCTGCACCTGAACTTTTCTCGTCACGACAAATGGCTCATTGCGTTGCGCAGTCTGACCGAGCTGTCAGCGACCTTCTTCTTCCTGACCGCCCTAAAGAACATGCCCCTTGCTAATGTGACGGCCATTTTGCAAGCGCTGCCATTGACAGTAACCCTTGGGGCGGCATTGTTCTTTTCCGAGCACATTGGTTGGCGGCGCATCCTGGCAATTGCCGTCGGATTTGTCGGTATGGTTCTGATCGTTCGACCTGGCCCGGACGGGTTCAGCATGTACTCAGTTTATGCTTTGATTGCTGTCGCCTCGATTACGGTTCGGGACCTCGTTACCCGACGAATGTCGGCGGATGTGCCGTCCATGGTTGTGACACTTGCGACATCAGGGTCGATTGCTCTGGCGGCGGCGATTGCATCGGTGTTCGAAGGGTGGGTTCCGGTCTCGACCTTGGCCGGCTCTCTGGTTGCAGCCGCTGCGGTGTTTGTTCTGATGGGGTATCTGTTCAGTGTTATGGTCATGCGTCAGGGGGATGTCGGATTTGTCGCGCCGTTTCGGTATTCCAGCCTCATCTGGGCACTTGGGCTTGGCTGGGCAGTATTCGAGGAATGGCCCGATACCCTGACAATGCTGGGTGCTTCGCTGATTGTGGGCGCCGGACTGTTCACGTTGTTCCGCGAACGCGCACGTCAGGGCACCGCGTGAACCCGTTTGACGACGGCTTGATCTATGGCGAATTGAGACAAGAACTCCTCCGTTTGCCGTAGCGTAAGAGGGTCTAGTTCGACATTGGTGTTTCTGGTGCGCGGTGAGTCATTAAACCGGTTCAGGCCCCGCACCCACATCGGCGTGTCCGGGCGAGTGACAACAGGCATAGCTCTGTTGATCTTGTTGTGGGTGAAATTCATGATCGATTTCTGGGTGCCGCCCCGAACATACATTCCTAGACCGGCAGTCATTAATGGCCGATACACACGGGCGGCCTGAATACCTTCGGCATCGGCTCTGGCCAGGTAACCGCAATTAAAATCAATGCCGACCAGGGCACGGTTTTGAAACAACTCGGCGCAATCCCCAACGCATCCTCGCAACCGTTCAACGAAATTCACAGATACAGCATCATCGTCATCATGGCGAAATTGCAAGCAGGGCTGATCCGGATTGACTCGAGCCAAGTTCAGGACGTCCTGCATGACTTTTCTGTGTCGCCCCGGAGGCTTCGTAACAATTTGAACCTGTTTCAGGTCGGCCGTCAGATCGTGAAGGCGGGAGAATGCCGGTTTGGGCAGGCAGTCGCCGACCACGACAAGCAATTGAAAATCTTCGTCGGATTGTTTTCTGAAACCCGGCAGGGCGATGGTTTCGAACAAGCGAAACCGCTCTTCCAACCTGTCGTTTCGGTACAGAAACTGCCGTCTTTCTTCGACAGATTCGTGTGTCGTCTGAAACCCGCCGATTGCGGGATAGGAAAACCGGCATAGACCAATGACCTGCATCTGCTCAGTTCGCAACATGTGTAACTTGGAAGGTGCCCGGATCAATCGAGAACCGCACCCGCAAATCTTCCGCCTGCTTTGGCGTAAAAGGCAATAATTCACGTGTATCCCTGCGCGCGTGGTCGGAATCATTGAACTCATGCAGCATTCGAACCCACATCGGCGCGTCGGGATAGCTGACCACGGGCATGAACCGGGCTAACCTGTTGTGCAGCCGGTCAAAGATAGTCCGCCTGCTGCTTCCTTGAACATACATACCCAAGCCAACGCCCAGCAGCGACCGATAGACCTGAGCAGCCTGAATTCCGCGGGCTTCGCGTCGGGCGATGTAACCTTGGTTAAAGTCTATGCCGACAGACTCGCTTTGCTGCATCAGTCCCGCATTCTCGTGAACGGCAGCGCGAAGGCTTTCGATGAAATCAACAGAAACGGCGTCGTCGTCATCATGTCGAAACTGTACGCAGGGCTGGCGCGGATCGGTACGTGCAGTGTTCATCACCTCTCGTATAATACATTTATGACCTGCAGGGTCTTTTTCGATGATACGGATTTGTTTGATCCCGGCGGTTAGATCCCGCAACCGTTCCGCATAGGCCCTGGGCAGGCAGGTTCCTGTTAAGACCAAAAGCTCAAAAGCCTCGTCTGTCTGGGTGCGAAAGCCGGGCAGGGTGATGGCTTCAAACAGGCGAAAGCGTTCTTCCAGCCTGTCATCGGCGTAAAGAATTCGCCTTTGGTTTTCGATTGTTTCGTGGCTCAGCCGAAAGCCGCCAATCGCGGGATATGAAAAGCGGCACAGGCCAATTACTTGCATCTGTCATCCATCGGCGGGTACTCAACGCAACTATGCCCCCGCCATGAGTTGGTCGCAACAGGGGTATGGCGTTTCTTGAGGCAATCCGTTACGCCCCAAATCATGCCCGCCTGAAGCCGTCGGCACAGTGCTGTTGACACTTGGGCCGACTCCCCCTATTACGCGCGTCATCTCGGTGCCGGGGGCCGCCCCGTAGCCGATTCCAGTAATGAACTGGTCAAGGCCCGGACAATTTTGCAGTTCGCGCCCTCTGAGAAACAACCGCGACGTTCACCTCGGAATGGGAGCGCTCGTGGGTTTTGCGCTTGTGGACGCATGAGCGCAGCGAATTTAGCCGCACGCAGCCCGCGTGCATGTCATGTGTGTTGCAAAACGGGGAAAGAACCGGAATGCCAACTATTCAACAGCTGATCCGCAAACCGCGGCAGCCTAAAGTAAAACGCTCGAAGTCCATGCACCTGGAGCAGTGCCCGCAGAAACGCGGCGTCTGCACCCGCGTGTACACCACCACACCGAAGAAGCCGAACTCGGCTATGCGTAAGGTTGCCAAGGTGCGCCTGACCAACGGGTTCGAGGTCATCTCGTACATCCCCGGTGAAAGCCACAACCTGCAGGAACACTCGGTTGTTCTGATCCGTGGCGGCCGTGTAAAAGACCTTCCCGGTGTGCGTTACCACATCCTGCGCGGTGTTCTGGATACTCAGGGCGTCAAAGACCGTAAGCAGCGTCGTTCGAAATACGGCGCGAAGCGTCCCAAGTAAGAAGGAGAGGCTGATATGTCACGTCGTCACGCCGCCGAAAAACGCGAAGTCCTGCCTGACGCCAAGTTTGGCGATAAGGTACTGACCAAATTCATGAACAACCTGATGATCGACGGCAAGAAGTCGGTCGCAGAGCGCATCGTTTACAACGCGTTTGACCGCGTTGAGAACAAGGTAAAACGCGCTCCTGTCGAAGTGTTCCACGAAGCTCTCGACAACATCAAACCGTCGGTCGAGGTTCGCTCGCGCCGGGTTGGTGGTGCAACCTATCAGGTTCCGGTCGAAGTGCGCCCCGAGCGCCGCGAAGCACTGGCCATCCGCTGGCTGATCACCGCTGCGCGTGGCCGCAACGAAAACACCATGGAAGAGCGCCTTGCCGGCGAACTGCTGGACGCTGTACAGTCCCGTGGTACCGCCGTGAAGAAGCGCGAAGACACCCACAAGATGGCCGAGGCGAACAAAGCCTTCAGCCACTACCGTTGGTAATTCCAGAGGCTTATCAAAATGGCACGCGAATATACACTCAACCATTACCGTAACTTCGGTATCATGGCGCATATCGACGCAGGTAAGACCACCTGCTCGGAACGCATCCTGTATTACACCGGCAAATCCCACAACATCGGTGAGGTGCACGATGGTGCAGCCACCATGGACTGGATGGAGCAGGAGCAGGAACGCGGTATCACCATCACTTCGGCTGCGACCACCACTTTCTGGGAACGCACCGAAGACGGTCAGACTGCTGACTCGCCCAAGCACCGCCTGAACATCATCGACACCCCCGGCCACGTTGACTTCACCATCGAAGTTGAGCGTTCGCTGGCGGTTCTCGACGGTGCTGTTTGCGTTTTGGACGCAAACGCCGGTGTTGAGCCTCAGACCGAAACCGTGTGGCGTCAGGCTGACCGCTACAAGGTTCCGCGCATGGTTTTCGTCAACAAGATGGACAAGATCGGCGCAGACTTCTTCAACTGCGTTCGCATGATCGAAGACCGCACCGGTGCTCGTGCTGTTCCGGTTGGTATTCCGATCGGCGCAGAATCCGAGCTGGAAGGTCTTGTTGATCTGGTCACCATGGAAGAATGGCTGTGGCAGGGCGAAGACCTGGGCGCAAGCTGGGTCAAAGCACCGATCCGCGACAGCCTGAAAGACATGGCTGACGAATGGCGCGGCAAGATGATCGAAGCGGCCGTCGAAATGGACGACGACGCAATGATGGAATACCTGGAAGGCAATGAGCCCGACGTTCCGACCCTGCGCAAACTGCTGCGCAAAGGCACTCTGGAAATCGCGTTCGTTCCGGTTCTGGGTGGTTCTGCGTTCAAGAACAAAGGTGTTCAGCCGCTGCTCAACGCTGTGATCGACTATCTGCCCAGCCCGCTGGACGTTGTTGATTACATGGGCTTCAAACCCGGCGACGAAGACGAAGTTCGTGACATTGCGCGTCGTGCCGACGACAACATGGCCTTCTCGGGTCTGGCGTTCAAAATCATGAACGACCCCTTCGTTGGTTCGCTGACCTTCACCCGGATCTACTCGGGCACCATGAACAAGGGTGACTCGATCCTGAACTCGACCAAAGGTAAGAAAGAGCGCATCGGTCGTATGATGATGATGCACTCGAACAACCGGGAAGAGATCGAAGAAGCGTTTGCAGGCGACATCATCGCGCTGGCGGGTCTGAAAGACACCACCACCGGTGACACTCTGTGCGACGCGAAGGATCCGGTGGTTCTGGAAACCATGACCTTCCCCGATCCGGTGATCGAGATCGCGGTAGAGCCCAAAACCAAGGGCGACCAAGAGAAAATGTCCCAGGGTCTGGCCCGTCTGGCCGCCGAAGACCCGTCCTTCCGTGTGGAAACTGACCTGGAATCGGGTCAGACCATCATGAAGGGCATGGGCGAACTTCACCTGGACATCCTGGTTGACCGTCTGAAGCGTGAGTTCAAGGTTGAAGCGAACATCGGTGCTCCGCAGGTGGCCTATCGTGAAACCATCTCGATGCCGGTCGAGCACACCTACACCCACAAGAAACAGTCGGGTGGTTCGGGTCAGTTCGGTGAGGTCAAGCTCGAGATCACTCCGACCGAGCCAGGCGAAGGTTATTCCTTTGAGTCCCGCATCGTTGGTGGTGCCGTTCCGAAGGAATACATCCCGGGTGTTGAGAAAGGCATCCAGTCCGTCATGGACAGCGGCCCTCTGGCTGGCTTCCCCGTGATCGACTTCAAGGTTGCTCTGCTGGACGGTAAGTTCCACGACGTTGACTCGAGCGTTCTGGCGTTCGAAATCGCAGCCCGTATGTGTATGCGTGAAGGCATGCGCAAAGCTGGCGCGAAGCTGCTGGAACCGATCATGAAGGTCGAAGTGATCACCCCGGAAGAATACACCGGCGGTATCATCGGTGACCTGACCTCGCGTCGTGGCCAGGTGTCTGGACAAGAGCCGCGCGGCAACGCGATCGCGATCGACGCGTTCGTCCCGCTGGCGAACATGTTCGGCTACATCAACACTCTGCGTTCGATGTCGTCGGGCCGTGCCCAGTTCACCATGCAGTTCGACCACTACGATCCGGTTCCGCAGAACATCTCGGACGAGATTCAGGCGAAATACGCATAAGCGAAGATTTGAGGGAGCTCCGGTCAGGGGCTCCCTTCATTACCGAAAAAGGAGGCCATCATGGCAAAGGAAAAGTTTGAGCGTACAAAACCGCACGTCAACATCGGCACGATTGGCCACGTTGACCATGGTAAAACGACGCTGACCGCAGCAATCACCAAGTATTTCGGTGACTTCAAAGCGTATGACCAGATTGACGGCGCGCCTGAAGAAAAAGCACGTGGCATCACCATCTCGACCGCCCACGTGGAATACGAGACCGACAACCGCCACTATGCGCATGTCGACTGCCCCGGCCACGCCGACTACGTCAAGAACATGATCACCGGTGCTGCCCAGATGGACGGCGCGATCCTGGTTGTGAACGCCGCTGACGGCCCGATGCCGCAGACGCGCGAGCACATCCTGCTGGGCCGCCAGGTTGGCATCCCGAAGATGGTCGTGTTCATGAACAAAGTTGACCAGGTTGACGACGAAGAGCTGCTGGAACTGGTGGAAATGGAAATCCGCGAGCTGCTGTCTTCGTATGAATATCCCGGCGACGATATTCCGATCATCGCAGGGTCGGCTCTGGCCGCGATGGAAGGCAACAACCCGGAAATCGGCGAAGAGAAAATCAAGGAACTGATGGCGGCTGTTGATGAGTACATCGACACGCCTGAGCGCGCTGTTGACCAGCCGTTCCTGATGCCGATCGAAGACGTGTTCTCGATCTCGGGCCGTGGTACCGTTGTGACCGGTCGTGTCGAGCGTGGCGTGATCAACGTTGGCGACGAGATTGAAATCGTCGGCATCCGCGACACTTCGAAAACCACCTGCACCGGCGTTGAAATGTTCCGCAAGCTGCTGGACCGCGGTGAAGCGGGCGACAACATCGGCGCGCTGCTGCGTGGTGTTGACCGTGACGGCGTTGAGCGTGGCCAGGTTCTGTGTAAGCCGGGTTCGGTTACACCGCACACCAAGTTCGAAGCCGAAGCCTATATCCTGACCAAGGAAGAAGGCGGCCGTCACACCCCGTTCTTCGCGAACTACCGTCCGCAGTTCTACTTCCGTACAACTGACGTGACCGGCACCGTGACCCTGGCCGAAGGCACCGAGATGGTCATGCCCGGCGACAACGTGTCGTTCGGCGTTGAGCTGATCGCACCGATCGCGATGGAGCAGGGCCTGCGCTTCGCCATCCGCGAAGGCGGCCGCACCGTCGGCGCCGGCGTCGTGTCGAAGATTGTTGAATAACAACGTCGCAAGACGTTGTTAGCGGTGGGCGGCAGTTGCTCCGCAGGAGCAATGAGAGCCCACACCGTCGAACTAAAGAAGGCCGTCCCACATCGGGGCGGCCTTTTCTGTGAAGTGTCATGTTACTTGCATTTCGTGTTTCGAATGCCGACTGTGCCTCGAAACAACTTAAAGAAGATTGCCGCTCATGATTTTAAGAATTCTCTTTGTTTTTTCTGTGGTCTTACCAGGTGCTTCGGCGCTGCAAGCTGAAGAGGATTTTGTCGTTCAGTTGAATACTCGCACATTCTACGCCGGTGAAGACTATTGGGGGTGGGACACCGACACGAACTTTCTTCCGATCAACAGGCTTGATTGGTTGAACGAAATGCTGATGGGAATGCCAATTTTGGACCATACGGTAATCCATGTTAAACAGCTTAATCAGGATTCGGATTTTCTAATGTCGCCGACTGGCCCCGGTGGATGGTACACCAACCCAAAGCCCGTGCCAGAGCACTTGAGGCTACCGGGATATACAGTGAATACGGGCGAGGGCAGCGGATTCAGGCTTTTGCATCTCACGCCAAATTCTTCGCCAATACAGTATTCATTGGGGTGTACTGCAGAGCGAAGTTCGGAAACTTATGAGTATTTCGGGCTGAGGGCACGCTACCCCCTAGATCCTCGGGTGATAGTTCTGACTCGCATCTATAATCCGCCGCCGATGGATCAACTGGACAAGTATTTCCAAGAAGTCGCTGAGCTTACAGTCGGTATTGCACTGTGTTTGGATATCACGGATCAGATGGAAAAAAACGCAGTACAATCAGTGCGTGGATACTTGGTCGGAGTGGATAAAAGTTTCTGTGCGGACGGGTTATCGTCGTAAGCTTAAGCCGTTCTTCAAGCGCTGGATTGCAGTGTGCTGCATAGGATGGCGCGATCTAAGGCGTTCCATCCAACAAACCCCTTGCCAAACCCCACCAACCCCACTAATACGCGCGAGTTCTCACTAAGAACATCAAGGCGGGGTGATTCCCGCCTTTTGGGTTCGAAGAGGGTTGGCGATGCGCGTCTGTCCTCCTCTCAACCTCAACGCCTGATAAAAGGCTGTTAATATGCAAAGCCAAAACATCCGTATTCGGCTGAAGGCATTTGACTATCGCGTTCTGGATGCCAGCACGCAAGAGATCGTCAACACTGCCAAGCGGACCGGCGCGAACGTGCGCGGCCCGATCCCGCTGCCGAACAAGATTGAGAAGTTCACGGTTCTCCGTGGCCCTCACGTTGACAAGAAATCCCGCGACCAGTTCGAGATCCGTACGCACAAGCGTCTGCTCGACATCGTTGATCCGACCCCCCAGACCGTTGACGCGCTGATGAAGCTCGACCTCGCTGCTGGTGTGGACGTCGAGATCAAGCTGCAGTCGTAAGATCGGAGGGTATAGATTATGCGCTCTGGTATTATCGCAAAAAAAGTTGGCATGACCCGCCTGTTCATGGAAGACGGCAAGCAGATCCCTGTGACTGTTCTTCACCTGGACAACCTGCAGGTTGTTGCACAGCGCACCGCTGACAAAGACGGCTACACCGCCGTTCAGCTGGGCGCCGGTGCTGCCAAGGCAAAACGCACCTCGAAGGCCATGCGCGGTCACTATGCCGCTGCAAAGGTTGAGCCCAAGCGTAAGCTGGCCGAGTTCCGCGTCTCCGAAGATGGTCTGATCGATGTGGGCGCCGAGATTTCGGCAGAACACTTCCTGGAAGGTCAGAAAGTTGACGTTTCGGGCACCTCGATCGGTAAAGGCTTTGCCGGTGCGATGAAGCGTCACAACTTCGGTGGTCTGCGCGCCTCGCACGGTGTTTCGATCAGCCACCGTTCGCACGGTTCGACTGGTCAGTGTCAGGACCCGGGCAAGGTTTTCAAAGGCAAGAAGATGGCCGGTCACATGGGTGCTGCCCGTGTTACCACCCAGAACCTGGAAGTCGTCAAAACCGACGCCGACCGTGGTCTGGTCTTCATCAAAGGCGCCGTTCCCGGACCGAAATCGGGCTGGGTCACCGTCAAGGACGCCGTCAAGAAGAAAGCACCGGAAGGCCTGCCTTTCCCGGCTGCTGTGAAATCGGCTGCAACCGAAGCACCTGCGGAAGAAGCTCCCGCGGAAGGTGGTGAAGCATGAAACTTGATGTAATCAAACTGGACGGCGGCAAAGCCGGCAACATCGAGCTGGATGCAGACCTGTTCGGCCTCGAGCCGCGCGCGGACATCCTGCACCGTGTGGTCCGTTGGCAGCGCAACAACGCGCAGGCCGGCACCCACAAGGTGAAGACCCGCTCGGAAACCAGCTACTCGACCAAGAAGATCTATCGCCAGAAGGGCACCGGTGGCGCACGCCATGGTGACCGCAACGCGCCGATCTTCCGTGGTGGTGGTATCTACAAAGGCCCCGTCGTGCGTTCGCATGGTCATGACCTGCCGAAGAAGTTCCGCAAGCTTGGCCTGCGCCACGCTCTGTCGGCCAAAGCCAAGGCAGGTGAACTGGTCGTGATCGAGAACGCCGAAGCCGAAGGCAAGACCGCCGCTCTGGCCAAACAGGTTGCAAACCTGGGCTGGAAACGCGCTCTGGTCATCGACGGCGCGACCGTGAACGAAGGGTTCCTGAAAGCGTCCAAGAACATCGAAGGGCTGGATATCCTGCCGTCGATGGGCGCAAACGTCTATGACATCCTCAAGCGTGACACTCTGGTGCTCACCAAAGCGGCTGTCGAAGCACTGGAGGCTCGTCTGAAATGAGCGCGAAGGCAGAACACTACGACGTGATCCGCAAGCCGATCATCACCGAAAAGTCGACCATGGCGTCCGAAAACGGCGCGGTTGTCTTTGAAGTGGCGATCGACAGCAACAAGCCGCAGATCAAAGAGGCCGTTGAGGCGCTGTTTGGTGTAAAGGTCAAAGCGGTGAACACCACCGTGACCAAAGGCAAGGTCAAGCGGTTCCGCGGACAGCTGGGCCGTCGGAAAGACGTCAAAAAAGCATATGTGACCCTGGAAGAGGGTAACACCATCGACGTAAGCACCGGTCTCTGATCGGGCGCTTACTGCGACTATTTACGGCCCCGGCGGTTAACTCCGCCGGGGTCGATTTCGTTTCAGGCGTTGGAGCTCAGTCGAATGCTGCCCAGGACGATTCAAGTGGGGAATGTCTGGACTGTTAGGCAAGGGACGGGTCTGCGCTGCCTTTGAGAGGCGTTAGAACGGCCGTAGAAGGATGGAACAAGCCCTCCAGGTGACCTGCAACATTCCGTGCTCCGAGTCGAGTTACAGGGCGCGCGCAATTCCCTATTGATATGCGTTAAGGAAGTCTGATTGGCGCTGCCTGTGTTTTGGTCGAGAACGCTTCTTCGAAGTGTTTCCAGCGAACAGCAAGGCCACATTGTGTCTTCAGATGGGCTAGATGGGCTGTGAGGGCGAATTTAGCCATGCAGGGAGACGGAATGGTAAAGTCTGGGAAGGGTGGCCCGCATATGTCTTAGCCCTCAGGCAGCCCCTGAGAGCCTTGCGTGACGAGCCGGAATATGTCGCGGAAAACCGAAAAGGCGCCGGATGGCGCCTTGGAGTTGGTTCGCAGGTTTTTGCGGTTACGAGCAGTAAACGTGCTTGTGCGCAATGTCCGCGATGTCGCAACGGCGGATGCCAATGTCATCCAGCTCGCGGTTGCTCAGGTGCTGCAACTCGGAATAGGTGCGCTGATACTCAGCGGCACGTGCTCGCGCCGTCTTGATCCGTGCGATCATGTCCGCGATCCGGGTGCCGAAATTGAAGCCGGTGTGTGTCAGTGTTGCGGTTGCCATTTCTATGTTCCTTTCTCTTATCAGGGCGAATTCCCCGACGTTTCCTTGTGTGTTCCTTGTTTGGACAAGGCTGAGATAGGTGTGTTTGGTATCGCTAACAACGGAACTTTTGGTCTAGCCGATATGCATCTATTGAATAGCTTTGCAGGTCGCCATTCCATCGCTATCAATTGCAGCTTTCAGTTCTGCCGTGCACGTCTTGTTCGCGCAGTCATCGCCCGACCGTCACGTATACTAAGCCCCATCAGTGTCAGATTGGTTGCGCCTGCAATCAGTTCGACGACCTGCACAACATAGAAACTGGTGTCAAAAGATCCCGCATTTGCTTTTGCGTTCAGGTAAATGGCGGCAGGAACGAGGATGAGGAGCCCGTTCAACGCTATGATCGGCATCCGTTTCTTCTTGGCCAGCGCCGGCGCATCTTTGCGGCGACGCCCAAGGGACATGCCGGAAGCACCGACAATCACCATCGCTGGTACCAGGACAAATAGGCCACTGACGATCATGGATTTTACCGCAGCTACGGTTGCATGGGTTGCAAACAACTCGCTGTACAAGGTGGATGTCCAGAATACGAGGATTGTAAGAAATCCGATGACTCCGGCGACGGGGTGAATTGCTCTTAACATGTGGCTACTCCGGGTTTCGGTTTAGGCGACGCAATGGTTTTCGACTGCGAGCTTTCTAAAAAGGTGTGGCCTGGCCACCGCGCTTGCCGGATAGTCCGCGACCCGGCGCTGAAACTCTGGATGAGTGAACGCGTCGCGAAAGCTTTGAACGTCCTGCCAAATCGCGTAGTTCACAAAGGTCGAACTGCCCGCGATCCCCTGATGGAGCTGGGTCGAAATGTACCCCGGCTGGGATTTCATGAAATCCGCATCATGCGACCAGGCCTTCAGCAGCGCCTCTTCGTCTTCTGTGTTCACCGTGAATAGGTTGATCAGTACCACCGGTCCTTCTTTGGTCTGCATTTGGTCGGCCAGTGTAACGATCGTGTCCAACTCTTCGATATGTTCCATTTCGATTCCTGCCGTTAAGAATATAGCAAGCTATATAATATTGCATAGCATACTATTCAAGTGTAAATCTCAAACATGGATTTCGAAAAAGAGAACTCGGCCGGATACCTGGTCAATCACATGGCGCGATTGTTTGCCAAAGAGTTGCAGCAGCGCATAGCGCCTATGGGCATCGTCGTTGGGCAATTCCCGATCTTGCTGGAGCTTTGGCTCAAAGACGGTGTGACGCAAAAAGATCTGCTGGGCAAAATCGATGTCGAACAGGCGACCCTGGCCAACACGCTCAACCGAATGGAGCGCGACGGCTTGATCAAAAGAACAAAGAATCCCGCTGACGCCAGAGCGCAATTGATCTGGTTGACCGAGAAGGCCGCTGCACTTCGAGACAGCGCCTATGAAGCCGCTCAGAACGTGAATACTGATGCGCTACAGGTATTGAACGAAGCTGAGCGTACGCAATTCATGAATTCCATGCGATTGGTAATCAACAAAATGCGTTCGGTTTAGGTGCCCTAAAGGGGCCTTAACACTGCTAAGCGAATCTTGACATCCCCGACTTTGTCCAGGGAGTCCCATTTCCTTATTACGTGCACTCAGCCGCACAAGACTGTTGTCTTACCCTGCATGTTGCCGAGAATTCCTATTTTCGTATTTGGCCGACGTAGCGCTCTTTTTGCTCGTTTACCAAAACCAGTTTGCCGTCGTTCACAACATAAAGATCAAATCGCGGTTTTTGGTAGCCGATACACCGCATTCCATTGTCATAGAATTTGTAAGTACTCGCTTTCCACGTTTGTCCGTTCCTTTTGTAGGAATAGGACCCATCGGCGAAATATGTTTCAGTATCTTTGCCGGTGTATACAACTTTGCGACCCCCAAGGTTCTTTTGCAGCCACGCCGCATTCACCTTTTGATCCCCATCTGAGAAATAGCTTTTCGAGAGTTTTGGAGCCTTGTTCGGGCACGCTGCATGTGCGGAGAAGCCAATAGCCGTGGCGCAAAGTGTGGTTAGAAACAGTTTCATCTTTACTCACTCGTTAAACACAATGGATCAGAACGATACTTAAATTGCGCTGTTAGACAAGAAAAAACGCCCCCGAGTATATCGGAGGCGTTTCGACTTCTTCGAAGATTTCGCGCTTAGCCGCGCTCTTCGACGATCTCTACCAGATGCGGGATCTTGCGGATCATGCCGCGGACCGAAGGAGTATCTTCCAGCTCACGGGTTTTGTGCATCTTGTTCAGGCCCAGGCCGATCAGGGTTGCGCGCTGTTCAGCGGGGCGGCGGATCGGAGAACCGATCTGCTTGACGACGATGGTTTTTGCCATGGGTCGCTCTCCTTATGCTTCTGCTTCAGCAGCAGCCGGTGCTTCGTCCCGCTTGGGCAGGATGTCGGCAACCTTTTTGCCACGACGTGCGGCAACCGAACGCGGGCTCTGCTCTTTCTGCAGGCCGTTGATGGTGGCGCGGATCATGTTGTACGGGTTCTGCGAGCCCAGCGACTTGGACACAACGTCCTTAACGCCCAGCATTTCGAACACGGCACGCATCGGACCACCAGCGATGATACCAGTACCTTCAGGTGCGGTGCGCATAACCACTTTACCGGCGCCGTGACGGCCTTCGATGTCGTGGTGCAGGGTACGACCTTCGCGCAGCTGCACGCGGATCATCTGACGCTTGGCTTGTTCGGTCGCCTTACGGATGGCTTCAGGTACTTCTTTCGCTTTACCTTTGCCAAAGCCGACGCGGCCTTTCTGATCGCCGACAACCACCAGAGCGGCGAAGCCAAAGCGCTTACCACCTTTTACGGTTTTCGACACACGGTTGATCGCAACCAGACGATCTGCGAATTCCGGTGCTTCGTCGCGGTCACGACCACGGCCCCGGCGGTTTTCACGTTCTGCCATCTTGGCATCCCTTTCAAAAGTGGCGCACTCGGCGCCGTTTGTTCAATCCAAGTGAGCCTCGGCATTGCCGAGGCCCCCGGATCATCGGGGCGGATCGAAACCCGCCCGCAGGTCTTAGATCTTCAGACCACCTTCACGCGCGGCGTCGGCAACTGCCTTCACCTTGCCGTGGAACAGGAAGCCACCACGATCGAAATAGGCCTCTTCGACGCCTGCCTTCTTGGCACGCTCGGCGATGGCCGCGCCCACTTTGGTGGCCGCTTCGACGTTGTTCTTGCCAACAACACCCAGATCTTTTTCCAGGGTCGAGGCTGCAGCCAGGGTCACGCCACGAACGTCGTCGATCAGCTGAACGCTGATGTTCTTGTTCGAACGGTGAACCGACAGGCGTACACGGCCCGCGTTGACTTTGCGAAGTTTGTTCCGAACGCGCAGGCGGCGCTTCAGAAACAGGGTTCTTTTGCTGTTTGCCATTGTTTGCGTCCTTACTTCTTCTTGCCTTCCTTGCGGAAGATGAACTCGCCCTTATAGCGGATGCCCTTGCCTTTGTACGGCTCGGGACGGCGCCACTCGCGGATTTTGGCCGCAGTTTCGCCCACCAGCTGCTGGTCGATACCTTCCACAACGATCTCGGTCTGCTTCGGCGCGGTGATGGTGACACCTTCCGGAGCAGTGAAATCAACATCGTGGCTGTAGCCCAGGTTCAGCTTCAGGGTGTTGCCCTGCATCTGTGCCCGGTAACCAACACCCTGGATCTCCAGCTCTTTTTTGAAGCCTGTGGTCACACCTGTTACCAGATTGGCAACCATGGTGCGGCTCATGCCCCACTGCTGGCGGGCACGCTTGGACATGCCACGGGGGTCGATCTTGACCACGTTGTCTTCAACCGACAGCGTCACGTCGTCGGTGGCGGTGAAGCTGCGGGTGCCTTTCGGACCTTTGACTTCGATGGTCTGGCCAGACACAGAGGCGGTAACGCCGCTGGGCAGCTCGACCGGTTTTTTACCAATACGAGACATTGCAGACCTCCTTAGAAGACGGTGCAGAGCACTTCGCCACCAACATTGTTGGAGCGAGCGTTTGCGTCCGACATCACACCTTTCGGAGTGCTGACAATCGACACACCCAGACCCTGACGGACCTGCGGAATGTCATTGACGCCCATGTATACACGACGACCGGGCTTCGAGACCCGCTTCAGTTCGCGAATGACAGGGGTGCCTTCGTAGTATTTCAGGCTGATTTCGATGGCCGGATGACCGTTTTCGCCGGTCGTCGCCTCATAGCCACGGATGTAACCTTCGTCCGCCAGCACGTCCAGAACCCAACCGCGCAGCTTGGAAGCCGGGGTGGAAACGGTGGACTTGCCGCGCATTTGCGCGTTGCGGATACGGGTGAGCATATCGCCGATAGGATCGTTCATATCTATGTCTCCCTTACCAGCTCGATTTCACCATGCCGGGGATCTGACCAGCAGAACCCAGCTCGCGCAGCGCGATACGGCTGACCTTCAGCTTACGGTAGTAAGCGTGAGGACGACCGGTCAGCTGACAACGGTTGTGCAGACGGGTTGCCGAGCTGTTGCGCGGCAGTTTCGCCAGTTTCAGACGCGCTTTGAAGCGCTCTTCCATCGGCTTGCTCTCGTCATTCGCGATTTCTTTCAGCTCGGCACGCTTTGCGGCATATTTGGCCACCAGGCGTTCGCGCTTCTTCTCGCGTTCGATCATTGCTTTCTTAGCCATGTCTCAATCCTCCCGGCGCTTACGCGTTGAACGGCATGTTGAATGCTTTCAACAGGCTCTTCGCTTCAGCGTCGGTTTTCGCTGTGGTGGCAATTACGATATCCAGGCCCCAGACCTCGTCGACCTTGTCGAAGTCGATTTCCGGGAACACGATGTGCTCTTTCATGCCCATGGCAAAGTTGCCCTGACCATCGAAAGAAGGCTTCACACCGCGGAAGTCACGAACGCGCGGCAGCGCGATGGTGATCAGACGATCCAGGAATTCGTACATCCGGTCACCGCGCAGGGTCACTTTCGCGCCCAGCGGCATGTCTTCACGGACGCGGAAACCCGCGATCGACTTCTTCGCCTTGGTTGCAACGGCCTTTTGACCGGCAATCGCAGTCAGATCCTCGACGGCAGCTTTCGCTTTCTTCGAGTCTTTGACGGCTTCAGCACCACAACCGATGTTCAGAACGATTTTTTCCAGCTTGGGCAGCTGCATGTCGTTCTTGTAGCCGAACTCTTCTTTCAGAGCGGCACGGATGGTTTCGGCGTACTGAGCTTTCAGACGCGGGGTGTAGGTTGCGTTATCAAGCATCGATCACGTCCCCTGTGGTCTTGGCGAAGCGGACCTTCTTGTCACCTTCCATGCGGAAGCCAACGCGGGTTGCTTTGCCGTTCTTGTCCAGCAGTGCCAGATTCGACAGCTCGATCGGGTTTGCCTGAGGCAGGCGACCACCTTGCGAGTTTTGCGACTGACGGGTGTGGCGGATGGCGATGTTGATGCCATCGACAACAGCTTTACCGGCTTTCGGGTCAACCGAGGAAATGGTTCCCTCTTTGCCCTTGTCCTTGCCGGCCAGCACGACGACCTTGTCGCCTTTGCGGAGTTTAGCAGCCATGATTACAGCACCTCCGGAGCCAGCGAGATGATTTTCATGAAGTTCTTGCCGCGCAGTTCGCGAACAACGGGGCCAAAGATACGGGTACCTACGGGCTCGTTGTTGTTGTTCAGGATGACGGCGGCGTTGCGATCGAAACGGATCGCGGTGCCGTCTTCGCGACGGACTTCCTTGGCGGTGCGTACGACGACGGCCTTGCGGACGTCACCTTTCTTTACGCGGCCGCGCGGGATGGCTTCCTTCACCGAGACGACAATGATGTCGCCGACGGAGGCGTATTTACGCTTGGAACCACCCAGGACCTTGATGCACTGAACTCGGCGTGCGCCGGAGTTGTCAGCGACATCCAGATTGGTCTGCATCTGGATCATGTGGTTTCTCCCGACCTGTGGGGGCTGGTCTCGTTAGATCCCCCAGGGTTTCGACAAATGAAAAATCCCGGAAGCTTACGCTTCCAGAACTTCCCAACGTTTCGTCTTCGATTTCGGCGCGCATTCGATGATGCGTACGGTGTCGCCGACCTTGAAGGCGTTCTTTTCGTCGTGAGCCCGGTATTTCTTGGACTTACGAACGGTTTTGTGCAGCAGCGGGTGCTTGAAACGGCGTTCAACCGAAACAGTCACGGTCTGCTCGTTGGCGTCGCTGGTTACGATTCCGGACAGGATACGCTTGGGCATAGGATTACTCCTCCGATGCCGCAGCAGCGGCCTTTTCGTTCAGAATGGTTTTGACGCGGGCAGCATTGCGGCGGGCCGCTTTGATACCAGCTGTATTTTCCAGCTGACCGGTTGCCTGTTGAAAGCGCAGGTTAAAGCTTTCTTTCTTCAGGTTGGCCAGTTCCTCGCGGAGCTGGTCCGGGGTCTTGTCACGCAGTTCTTGGGCGTTCATCGCCTTTTTCCTTTGCTCAAAACACCAGAAGGCCCCGTACACGGGTCACCTTTGACCTGGTGGATGAATGATAGACATACGAATCCCCCGACTCAGCCGGGGGACACGCAGGATGCCGCCGTATAAGGGTTTAGGGGGTGGGTGGCAAGGGAAAGTTTCCATACCGTTTTCAGTGGTGAATTAAACCAGCATCAAAACACTTTGGTCTCTGGAATGAACCTCGGAAACTTGGCGAAGTCAGAAGCGAAAATAATAAGTGTTTCCCACAGCAGGTTTGCCGACTTAACATCGGTCTGTGATTTTTGCGACCATTAATAAGTGAGGTGTTTTATGCAAAGTTCCACATTAGCAGCATTCACATTCGTGGCCCTGATGTCTGCATCCGGTGCCATAGCCGCCCCCGACGGCAAATGGACCTTGACGATCAACTCCAGCCGACCATGGCAGATGGATATTGCGGTCAACAACAACACACCGCAGGTGCTTACCGCTCATGGCATAACACCGGAAGGGATCAAAGTCAGAAAGGTCACGGATGATCGGCTTCAATTCGATGCTACAATATCCAAACACGGCAGCTGCTCATCGGGAAGCGTGATGAAATTTGATCTCAAATTCAAAAATGGTGCCTATAGATCCGGCTCTGTGAATGGAAATTGCATTGGGTTTCCCAAGTTTCGCGCGCGGGTCAGCGCAAAATAGCAACGCGACTTCTTTGCTGTTGGGCTCCGCCCGTTCGCCCCTCAATCGCTCCACCGGAGCGATTGCCGCTTCGCAGACCCGGGATCACTCCCACTTATAATTAAAGCTAACCGAAATCCGTTCGTCCTCAGCCATGTTCATCGGTACCTCATGGCGCAGCCAACTTTCCCACAGCAGGACGTCACCAACCTGTGGCTTCATATAGATGAACGGTTGCAAATCGCGTCGCCCGTCCTTGATTCGCGTCGGCGCAGCCATCATGCGGCCTGAACGGGGGTCTTCCAGCTTCAACGCGCTCGCCCCTTCGGGCATCGCGACATAGGTGGTCCCCGAGATCACGCTGTGCGGGTGCAGGTGGCTGGAATGCATCCCACCCTCGGGCAAGATGTTGATCCACAGGTCTTCCAGCTTAAGTTCGCCTTCACCCAGATCAAATTCAAGATCCTTCGCAAAAGCAGCGACGTGTTGATCCAGCGCCTTGACCAGATCGGCGAAGATCGGGAACCGCCAGGGCAGGTCGGTCAGCGAGGCATAGCTGGTATAGCCGGGATAGCCGTTTTCTTCGCACCAGCCCTGTCCGGCCTCGTCATCTTCGGCGATGACAAGGCATGAGTTTTCCAGCTCTTCCGCGTCGATCCTGGGATCGAACTCGGACAGAGAGGCACGGTAGAGGCGGGTGACGAAAAGCGATTCAATCTGTGGCATGGGCGTTGTCTTACCTCAGCTTATTTCCGGATGCGAGAGCGGGTAGGTTTTCATTTCAAAATCTTTCCCCTTCGGGCGGAAGCAGGTCATCTGTTAGTTCTTTTGCGGGGCGCGAAAGCTCCGGGTTGAAAGGTGAGAGAAACTAGATGTCCATTTTGAAAAAGGGTCTGACGGGCGCGCCCGTAAAACGGTTGCAGGAAAAGCTTGGAATTGGTGCCGACGGAATATTCGGGTCGGGAACGGAACAAGCCGTTAGGGACTTTCAGCAATCTGCAGGACTGGCCGTAGATGGCATTGCGGGGCCTGACACCTTTACCGCTCTTGGTTTGCACGAACTGGTGCTGTTGCGCCAAGGCTCGCGCGGAGCGGCGGTAAAGAAGTTACAGGAAGGCCTTGGAATTGGCGCCGACGGGATTTTCGGTGCAGGAACAGCCGTCGCCGTCAAAGAGTTTCAATCTTCAATCGGTCTTGATGCTGACGGGTTGGCCGGCCCGGAGACGCTGGCCAAGTTGAGTGGTTTTACCGAGATGACCGTCGAAACGGTCCGGAAGGCTGCCGTTCAGCCGGATGAAGCGCATTTCGAAGGCGAGCCTCTTCCTGAAGTCCAGGGCAGCGAAGCTGTCGCCGGAACCGCCGTAGATGTTCCGGACGAGAAATCCGTTTGGGGCAAAGTCAAAGGATGGTTCTCTTAACAAGCAACGAAAAACCCCCGCCGGTTACCCGACGGGGGTCAATTTTGTCACGAACGGGGGTGCCCCCGGATCGCTTACCAGTCTTCGCGAACTACGACGCGAGTCTTGATCGGCAGCTTCATCGCTGCCAGGCGCAGGGCCTCGCGTGCGATGTCGTCATTGACGCCGTCGATCTCGAACATCACGCGACCAGGCTTGACCTTGCAAACCCAGCGGTCCACCGAACCCTTACCTTTACCCATACGAACTTCGATCGGCTTTGCAGTGACCGGAGTGTCGGGGAAGATACGGATCCAGACACGACCCTGACGTTTCATGTGACGGGTCATGGCACGACGTGCAGCTTCGATCTGACGCGCGGTGACGCGCTCAGGCTGCAGAGCTTTCAGACCGTAGGTGCCAAAGTTCAGATCAGAGCCGCCTTTGGCTTCGCCCTTGATCCGGCCTTTGTGCATCTTGCGGAATTTTGTACGCTTTGGTTGAAGCATATCTTTCCCTCCTTAGCGACGACCGCCACCAGCACCACGAGGTGCAGGGCCGTCCTGGAGTTCCTGTGCTTTACGGTCACGTGCCTGCGGATCGTGCTCCATGATCTCACCTTTGAAGATCCAGACCTTGATCCCGATGATCCCGTAAGGAGTCATCGCTTCGGCATGTGCGTAATCGATGTCGGCACGCAGGGTGTGCAGAGGCACGCGGCCTTCGCGGTACCACTCGGTCCGTGCGATTTCGGCACCGCCCAGACGACCAGCGACGTTCACCCGGATACCCAGGGCGCCCATGCGCATGGCGTTCTGAACCGAGCGCTTCATCGCGCGACGGAACGAAACACGACGCTCCAGCTGCTGAGCGATGGACTCGGCAACCAGCTGCGCGTCAAGCTCAGGCTTGCGCACTTCGACGATGTTCAGGTGCAGTTCGCTGTCGGTCATGCCAGCAAGCTTTTTGCGCAGAACTTCAATGTCTGCACCTTTCTTGCCGATGATGACACCGGGGCGTGCTGTATGGATCGTGACGCGGCACTTCTTGTGCGGACGCTCGATGATCACACGGGCAACACCGGCCTGCTTGCACTCTTTCTGGATGAACTCACGGATCTTGATGTCTTCCAGCAGAAGATCACCGTAATCCTTGGTGTCAGCGTACCAGCGGCTGTCCCAGGTGCGGTTGACCTGAAGGCGCATGCCGATCGGATTGACTTTATGTCCCATTAGGCTTGCTCCTCAACTTGACGCACCTTGATGGTGATCTCCGAGAACGGCTTCATGATCTTGCCGAAACGGCCACGGGCACGCGGACGACCGCGCTTCATGACCAGGTTCTTGCCAACCCATGCTTCGGCGACGATCAGTTCGTCAACGTCCAGGTTGTGATTGTTTTCGGCGTTCGCGATTGCGGACTGCAGGCACTTCTTGACGTCCTGCGCGACACGCTTGTTCGAGAAAGTCAGGTCGGTCAGAGCCTTCTCGACTTTCTTGCCGCGGATCATTTGCGCAACCAGGTTCAGTTTCTGCGGGCTGGTGCGAAGCATGCGCGTTTTCGCCATTGCTTCGTTTTCAGCCACGCGGCGGGGGTTCTTTTCCTTGCCCATGACTTACTTCCGCTTCGCTTTTTTGTCAGCGGCGTGGCCATAATAGGTACGGGTCGGCGAGTATTCACCGAACTTCTGACCGATCATGTCTTCCGAGACGTTGACGGGGATATGTTTATGGCCGTTGTACACACCAAAGGTCAGACCCACGAACTGGGGCAGAATGGTGGAACGACGCGACCAGATTTTGATGACTTCGTTGCGGCCCGACTCGCGCGCTGCTTCGGCTTTTTTCAGCACGTAAGCATCGACGAAAGGACCCTTCCAAACAGAGCGAGACATAGATTAACGTCCCTTCTTCTTGGCGTGCCGCGAGCGGATGATCAGCTTCTGGGACGCTTTGTTCTTGTTGCGGGTACGCTTACCCTTGGTGTCCTTACCCCACGGCGTAACCGGCGTACGGCCACCCGAGGTACGACCTTCACCACCACCGTGCGGGTGATCGATCGGGTTCATTGCAACACCACGAACCGACGGACGAACGCCTTTGTGGCGCATACGACCGGCTTTACCGAGGTTCTGGTTCGAGTTGTCGGGGTTGGACACGGCACCGACGGTGGCCATGCATTCCTGACGGACCATGCGCAGCTCGCCCGAGCTCAGACGGATCTGAGCGTAGCCGCCATCGCGACCAACGAACTGAGCGTAAGTACCGGCCGCACGTGCGATCTGACCGCCTTTACCAGGCTTCATCTCGATGTTGTGGACGATGGTACCGATTGGCATGCCCGAGAACGGCATTGCATTGCCCGGCTTGATGTCAGCTTTTGCCGACGCGATGACTTTGTCACCAACAGCCAGACGCTGCGGAGCCAGGATATATGCCTGCTCGCCGTCTTCGTATTTTACCAGTGCGATGAATGCGGTCCGGTTCGGGTCATATTCGATCCGTTCGACGGTTGCCGCGACATCAAATTTATTCCGTTTGAAGTCAACGATCCGGTAGAGACGCTTTGCGCCACCGCCGCGGCGGCGTGAAGTGATCCGTCCGGTGTTGTTCCGGCCGCCCGATTTGGTCAAACCCTCAGTGAGAGACTTGACCGGACGTCCTTTCCAAAGCTCCGAACGGTCGATCAGCACCAGCCCGCGCTGGCCCGGCGTCGTCGGCTTGTACGACTTAAGTGCCATGCTTTCTGTCTTCCGTTTAGCAAGTGCAGGGGGTTTCCCCGCTATGTGATAGGCCCCCGTAGGTGCCAAGGGTATAGGGCCCCGAAGGTCCCCGGTTACAAATATCAGAGGCCCCGGAACGAATCCGAGGCCGCAAGATTGGGAGCGTGTAACAGGGTTGGGGGTGGGTGTCTATAGGGTTTATGAGCAAACCCGAGCAAGATAGATTGTCGTTCAATCAACACCAAACGAGCTAAAATCACTTTTGGAAATTTCTTCAAAAAGTTCACCTACAATATCGGGATTGTTCTCACAAGCATCGCCCCCTGAAAGAAGAACCCTCACCAATACCCTGCCATCCACAAGAACTTCGATACCGGTTCCTTCTACATGTTCTCTACCAACGAATCTCTCAGTTTTTCGTCGTACATATGAGCCGGTTTTTCGCCCGTCTGCCCCCCCAGATTCAATCCACTTTGCTTCTCGAATAGTCCTTTCTCCAGCAGACAAGACAATCAAAACTCTGCAACCTTCAACATCAAGTGTCGTACGCGCCGACGGGCTGGACCCCAGCTCAATTGCCAACGGAAACACTTGCCATGGTATAAAATCAGATGGCGTTAGCCGAACATGATTTGTCCCATTCATTACTTGCGATGGGATAATGGCGGCCAGTGCTTCGGATTGCGCTTTCAGCAACGCAACAAGTCTGCGCGTGACATCTTGGTGCTGCGCGTAAGTTTCAGAACTGATGAGATCATCAATCGTCATACCAAGTATTGCTTGGCCGTACTCGTCAATAAACTCGAACGTCGCGTCTATGGAGCTTTGGCTGCGCGAACCGTTTACCGAAAAAGCAAGGGCATTCTGAGAGCACCCGCGTAAATCCACCGAAGCGCGCATCAAACTCCAAGAGTCGGTCTCAAAAAAACGAAAAAGGTCCGGCTTAACGCGCCCGTCGGTTATCTCCGCTTTCTTCAAATCAACAGAATTGCAGAGTAGCTCAGCATGAGCAGTTTCGAGAATGAAATTTACCGAAACAACCTCGTGGCTTTTGCTGCACTTCAGGAAAACAGCGGGTACTGCGCGGAGTAAGGGGACATCAAACTCTTCATTTTGAGAACTCCTTTCGCACGTCCAACCCTCGGCGATCGGGATTCTACTAAACAGTTGTTCTTCCAGAAGTGACGCAAACGCGGCGGCCTCGTTCGCTGCAATTGAAAGTTCGTTTCGAGACGCAAAGTTCGGCAGATTTTCCTGCGCGAATGCACTGTTAACCAAACCTGATATCAAAATCAGAAAAACTGAACAAACAGACTTCAAAATATTTCTCCGCATTAGGCCTGCATTCTCAGAAACACTAGTTTCCTAGCAGAACCCCTAGACAAAAAAACCTCGCTTTCGAGGGTGCCTTTATTGCTTTCTAAAGACGGGCCTGATCAGAGACCGGTGCTCACGTCGATGGTGTTACCCTCTTCCAGGGTTACATTTGGTTTTTTACATCCAAACCTCTACGTAACCAAGCGCGAGAGAAATCCGGAGGCTGCCGCTCAGGCGACTACCCGTCCCGGCGGGCAGTCGCTGGCGCGGCTCATCGCGTTGTACGGGCAGGTCGGAACAGGGAGCGGGGTATCCCCTACCCATACAGCGCCTTGGCCTCGGCAAAGGACAACAACCTGCGGCTCTTTTCATCCCACAGGTGCAGCCGCGCGTTGGCGAGGCTTTCGCGGATGGTCATCCGGTTGCTGTTTGCCAGCTCATCATGATCGCGCAGCACTTCGGTCAGACGGTAGAACGGGATACGGCTGTACAGGTGATGCACGTGGTGGATGCCGATATTGGCCGTGAACCACTGCAGCACTGACGGCAATATATAATGGGAGCTTCCGTGCAGCGCCGCTTCGTGCAGTTGCCAGTTCTCATCGGAGTCCCAATGTGTGTCCTCGAACTGGTGCTGGACGTAGAACAGCCAAACTCCGGCCGTTGCGGCAATCAGGGTTGAGGGCAGAAAGATCAGCAACATCGGCATCAGGCCGCCAAAATAGTAGATGGCCACAAGCGCAACCAGAATTGCAAGATTGGTCGCCATAGCGCTGACCCAGAACCTGACGCTGTCAGTAAGACCCAGTGGAAGGCGGTTCTGAAACAGGAACAGGTAGCCGGGGCCAAACACAAACAGGGTGATCGGATTCCGGTAAACACGGTACCAGAAGCGGCTCATCGGGCTTTTCGCCTGATACTCGGCCACAGTCAGGGTGTGTATATCACCCATCCCGCGCTTGCCCAGATTGCCTGAACTGTTGTGATGTGTGGAATGCGTGCGGCGCCAGACGTCATAAGGTGTCAGCGTCAGAACTCCGATTCCCCGCCCGATCCAGTCGCTGACTGTCCGGTTCTTGAAGAACGCCCCGTGCCCGCAATCATGTTGGATGGCAAACAGGCGCAAAAGAAAGGCGGCGTTGAGAACTGAAATCGCAAATGCCAGCCAATAACTGACCGACAGCGACATCCAGGACAAAGCCCATAGCGCGAAGAAGGGGATAATACTGACACCCAGCTCGAAGGAGCTGCGCAATTGGTCCGGTTCGCGATATTTGGCAAGCGTTGTTACCCAGTCACGTGCGGCGGTTTTCTCCGGCTTTGCCCGGAGCGAGAGAGAGGGTTCAGTCATACGCCTGCCAGTCTAGTGTTTGCAGGCAACCGGATAGACTACCACCCCGGCATGGCAAGGGGTATTTGTTAAAGTCGCTGCATTTCGTGGTCAAATTTCGGTTAGAGGCCGATGGGGTGCCCTTTGGGTATCACTTTGGAAATCTGGTCCCGGACCCTTTGTAGGTATCTCAGAGCAGATGGCAATCTACAGGCTTGTCAAGTGCGGTCATCGGGCCTATACGCCTGCGGTGGCTTTCTGCCACGAGAATCAAAACCAAGAAATGCCGTGTTTGGCCCATCACGCTTCGGGGTCATATCCGGCTTAGGAGAAGCGACATGAAACTGAACGAATTGCGCGACAATCCCGGCGCAGCACCTAAACGCACCCGCGTTGGCCGTGGTCCGGGTTCCGGCAAAGGTAAAATGGGTGGCCGTGGTATCAAAGGCCAAAAATCTCGCTCGGGTGTGGCCATCAATGGCTACGAAGGCGGTCAGATGCCATTGTACCAGCGTCTTCCCAAGCGCGGCTTCAGCAAGCCGAACCGCAAGGAATTCGCCGTTATCAACCTGGGCCTGATCCAGAAATTCGTCGAAGCCGGTAAATTGGACGCCAAGGCTGCGATCACCGAGGACGCTCTGGTTGCGTCCGGTCTGGTGCGCCGCAAGCTGGACGGTATCCGCGTTCTGGCCAAAGGTGAAATCAGCACGAAAGTGAACCTGGAAGTCACCGGTGCTTCGAAAGCTGCTGTTGAAGCGGTTGAAAAAGCGGGCGGTTCACTGAAAGTCACAAAAGCTGCTGCGGCAGAGTAAGCGCTTGTGAGCGGGCGAAGACCCGCTTACATAGACTTCAGAGTTTTCCAAGACGCCGTCCGAGCCGGAAAACGGTTCCGGGCGGCGTTTGCATAAGAGAGACCGATTTATGGTATCAGCAGCAGAACAAATGGCAGCCAATACAAGCTGGGCTGCTTTGGGCAAAGCCACCGATCTGCGCAACCGCATCCTGTTCACGCTGGGTTTGCTGATCGTCTATCGTCTGGGCACCTTCATTCCGGTGCCTGGGATCGACGGTGCAGCCTTGCGCGAGTTCATGGAGCAGGCGGGGCAGGGCATCGGCGGCATGGTTTCGATGTTCACCGGCGGGGCGCTGGGACGGATGGGTATCTTTGCCCTCGGTATCATGCCCTATATTTCCGCCTCGATCATCGTGCAGCTGCTGACATCGATGGTTCCGGCGCTCGAACAGCTCAAGAAAGAGGGCGAGCAGGGCCGTAAGAAAATCAACCAATACACCCGGTTCGGCACCGTGGCGCTGGCCACTGTTCAGGCTTATGGTTTGGCCGTTTCATTGGAATCGGGTGATCTGGCGACCGACCCTGGTCTCTATTTCCGCATGTCGACCATGATCACGCTGGTTGGCGGCACCATGTTCCTGATGTGGCTGGGTGAACAGATCACCGCGCGCGGCATCGGCAACGGTATTTCTCTGATCATCTTTGTTGGCATCATCGCCGAGGTTCCGGCTGCACTGGCGCAATTCTTTGCGTCTGGCCGTTCAGGAGCGATCAGCCCTGCCGTTATCGTTGGTGTGATCATCATGGTGATCGCCGTGATCACCTTCGTGGTCTTCATGGAACGCGCGCTGCGCAAGATCCACATCCAATACCCGCGCCGTCAGGCCGGTATGAAGATCTACGAAGGTGGCTCCAGCCATCTGCCGGTCAAAGTGAACCCGGCAGGCGTTATTCCCGCGATCTTTGCAAGCTCGTTGCTGCTGCTGCCGGTGACGATCTCGACCTTCTCGTCCGGTGCTGCCAACGGGCCGATCATGTCGTGGCTGTTGGCCAACTTTGGTCCGGGACAGCCGCTTTACCTGCTGTTCTTCGCCTCGATGATCGTGTTCTTCGCTTATTTCTATACGTTCAACGTGTCGTTCAAACCGGATGATGTGGCAGACAATCTGAAAAAGCAGAATGGTTTTGTGCCGGGTATCCGCCCGGGTAAAAAGACCGCTGAGTACCTGGAGTATGTGGTTAACCGCGTACTGGTTCTCGGTTCGGCCTATCTGGCACTGGTCTGTCTGCTGCCCGAGATATTGCGGAACCAGTTTGCCATTCCGTTCTATTTCGGCGGTACGTCGGTTCTGATTATCGTTTCTGTGACCATGGACACGATCCAACAGGTCCAGAGCCACTTGCTGGCGCATCAATACGAAGGGCTTATTGAAAAGTCTCAACTGCGTGGCAAGGGAAAGAAACGCGGCAGGAAGGGGCCCGCTCGTCGATGAACATCATTCTTTTGGGCCCGCCGGGGGCGGGCAAGGGCACGCAAGCGCGCCATCTGGTCGAGACACGCGGCATGGTGCAGCTGAGCACCGGAGACATGCTGCGCGAAGCCAAGGACAGTGGCACAGAAATGGGCAACCGTGTCGCCGAAGTGATGGCCAAGGGCGAACTGGTCACTGATGAGATCGTGATTGGTCTGATCCGTGAAAAGTTGGAAGCCGGAGCCGAGGGTGGGTTCATCTTTGACGGCTTCCCGCGCACGCTGGCACAAGCGGATGCTCTGGGCGACCTGCTGGACAGCACGGGTGAAACCCTGGATGCCGTGATCGAGATGGAAGTCGATGACGCGGCACTCGTCCAGCGCATAACAGCCCGGTCGACCTGCGGTGGTTGCGGTGAAGTTTACAACGACATCACCAAACCGATTCCGACAGACAGCAAGTGCACCAATTGCGGCAAGGAAAATGACTTCAAGCGCCGCGCGGATGACAATGAGGAAAGCCTCAAGACCCGTCTGATGGAGTATTACAAGAAAACCTCACCGTTGATTGGCTATTATTATGCCAAAGGTAAGCTGACCAAGATCAACGGTCTGGGCGAGATCGAAGAGGTTCAGGGAGCGATAGCGTCTGTCCTCAAATAGATGACATCTGTTCTCACCTGATGTACGAAATTGAAGCCCCTTGATCTTCATCGAGGGGCTTTTTCATTAAAATTATAGCTTTACGACACCACCTGATATGCAGGTATGTGTCTTTTGATGTATCCTTACCGAATTGAAACGGACCAAACCGAGATGAACTGGATCAAACGATACCTGATCTTCGTCCTTACAAGTGTGATTTCTGTTTTCCTGTTATGTGCGTATTTCATGGCGACCAATGGCGGGTACGACTTTTCCGGGCAGCTTATCGGGCGCGATTTTCTGAATACTCACACGGGTGGTCTTCTGATTTCGGGCGGTCGATGGGAGGTTCTGTACCAAGCAGAAGAGTACTGGGCCGAAATCAAGGCGCTGCATGGCCCGGATTATCCGATTCATAGCTGGTCCTATCCACCGCTATTGTGGCCGCTTTCGCAGCTTCTCAGTCACTTCTCATATTTTGCGGCGTATACGGTCTGGTGCATTCTGGGGCTGGCAATGGTCTTTGCTGCCGTACGAACGTTGGGACTCAGCTGGTATTGGGGCGTGTTCATCTATTTGTCACCCGCAGGACTATTGAACTTTTTGGCAGGTCAAAACGGTTTCATCTTGTCTTCTTTGATGATGATGGCGCTTGGGCTCACTCTTAGGCGCAAAGCTGTGGCAGCGGGCCTTGGATGGGCCATCCTTGCCGTGAAGCCTCATTTGGGTGTGTGTGTCGTGCCGATGCTTGTTGGGCAAGGTCAGATCAAAACCATGATCTGGGGCGCTGTCTTTTTGGGTTTGGCGATTTCGTTCACTCTGTTTGCCTACGGGGTGGAGCCGTGGGTTCTGTTTTTTGACGTAACCTCGAAACAGCAGGTTTTTGTGATTGAGAATTGGAAAGGCGCGATCGAGTGGATGGTGCCAAGCGGCTTCATGCAGGGACGCAATTTGGATCTGCCGCTCTCTTCTTCATATCTTCTTCACGTCCTGATCGCTTTGGCCGCGGTACTTCTGTTAGTTTTGTGTTGGCCGGGCAAAGACGGGCATCTTCATGACTGGGCGTTATGGCTTGTCACCGGGACTTTAGTGATTTTGCCATACAGCTTCGTTTACGATTTCGTCATGCTTCAATTTGCGGTGGCGCTATGGTTTGAAAGCGGTCGTGGCATTTTTCCTGAACGGCTTAGGCAAAGAGAAATGCCGATGATCGCCGTTGCATGGACGTTGGCATGGTTGGCTCCTCTGGTGGCAGCGCTCTTCAAACTTCAGCTTGCTCCAATCATATTGCTCTTCATCCTGTATCAGATGGCGAGGTCAAAAAGTGAGAGACGGGGCGCCACCGAAGCAGAGATTTGAATGGCAAGAGCGCCTGCTGGCAGCCAACCAAACAACGGCCGGTCAGATATAGGCTTGACGTTGTCCAGAAAAGCCCATATCGACCCACATCCCTATGGGAATCACAATTGCGTGCAGGATTCGCCCGGTACGTGATTATCACCTCGCAAAATGCTGGACCCACTGGCCTCACTGCCACGGTCAAGCGTTGTGAAAAAAGGTTCTGGAGTTACGGAACCGCAACGAAAAGGAAAGTGACACGTGGCACGTATTGCCGGCGTAAACATCCCGACTGCCAAACGGGTACCTATCGCCCTCACATATATCACCGGAATCGGCAACACTTCGGCCAAAGCGATCTGCGAAGCCGTGGGCATTGAAGCGCACCGTCGCGTCAACGAGCTGTCCGACGCCGAAGTTCTGGCCATTCGTGAACACATCGACGCAAACTTCACCGTTGAAGGTGACCTGCGTCGTGAAGTTCAGATGAACGTCAAGCGCCTGATGGACCTGGGCTGCTATCGCGGTCTGCGTCACCGCCGCAACCTGCCGGTTCGCGGTCAGCGCACCCACACCAACGCTCGTACCCGCAAAGGCCCCGCAAAGGCCATCGCTGGTAAGAAGAAATAAGGGAGGGTCTGACTGATGGCACGTGACAAGACTCGCGTTAAGCGCAAAGAGCGCAAGAACATCGCATCGGGCGTTGCCCATGTGAACTCGACCTTCAACAACACCAAGATCCTGATCTCGGACGTACAGGGCAACGCCATCTCGTGGTCGTCTGCCGGTACCATGGGCTTCAAGGGATCGCGGAAATCGACTCCCTACGCCGCTCAGATGGCTGCAGAAGATGCAGGCAAGAAGGCGCAGGAACACGGCGTCAAGACGCTGGAAGTCGAAGTTCAGGGTCCCGGTTCGGGCCGTGAATCGGCTCTGCGTGCGCTGGCTGCAGTGGGCTTCAACATCACGTCGATCCGTGACGTGACACCGATTGCTCACAACGGCTGCCGCCCGCCGAAGCGCCGCCGCGTCTAAGCGATTTTGAATTGAGCTGGGGCCAGTGTTTTCGCACGGCCCCAGCACGTCATTTTGAACCTCGGGCGTCTGCACCTTGTTGGTCATGGGGCGCGGACAGGAATGGAGGGATTACATGATCCACAAGAATTGGGCAGAATTGATCAAGCCGACCCAGCTGGAAGCCAAGCCGGGCAATGATCCTGCGCGTCAGGCGACCCTGGTTGCCGAACCGCTGGAGCGTGGCTTTGGTCTGACGCTGGGCAACGCCCTGCGCCGCGTCCTGATGAGCTCGCTGCAAGGTGCGGCCATCACCAGCGTCCAGATTGACAACGTCCTGCACGAGTTTTCGAGCGTAGCAGGCGTGCGTGAAGACGTCACCGACATCATCCTGAACCTCAAGCAGGTTGCCTTGCGCATGGAAGTCGAAGGCCCCAAGCGCCTGTCGATCAATGCGAAAGGCCCCGCGGTCGTCACTGCGGGCGACATCAGCGAAAGCGCTGGTATCGAGGTTCTGAACCGCGATCACGTCATCTGTCACCTGGACGATGGCGCTGACCTGTTCATGGAACTGACCGTCAACACCGGCAAGGGCTATGTCTCGGCTGAAAAGAACAAGCCGGAAGATGCGCCTATCGGCCTGATCCCGATCGACGCGATCTATTCGCCGGTCAAAAAGGTCGCTTATGACGTTCAGCCGACCCGCGAAGGTCAGGTTCTGGACTACGACAAGCTGACTCTGAAGATCGAAACCGATGGTTCGATCACGCCGGAAGACGCGCTGGCTTTTGCCGCGCGCATCCTGCAGGATCAGCTGTCGATCTTCGTCAACTTCGACGAACCGGAATCGGCAAGCCGTCAGGACGAAGACGATGGTCTGGAGTTCAACCCGCTGCTGCTGAAGAAAGTGGACGAGCTGGAACTGTCGGTCCGTTCGGCAAACTGCCTGAAGAACGACAACATCGTTTACATCGGCGATCTGATCCAGAAAACCGAAGCCGAGATGCTGCGCACTCCAAACTTCGGCCGCAAGTCGCTGAACGAGATCAAGGAAGTGCTGTCCGGCATGGGTCTGCACCTCGGCATGGATGTCGAGGACTGGCCGCCCGACAACATCGAAGATCTGGCCAAGAAATTCGAAGACGCGTTCTAAGCGCGTCTTCCCAAATGCCCGGGCTGCCGGGGACTATATGGGCACTTCCGCCCCAAGGAGAGCCGGTGACACGCATCGCCGGCCAGACAAAGCAAAACGCGAAAGAAGGAACTAGAAAATGCGTCACGCACGTGGCTACCGCCGCCTGA
Source organism: Ruegeria sp. AB9 (assembly GCF_056542585.1). Classification (NCBI taxonomy): domain Bacteria; kingdom Pseudomonadati; phylum Pseudomonadota; class Alphaproteobacteria; order Rhodobacterales; family Roseobacteraceae; genus Ruegeria; species Ruegeria sp. AB9. Next base: position 395,863 of record NZ_JBQGAA010000003.1, on the reverse strand, counting down.
ACCGTACTCATGAGCACCGCAAGGCGCTGTTTGCGAACATGGCTGGCTCGCTCATCGAACATGAGCAAATCAAAACAACCCTGCCCAAGGCAAAAGAACTGCGCCCGATCGTTGAAAAACTGATCACTTTGGGCAAGCGCGGCGACCTGCACGCCCGCCGTCAGGCCGCAGCACAGCTGAAAGAAGACAAAGACGTCGCAAAGCTGTTCGAAGTTCTGGGCCCCCGCTATGCCGAGCGTCAGGGCGGTTATGTCCGCATTCTGAAAGCAGGCTTCCGCTATGGCGACATGGCCCCGATGGCGATCATCGAATTCGTTGACCGCGATCTGGACGCGAAGGGCGCGGCCGACAAAGCCCGCGTTGCCGCCGAAGAGGCCGCAGACGAAGAATAAGATCTGAACCAAAATCAGATTTGAACCTCCGTTCGGGAAGCCGGACGGAGGTTTTTTCGTTCAGGCTTATCGAGACAACTGACAGGACATACTGAAGCGCCGACTTGCAATTCAGATTAGGTGTCAGCATATCTGAGCCAATCAAAAAACGGAGCCGCCATGATCCGCGCGATGCTGACCCTCATTGCTTTGACCAGCGCTATGCAAGCTATGGCCGAGACGAAAATTCCACAGTCACAAGCAGAGATTTCCCTGGGGTTTGCCCCAATCGTAAAGCAAGCCTCGCCGGCAGTGGTGAACATCTATGCCAAGATCGTACGGCAGGATCGTGCAAACCCGTTTTTCTCGGATCCGTTCTTTCAGGATTTCTTTGGCCGAGGTTTTGGAGAGCCACGTCAGCGGGTTCAAAACTCGCTGGGTTCAGGGGTTATTTTGTCTGACGATGGTTACGTTGTTTCCAACTATCACGTGGTCGGGTCGGCGACCGAGATCCGGGTTGTTACAACGGATCGGCGCGAGTTCTCAGCTAAGGTCGTGCTGGGTCATGAGGAAAGCGATATCGCGATCCTGCGTCTGGAAGAGGCAGAAGACCTGCCTTCTCTGTCCCTGCGCGATTCCGATCTGGTCGAGGTTGGAGAACTGGCCCTGGCCATCGGAAACCCGTTCGGAGTGGGGCAGACAGTGTCGTCCGGCATTATCTCGGGGCTGGCGCGCACAGGCACCGCAACCGGCAATGCCCGCGGCTATTTCATTCAGACAGATGCGGCGATCAACCCGGGGAACTCCGGTGGGGCGCTGATCGATGTGAATGGCCATCTCATCGGGATCAACACCTCAATTCTGACCCGATCGGGTGGATCAAATGGCATTGGCTTTGCCATACCGGCAAATCTGGTGGCGGAATTCCTGAAGCAGGCGCAGCAAGGAAATGACAGTTTCGTCAGTCCGTGGGCCGGTATGTCGGGTCAACACATGAGCGCGGATATCGCGGAATCCCTTGGTCTGGCCATCCCTCTGGGCGTTGTGATCTCTGACCTGCATGAACTCAGCCCGCTACGCGACGCGGGGTTGAGAGTCGGGGATGTCGTCACCCATGTAGATGGGGATGAAGTAAATTCGCCTGCCGAGATGAAGTTTCGAATGTCCGTCGCCGGGGTGGGTGGAACATCGGTTCTGACCCGTTTGCGTGGTGAGCAGAGTGATGAGGTTGAGGTGGCCCTGATCAAAGCCCCCGATATTCCTGCCGCGGAAGAAACGACGCTGAATGATGACACTGTTCTTCCGGGGCTGGTAGTGTCTCGGGTCAATCCTGCCGTGATCGCCAATATGGGTTTGTCGCTGTCCCAGACCGGTGTCGTTGTTGTCGATCCCGGCCCGTACGGAGGACGCGCGGGATTGCGACCCGGGGATATTCTTGAAAGCATCAATTCTGACGATATTCAGCGCCCTCGGGACGTTGAAAACGCGCTGACCGATCCGGGCCGGCGCGTGCAGATAGGTCTTCTGCGTGGGGGCCGGTCAGTCTCTTTGCGGTTCCGGTTGTGACCTTTGAGTGATCTGTTCGATACCGGGTCGACGGAACCCGCCGCCTCTCCACATCGGCCTCTGGCGGACCGGTTGCGGCCTCAATCACTGGCCGAGGTGATCGGGCAGGAACAGGTATTGGGGCCAGAGGCACCATTGGGTGTCATGCTGGCAGCAGGAAGTTTGTCCAGCCTGATCTTCTGGGGGCCGCCCGGTGTTGGAAAGACGACGATCGCACGCTTGTTGGCACGGGAAACTGATCTGCATTTCGTTCAGATCAGTGCGATTTTCACCGGCGTGCCGGATCTGAAAAAAGTCTTCGAGGCCGCCAAGATCCGCCGCCAGAACGGACAGGGGACCCTGTTGTTCGTGGACGAGATCCACCGTTTCAACAAGGCACAGCAAGACGGGTTTCTGCCCCATATGGAGGACGGCACCATCCTGTTGGTGGGCGCAACGACTGAGAACCCGTCCTTTGAGCTGAACGCCGCTGTTCTGAGCCGGTCGCAGGTGCTGGTGCTGGAACGGCTCAGCCTCGCTGATCTGGAACGTTTGACCCAACGCGCTGAAAAAGAACTGGACCGTGCATTGCCATTGACTCCTGCTGCACGCGATGCGTTGCAGGAAATGGCCGATGGCGACGGTCGGGCTTTGCTGAACCTGATCGAACAGGTCTCGGCCTGGAAGGTGGATGCGCCGCTGGATCCAGATGCGCTGTCGACGCGGCTGATGCGACGGGCTGCGAAATATGACAAATCCGGTGATGAACACTACAACCTGATCTCGGCGCTGCATAAATCGGTGCGTGGCTCTGACCCGGATGCGGCTTTGTATTGGTTCGCACGAATGCTGACCGGAGGGGAGGACCCACGGTATCTTGCGCGCAGAATCACACGGATGGCGGTCGAGGACATAGGCTTGGCTGATCCACAGGCCCAGGCCATATGCTTGCAATCGTGGGAAACCTATGAACGTCTGGGTTCACCCGAAGGGGAGTTGGCGCTTGCTCAGGCGCTGGTCTATCTTGCCCTGGCGCCAAAATCCAACGGCGCCTATGTCGGCTACAAGGCGGCCATGCGGCTGGCCAAACAATCCGGCAGCGAGCCGCCGCCCAAGCATATCCTGAATGCTCCGACTTCTTTGATGAAGGATCAGGGATATGGTGCGGGTTATGCGTACGACCATGATGCCGAAGATGGGTTTTCCGGTCAGAACTACTTCCCCGAAACAATGAAACGCCCGGTGTTGTATCAACCGGTCGAACGCGGGTTTGAGCGTGAGCTGAAGAAACGCCTCGATTACTTCGCCAAGCTGCGGACACAGCGGAACAGCTAGTTACGCTGGATAAATGTTGGCCGTGCCGCAGCGTCACAGGCGACGGGATTGAAATTGAACGCTTCCCTTAGGTCAACATCTCCAGGGGAGGACAGGATATGCCGGTTTGGCGGAAAAGGTCGTCCCACATGGTAAAGCACGCAACGCAGCCGAAGAAATGGCCCATGAAATCGCCCGTTTTCCCCAAGAGGCCGTTCGCGCTGACCGTCGATCAATCATCGAGAAGCATGGGATGCCGGTCCGCGAAGTGCTTAAGGTCGAATGGGCCAACGGGTTGGAAGCCATTCGCCGCGAAGGCACCGCAGGTGCACGCCGTTTTCGGGACGGAGCAGGGCGACACGGAGACTTCTTGAACATCTGAGTTCAACAGCCGGATACCTTGACTCTTGCCGCGTAGCGCGCGACAGACGCCCATGATTTCTGGGACACGGACAAACACGCAATCCGGGCGGATCACCCGCGCGGAACAAGGGGTAATGGCATGAGTGGCGTACAGATGATTGCAGTCGCTGAAGGGGATGGGGACCAGCGTGTAGACCGCTGGCTGCGCCGACTGTTTCCGCATGTCAGCCAAGGCCGTATTGAAAAGATGTGTCGCAAAGGAGAACTGCGTGTTGACGGAAGCCGCGTCAAAGCCTCGACCCGATTGGAAGTAGGGCAGGTGGTTCGGGTGCCGCCCCTTCCGGTTGCCGGTCACAAACCGGTTGAGGTCAAGCACCGTATCTCGGATGCGGATGCCAAAATGATCCAATCCTGCGTGATCTATCGTGACGATCACATTATGGCGCTGAATAAACCGCATGGTCTGCCGGTGCAGGGCGGCAGCGGGCAGACCCGGCATGTCGACAGCCTGTCTGAGGCGCTGCGGTTTGGCTATGACGAGAACCCTCGCCTCGTGCATCGCTTGGACAAGGACACATCCGGAGTTCTGCTGCTGGCCCGCACGCGAGAGGCCGCCAAGGGTTTGACCGCCGCTTTCCGCCATCGCGATACGCGCAAAATCTACTGGGCATTGGTGGCCGGTGTTCCGACGCCTTACCTGGGTGAGATCAAGACCGGTCTTGTCAAAGCGCCGGGTCATGGCAAGCACGGTGAGGGCGAAAAGATGATCCCCGTGCACATGAACGAGATCGACGGCACCCCCGGTGCGAAACGCGCGCATACACACTATGCAACGCTCTACCGTGTGGCTGGCCGAGCCTCATGGGTTGCGATGGAGCCAATCACCGGGCGCACCCACCAATTGCGGGCCCATATGGCGGCCATCGGGCATCCGATTATCGGCGACGGAAAATACGGTGGCTCGGGTCAGGAGAATCTGGGTGATGGTTGGGGTGCGCAACTGGGTGGGATTATCAGCAAAAAGCTGCATCTGCACGCGCGGCGGCTGTCTTTTCTGCATCCGGTGACGCGGAAACCCGTGACGGTAACTGCGCCTTTGCCTGAACACATGAAACACAGCTGGGACTCGTTCGGTTGGACCGAGGATCTGGCTGCTGACGACCCGTTTGAGGAGTTGCAATGAGCACACCCTTGCGGCTGGTTCTGTTTGATGTCGACGGAACGTTGGTCGACAGCCAGGGCAGTATCGTTCACTCCATGACACTCAGCTTTCAGGCTGTTTCGGTTCCCGTGCCCACACGTGCGGCGATCCTGTCCATCGTCGGGCTGTCCCTACCGCACGCCATTGCCCGGTTGGTGCCGGATCAACCGCTCTCGGTCCAGAACGATCTGGTTGAAGGGTACAAAGAGGCCTATCACGCGCATCGTCTTGACTTGGGGGTGGCCAGTTCTCCGCTCTACCCAGGTGCGCGCGAGGCGATTGAAGCATTGCACGCTGTGCCAGAAATGCTTCTTGGCGTGGCCACCGGCAAGTCGCAGCGCGGGTTGGACGCGTTGATCGAAGCGCATGGGCTGGAAGCGTATTTCGTAACCCGGCAGGTCGCGGATCATCATCCATCAAAGCCGCATCCGTCCATGGTGCTGACCGCATTGGCGGAAACCGGAGTTGATCCGGCCTGCGCGGTGATGATCGGCGATACGAGCTATGACATGGATATGGCCGCTGCCGCCGGTGTGCGCGGTATCGGCGTAACCTGGGGGTATCACGACCGATCGGTTTTGACCTCTGCCTCTTGCATTATCGAAACCTTTGACCAGTTGCCCGAAGCGCTGGCCGGGATGTGGGACTAAAACATGAGCGACTGGAAACCGAAGCGCTTCTGGAAAGACTGCACTGTTGTTGATGCTGATGATGGATTTACTGTTGAACTGGACGGTCGCCGGGTCAAAACGCCTGCCAAAGCAGGGTTGATCCTGCCAACCCGTTCCATGGCCGAAGCGGTCGCGGCAGAATGGGACGCACAGGAAAAAGAGGTTGATCCCTCAGTGATGCCGTTCACCCGCTCGGCAAATGCAGCAATTGATAAGGTCCGCCTCCAGCACGGGGAAGTTGCCGACATGCTGGCAGACTACGGCGACTCTGATCTGCTGTGTTACCGGGCGACCCACCCGCAGGAATTGCAGGATCGCCAGAGCGCTGAATGGGACCCCGCCTTGGATTGGGCAGAGACAGCACTTTCAGCCCGTTTGGTGCCGATTGCAGGTGTACTGCACCAACCACAATCCGATTCTGCCCTAATGACACTGCGTTCGCGGGTTCACGGGCTTGATGCGTTCCAGTTGGCAGCTTTCCACGATCTCGTCAGCCTTTCTGGATCCTTGATTCTCGGGTTCGCGGCAGCCATGAATTGGCGCAAACCGGACGAGATATGGCGCATTTCAAGATTGGACGAAATCTGGCAGATCGAACAATGGGGCCATGACGAAGAAGCCCACGAGGTCGCTGAGACAAAGAAAGCGGCATTTCTGCATGCTAAGCGTTTCTTTGATATGTCGGTTTGATCCTTAATTCCTGATTTTTGAGCAAATCTGTAAACAGCTTGGGGCCTGATGCATCGTTTTCGATGATCCGACCCTTGACGTTTGTTTATGAATACGCCCAAACTCGGTGCCACTAAAGGGGAGACACCTTTGGGGTAACCTATCCGGCATCCACTTGCCGGGCAGAGCCGCCTCGAATGGGGCGGAAAATCAGGAAGAGGTAAAAATGAAAAAATCCGTAATCTTGGGCGCGGCAACGATTGCCGGTCTTGCTGCTGGCGCAGCCATGGCAGGGACCGTTGACGACGTTAAAGCACGCGGCAAGCTGAATTGTGGTGTGACCACCGGTCTGGTTGGTTTTGCTGCGCCCGACGCCAATGGCGAATGGCAGGGCTTTGACGTATCGCTGTGCCGCGCTGTTGCTGCTGCCGTTCTGGGCGACGCCAACGCCGTTGAATTCGTTCCGACCACTGGTAAGACACGCTTTACCGCTCTGGCCTCGGGCGAGATCGACATGCTGGCAAGGAACACCACCTGGACCTTCAGCCGCGACGTCGACCTGAAGTTCGAATTCACCGGCGTGAACTATTATGACGGTCAGGGCTTCATGGTTCCCAAGGCGCTGGGCGTCAGCTCGGCCAAGGAACTGGACGGCGCCCGTGTCTGCATCCAGACCGGCACCACCACCGAGCTGAACCTGGCCGATTTCTTCCGTGCCAACAACATCAGCTATGAGCCGGTTCCGATCGAAACCAACGCCGAAGCACAGCAGCAGTACCTGGCTGGCGCATGTGACGTTTACACCACCGACGCATCGGGTCTGGCTGCAACTCGTGCCACCTTCGAAGCACCGGACGAGCACATCCTGCTGCCTGAAATCATCTCGAAAGAGCCGCTGGGCCCGTTGGTCCGTCATGGCGATCACGAGTGGGGCGACGTTGTCCGCTGGACTCTGAACGCGCTGGTTTCGGCTGAAGAACTGGGCGTGACCTCGGCAAACATCGACGAGCTGAGCGCAGGTACAGATAACCCTGAAATCAACCGCCTGCTGGGAACAGAAGGCACTCTGGGCGAAATGCTGGGTCTGGATGCCGACTGGGCCGCGAAAGCGATCAAAGCTGGCGGTAACTATGGTGAAGTCTTCGCCAAGAACATCGGTGAAGAAACACCGATCGGTCTGGCGCGCGGCCTGAACGCACAGTGGACCGAAGGCGGCCTGCTGTACTCGCCGCCGTTCCGCTAAGGCATTAATGGAAGAGGGCGCAGGGCAACCTGCGCCCTCTTCCACAATAAACTGCTGCGGGCAGATGCAGAGCGGGGAAAACCTCGCCGATATAAAGTAGCTCGCAAGCCACGGGGATCCCAAAATATGTCGACTATGACTGACCCACCGAAAGCTGATTTTCGGTTGTCTATGCTCATAAACGATACCCGCTATCGCTCTCTTACATTTCAGGTGATTGCGGCCATCGTTATTGCGCTTTCTATCTGGTATCTGGGCAACAACCTGATCCAGAACCTCAGGGCCGCAGGGCTCAATATTTCCTACGCTTTCCTCGGCGATTCCGCCGGGTATGACATCAACCAGCGTCTCGTTGAGTATGACAGTCAGTCATCACATGCACGTGCAGCGCTCGTAGGTTTGTTGAACACACTGCTTGTTGCCTTTCTGGCCTGCATAACCGCAACGATTTTCGGTGTGACCGCGGGTGTTTTGAGACTGTCGAACAACTGGCTCGTATCGAAACTGATGGCGGTGTATGTCGAGATCTTCCGAAACATCCCGGTACTGATCTGGATCATCATCATCTTCACGATAATGACGGCCGTAATGCCCGCACCAAGCGCGTTTCGTGGGGAAAATCCGTCGTCATCGATGCTGTTTGGTTCTTTTGCCTTCACCAATAGGGGCATCTATTTTCCGCGTCCTGAATTCGCCAATGGCTTGTTTGCATCGGCTGCTTTGAACTGGTTGCTGGTCATCGCAGTTCTGATCGGATCCTGGTTCGTTAGCGGCGAAGTTGAAAAACGCGCAACGAAGAAACAGGAAGAAACCGGCGAGCGTCCCGCGACTCTGTTGCCAAAGCTGGCCATCTGGTTGGTACCTTTGGTGTTGTTGATGGTTATCATGGGTCTGACCTGGGATGTCCCGGAGCTGAAGCGCTTTAACTTCAGCGGTGGCCTAAATGCCGGCGGCCCGTTGATTGCACTTTGGTTCGCCCTTTCGATCTATACCGGAGCCTTCATCGCGGAAAACGTGCGCGCGGGTATTCAGGCGATCAGCAAAGGTCAGACCGAGGCTGCCGCCGCGCTGGGCTTGCGCCAGGGACGGATCATGAATTTGGTCATCCTGCCCCAGGCGCTGCGGGTTATCATCCCACCGCTGATCTCTCAGTATCTGAACATCACCAAAAACTCGTCTCTCGCGATTGCCGTGGGTTATGCGGATATCACCGCAACACTGGGTGGTATCACCCTGAACCAGACCGGTCGTGCGATCGAATGCGTTCTGCTGCTGATGTTGTTCTACCTTACAGCCTCGCTGCTGATTTCGACGGGGATGAACATCTACAACGCTTCCGTCAAGCTGAAGGAGCGCTGAGCCATGAGTGATCAAACTACAAACCCGATCGCCTTCGTGGCCGAAGGCACAATCCCTCCCTCGCCGCCACCGGCGAATGAGACGGGTGTCATCAAATGGCTGCGCGAGAATCTGTTTTCGGGGGTCGTCAATTCGATCCTGACAGTACTGTCGCTTATCCTGATCTACATCCTTCTGAAGAACACCTTGCCATGGTTTCTGAACGGAGTGTGGAACGCCAACTCACTGGCAGAATGCCGCGAGATTCTGGACGGCAAGACCGGAGCCTGTTTCGCGGTTCTCACGGAACGCTGGCCTCAGTTGATCTATGGGTTCAAATACCCCACCGATGCCTATTGGCGCCCGAATCTGGCCCTTGTGCTGATGCTGGTGGCAATTGCCCCGGTACTGTTCTTTGACCTGCCACGCAAGTTGCTGTTGTTCACTGCGGTCTATCCCTTCCTGGCGTTCTGGCTGATCTGGGGTGGCACGATCCTTGTTCCTGTGGTCGCGCTTGTTGGCTGCGTTGCCGCCGGTGTTGTTTTCCAAAAGCTGGGCAACAACAGCTTTGCGGCCGGTTTCTTCGGAGCAATTGTTACCGCGCTGGTCGTTTGGAAGGTCGGCGGAGCCTTAATCCCGGAAGGTGCATCAGAGAATGCTTGGCTTACAGCCGTTCCCAGCCGTGACCTGGGTGGTTTCATGCTGAACATGATGCTGGGCGTGACCTGTGTGTCGCTGTCGGTGCCACTCGGGATCGCTCTGGCCTTGGGGCGTCAGTCGAACATGCCTCTGATCAAGTGGGTCTGCGTCATCTTCATCGAATTCATCCGTGGCGTTCCACTGATCACGCTGCTGTTCGTGGCTTCGGTGATGCTGGCGTATTTCTTCCCGCCTGACAGCACGGTCGATCTGTTCCTGCGTGTTGTGATCATGATCACCATGTTCTCAGCCGCCTATATCGCCGAAGTAATTCGGGGCGGTTTGGCAGCGCTTCCGCGCGGACAGTACGAGGCGGCAGACAGTCTTGGGCTGGATTATCCGCAGGCAATGCGGCTTATCATCCTGCCGCAAGCACTGAAGATATCGATCCCCGGCATCGTGAACGTGGCCGTGGGCCTGTTCAAGGACACCGTTCTGGTCTCTGTTATCTCAATGTTCGATCTTTTGGGCATGATCCGGGGTCCAATCCTGGCGTCGACCGAATGGAATGGTGTCTATTGGGAACTTCTGGGGTTTGCTTCGCTTCTGTTCTTCGTCGTCTGCTACGGCATCTCTCAATATTCACAGTGGCTCGAGCGTCGCCTTGCCACCGATCACCGTTAAGGAGTTCAACACATGTCTGAACTTGCAATTGACCGCGAAATCGACCGCTCCAAGATGCAGGTGAGCGACGAGGTCGCCATCGAAATCAACGCTATGAACAAGTGGTACGGGTCTTTCCACGTGCTGCGCGATATCAATCTGACCGTCAATCAGGGCGAGCGGATCGTGATCGCGGGCCCGTCGGGCTCGGGTAAGTCCACCCTGATCCGCTGCCTGAACGCGCTGGAAGAACACCAGCAGGGCAAGATCGTCGTGGATGGAATCGAACTGTCGAATGATCTGAAGAACATCGACAAGATCCGATCCGAGGTTGGCATGGTGTTCCAGCACTTCAACCTGTTCCCGCACCTGACCATTCTGGAAAACTGCACGCTGGCCCCGATCTGGGTGCGTAAGACGCCCAAGAAAGAGGCCGAAGAGCGCGCGATGCATTTCCTTGAAAAGGTGAAAATCCCGGAGCAGGCCGACAAGTTTCCCGGCCAGCTTTCCGGCGGTCAGCAGCAGCGTGTGGCGATTGCCCGCTCGCTCTGCATGATGCCGCGGATCATGTTGTTCGATGAACCAACATCGGCGCTTGACCCTGAGATGATCAAAGAAGTGCTCGACACCATGATCGAGTTGGCCGAAGAAGGCATGACCATGCTTTGCGTGACCCACGAGATGGGCTTTGCCCGGCAGGTCGCCAACCGCGTAATCTTTATGGATGCTGGCCAGATCGTGGAACAGAACGAACCGGAAGAGTTTTTCAACAATCCGCAAAGCGAGCGGACAAAGCTGTTCCTCAGCCAAATCCTGGGCCACTAATCCCAATCGAGATCTTAGAGAATGAAGGCGGGGTGTTGCCCCGCCTTTTTCTATTCGATCAACTCACGCGGGATGGTGAACCCCAGCACTGTCCCGGTTTGCCATCGGACCTCGGCCCAGTTGTTTGCATCGAATGCCATGACTGTTGTTGCACAGGTTGGATAATCGAAAAAGCGCATATGGTCTGGGGGCTGTCGGACAAGGCGGTTGGCAAAATCGGCTATTCCGGGATTGTGGCCCAGCATCAGCACAGTCGGTTTCGTAGCACCTGACAGCTCTAGCAACATGTCCTCAGAGTCTGCGTGATAGAGCGTTTTGTGAAAAAGGATCTTTTGAGCTTGTAAGCCCATCCGGTCCCATGTTTCGCGGGTGCGGGTTGAAGTCGAGCTTAGCACTTCATCCGGTAGCCAGCCGTTTTCGCGCAACCACTCAGCAATAGCGGGGGCTGATCTGCGTCCACGCTTGTTCAGCGGACGTTCATGATCGCCCAGCCCTGGATGGTCCCAGCTGGATTTCGCGTGGCGCGTCAGGATTAGGGTGCGGGTCATGACGGATGAAAGGCCCTCATATGATGGGCTGACTGTTCGGGATCGCGCCTCGCGCCCGCGCTGAGCGGGCAGGAGAGGCGTGCCAGACAACCTCCTGTCATGCAGGTCTGACCTTCAGGAGTGTTAAGATGGTCGTGGCAGACGTCGATGTTATAGAAGTCTCGCGCGTTCAGCGCCCCGACTGGGCATGTCGTTGTGCAAGGCGCGGCACAGGTTTCACAAGGTGATACGCCGGAGGTTTCGGGGATACCGAACTCTTCCGCAAAGTGCAGTGCGCCGCGATACGAAATCATCATGCCAACGGTATCGTGCACGAGCGCCCCGACCGGGCTGCTGAACGTACGCCCTGATTTGAGCGCCCAGTCGATGAATGGGGTGTAAGGAGGGCCGCCAAACGGGAAATAGGCCTGAGCGCCAAGCGCCAACGCCATCTGGCTGACCACCCTTGTCGACCACCGGTCTACCGGGTCGGGTCGTTGCCATTCTGGGGAGGCTTTCAAAACGGGCCAGAATTCCGCACCGGCCCCCAACAGGATCAGTGTACCGGTTTCGAGTTGTTTGGTTGCGACACGACGAGGATGCAGCGCGCCCATGACGATCAACCCGGCCTGACGGGCCGCATTTTCAACCTGTTCAAAGGTCGCAACATCGGGATCAGAGGAAGGCTGTGCAAGGTGTGTCATGTCTCCTCCTCCCGTGCCGGGTTCAGTCTGGTCGTATCAGCGACCCGGCCCCGTGTTCCGTGAACAACTCCAACAGCACTGCATTAGGTGCGCGCCCGTCGAGTATGACGACAGCACGCACGCCACTGTGCAAGGCATCCAGTGCGGTTTCGGTTTTGGGGATCATGCCGCCGGCAATGGTACCTTCGCGGGTCATTTCCCTGATCTGGCCTGCCTTCAGTTCGGTCACAACTTCCCCCGCTGCGTTCTTGACGCCCGAGACGTCGGTCAGCAGCAACAAACGATCTGCTTTGAGCGCCGAGGCAATCGCCCCCGCAGCCGTATCACCGTTGACGTTGAACGTTTCACCATCACGACCCGCGCCTAGCGGAGCGATCACCGGGATCACGTCATGTGAGAACAAATCATGCAGGATCTTCGGGTTCATCTCGGAGGGGGTGCCAACAAAGCCGAGAGACGCATCCGTCTGATCGCAGACCATCAGGCTTGCATCCTTACCTGACAGGCCCACGGCCGATCCACCTTGATCATTGATCGCCTGAACGATGCGTTTGTTCACAAGGCCGGATAGAACCATCTCGACCACTTCAACCGTGGCTTTGTCAGTCACACGCTTGCCGTTCACGAAATCGGACTGGATATCCAGCTTGCCCAGCATCGCATTAATCATCGGACCACCACCATGCACAACCACCGGGTTCACACCCACTTGGCGCATCAGAACCACGTCACGGGCAAAGCTCTCCATTGCCTCGTCGCTGCCCATGGCGTGACCGCCAAGCTTGATAACGACGATGGCCCCATCATAGCGCTGCAAATACGGCAGTGCGCTGTTGAGTGTGGCTGCGGTAGCGATCCAGTCCCGGTTCATATCTCGTGTCTTCATGGCTAGAGTCCCTCTGGAAAACCGTGTTAGGACCTTTGCACCGCGCTGCCAAGGGCGAAGCTATTCCAGATGTGCAATGATAGACCGCAGGGTCTCGATGCCGTCGCCTTTCTCGGAAGACGTGAGCACAATTTCCGGGAAAGCTGCGGGATGTTTGGACAAGGCTGCCCGGGTTTGTTCCAGCACTTTCTCACGATCCTTGGCCTTGACCTTGTCGGCTTTGGTCAGAACGCATTGAAATGTCACGGCGCTGGTATCCAGCAGCTTCATGATTTCTGCATCAACCGGTTTCACACCGTGGCGTGAGTCGATCAGGACAAAGGCGCGGCGCAAGGTCTGGCGACCGCTTAGGTATTGTTTCAGCAGCTTTTGCCACTTCTCGACTACCTTCACTGGGGCATTTGCATAGCCATAGCCCGGCAGGTCCACGAGATAGAGTTCCGGACCTTGAGTGAAAAAGTTGATCTCTTGCGTGCGACCGGGGGTGTTAGAAGCCCGTGCCAGGCCTTTCGTTCCAGTCAGGGCATTGATAAGACTGGATTTCCCTACATTCGAGCGCCCGGCAAAACAGACCTCCAGCCGGTCAGGAGCTGGCAGGCCGTTCATGGCGACGACGCCTTTGACGAATTCGGACGGGCCCGCAAACAGCTTGCGCCCTCGTTCTTTGGCGAACTCATCCGGGTCTTCAGACAGTGGGAAGGGAAGTGTGGTCATAGCACCTGCACCTCATCGTTAATACGGATTTCGCCGCCCTGAACGACCTCGGCGTAGACGCCGAAATCCTGATGCTCCCAGCTGTTCAGGGCGCGCAGCGTGTCCGCGTCCCGCTCGCCGGTTTCGGGATTGGCGGTGGTGGCCATACAGCGCGTGATGCGTTCGCGTACGCGAAACACGGCCTCGCCAATGCGAACGTCACGGCCCAGCCAGTTAAACTCATCCCACAAAGGCAAACCTTCGAACCAAATATTGCCGCGCCACCGTACATTGGACAGGGTTTGGCCCAATTTCTGTTCGACCGCGCGGTGCGATGCCATGTTGCACAGGCTAACCGACGGGAAGTCGCTGTCGGTCATCCCGCGTCCTGGAACCCGTACGATTCGGGCAGACGCAGCACGATCCGCAGGCATAAGCGGCTTTACCCAGTCCAGAAATACTTCTTGTTCTGTATCTGGCTCAAAACTCAGATCCGGTCGCTGCGGGTGGCGTAAGGTGACCCGGTTGGTCTGCAATTCGGCCGAAATGGCCATCAGCTGCGGAGCTTTTGCACATCGGCTGAAATTGGAGCAGGGGGCCCAGTCCGAACCATCGGTCTTGGCAGCTTCATGAGCGACCGCCCAAACGCGATCCCCGGGCATGGTCTGCCCGGGGATGACTGCGACTTGGTTCAGGGCTTCATGCCCATGGCTTTTGATCGGATGGCGCCAAAGGCCTGAGACCGTTCCGCTCATTTGTTGTCCGTCTTTGGCGTCCGCTTGAAACCGGACTTGATGTTCCCAAAAACGTCAGGCTTGTAGCCCTGGCTGCGCATGATCAGATATTGCTGCGTAAATGTGATCGTGTTGTTCGCGATCCAGTACACGACCAGACCACTGGCGAACCCGCCCAGCATGAACATGAACACCCAGGGCATCCAGGCAAAGATCATCGCTTGCGTGGCGTCGGTTGGTGCCGGGTTCAGTTTCTGCTGCAACCACATTGAGATACCTAGCAGCAGTGGCAGGATGCCGATGAAGATCAACGCCATCAGGCTTTCGGGTGCAGGTGCGGCCCAGGGCAGCAGGCCAAAAAAGTTGTAGATCGAGGTCGGATCCGGCGCACTCAGGTCCTGGAACGGGCCGAACCAGGGGGCCTGACGCAGTTCGATGGTCACAAAAATCACTTTATACAGCGAGAAGAAGATCGGAATCTGCAACAGGATCGGCAGACAGCCCGCAGCAGGGTTCACCTTTTCCTTCTTGTACAACTCCATCATGCCTTGCTGCATCTTCTGACGGTCGTCGCCAGCGGCCTCTTTCAGGGCTTCCATCTGAGGCTGCAATTCCTTCATCTTCGCCATCGAGACGTAGGATTTGAATGCCAGCGGGAAAAGGATCGCTTTGATGATCAGCGTCAGGCCGATGATCGACCAGCCCATGTTACCGATCAGTGCGTTGATGTTGTGCAAAAGCCAGAAGATCGGCTTGGTCAGGAAGTAGAACCAACCCCAGTCGATGCTGTCGATGAATTTCTGAACACCTTCGGCCTGGTATTCACGAATAGTTTCCCATTCTTTGGCACCGGCGAATAGCTGGGTTGTGACCTCTTCCGTGGCACCGGGTGCGACTGTCAGGGTCGGCAGAACGGTTTCTGTCTGGTAGATTTTGCGACGCGCGTCATATTTGGCAGCGGCCTTGAACGCTGAACCTTCCGCCGGGATCAGGGTGGTCATCCAGTAGTGATCGGTGAACCCGACCCATCCGCCTTCTTTAACCTGATAAACCTCGGCCTGCGCGCGTTCATTGGGGTCAATATCGAAATCGCGGACATCGCCATAGTCGATCTCATCCAGAACGCCATCGGCCATGACCATTACGCCTTCATGAAGAATGAAAAAGTTCTTCAGGTCGGGCAGGTCACCATCTTCACCAATGCCGTGGCGTGCCAGGATACCGTAAGGCGCCATGCCAACCTCGGCCTCGGTGGCGTTCTCGACCGATTGGGTGACCGAGAACATGTAATTCTCGTCCACAGCGATGGTGCGGCGGAAGGTCAGGCCGTTACCGTTGTCCCAGGCCAGCGTTACCGGTGTGTCAACGCCCAGAGTATCGCCCTGCTCAAGCGTCCAAAGGGTGTTCGGGCCAGGGACATCGGCACCCGACACACCTGCGCCGGGGGCCCAGCCATAGAGGGCATAATAAGCAGATTCACTTCCGACCGGGGACAGAAGTTCGACGATCGGAGAATCCTCGGCCAGTGAAACCTTGTAGTCTTTCAGTGACAGCTCATCAATTCGACCACCAGCAAGCGACAGGCTACCGGTCAGACGAGGCGTGTCGATGCTGACCCGGGGCGCCTCGGCTTCAGGCTCGGCTTCGGTGGCAGTTGCAGTTGCTTCACCGACTGTGCCGGTGTCCGCGGCGCTGGGCGTCTGAACCTCATTCCCTTCGATACTGGCGATTTCAGCCTGCTCCGAGGTCGGTGTCGGTTCCGGCGGAGGGAACAGCACGAACCAGACCAGGATCACGAGAAAGCTGAGCGCGGTTGCGAGGATGAGATTCTTGTTCTGATCGTCCATCTGGGACAGCCACCTTGAGCAGTGAAAGACACCCGCTGGGTTCAACAGAGTGCAGGCCCAAAGGTCAAGCGGAATCGCTCGTCATTTCATCACGGATCGGCCTTCTGTGGCGCTTATTCTGGTTCTTTAGCCCGTTTGTCGTCCGATTTTGGGCATTCTGTCGATCTTGTTGCGATAAGATGTGATCCAGTCCGCGGTTTTTTCGAAGGGCATGGGCTTGCCAATACCAAATCCCTGGACGTGGTCACATCCCAGTTGTGCCATCAAGGCATGTTCCCCGGGCGTCTCGACGCCTTCAGCCAATGTTTCCAGATGCAGCCGTTCTGCCATGGTCAGAATTGCGCTGGCCAGTTGTTGCTGGCTCGGGTCCTGATCCGCCCTGGTAACAAAAGAACGGTCAATTTTTATCCGGGACACATTGAACCGCTTGATCGATGCGATCGAGGCATGCCCTGTGCCGAAATCATCAAGATCAATACAGCATCCCATCGCGGCCAGGCCGGTGACATTGCGGGTAATTACGTCATCCGGTCCTCTGGAGAACACGGTTTCCAGCACTTCGACTGCCAATCTGTCCGGGGTCAGATCGAATTGATCCAGTTCCCATTTCAGGCGGTCGATCAGTCCTGGGTCGCGCAGCTCGTCCGAGGAAAAGTTGACGCCGATACGCGGCACGGTCAGACCGGCTTGATCCCAATCGCGCATTGCGGAAAAGGCATGGTGCCGCATGGCCTGCCCCAGCCTGCCCATCAACTCGGCCTGTTCTGCAAAGGGCAGGAAGACACTGGGGCCCAATACGCCCTTTGTCGGGTGTTCCCAGCGGGCCAGAGCCTCAAAACCGGACACGCGCCCAGTATTTGTCGAGATCTGAGGTTGAAACCAAGGGCAGATCTCACCGCTTTCCAACGCGGCGTCAAATTCCTTGCGCAGATTGGTTCTAACCTGAGCTCTGCGACGTGTTCCGGACGAAAAGGCACGAATCGTTGAAGGCCCGTTTTGCTGTGCCTCCAGCAGGGCGCTGTTTGTAGCTTCACACCAATCGATCGCGGAACCGTCCGGGACATTGCTGCTCAGGCAGAAACCGATAGAGCAGGACATGTAAACTCCGGTTCCGTTCAGCATGATGGGGTCTTCGACCGCGGATTGCATTCGTCCCGACATCTGAATGCAGGCTTCCAGATCAAGCTGATGTGCAGGATGCAGAACAACCATCATCTTGTTCCCTCTGACCCGGGTTGCACAATCATTGGCGCGGATCATGGACATGACACGAGAGCAGAATTGCTGTGCCACGTGATTCGCTGCTGCTTGGCCGTGTAGGTCGAGCAATTGTGCGTAATCATCCAGGATCACAGCAAAACAGGCCGAAGTTTCACCCTTGCGGCGGCTATCCGAGAAAACCCCCGCCAGAACGGTTTCAAACCGATCCTTCGACAGCAGACCACCCTGTTGTTTTTTCTTACTTTCCGGGGTGGGTGCAAATGCGCCGATGCCGGCAAGTGTCAAAGGCAAACCCAGTGCCGCGGCGATCAAAGCGCGTTCACCACCGAGCCAGAACGCACCCAGGCTTATTGCCGGAACAAAAGCAAGAACGGCAGGGCCGTATGCCACGTTTCTCAAAGATACAATAATACGGTCGACAGAAGGATGATTCCGCATTGGGTCCTGGCCTTGGACATGGATTGTTTGCCGAGCCTAGGAAACCAGTCTGAGTCAGTCGTTAACGCAGAAGCGGTATTTCTTCCAAATTTTCTGATTTTTCGCCGGAGTCTACTGAAAGGTTAACAAAATCAAAGAGTTTCGCATCCAGAAGGTGCGATGGGCGCGCATTGGTTAATGCGCGGAACATAACCTGACGCCGACCAGGGCTGTTCTTTTCCCACTGATCGAGAATCTGTTTGACCTGCTGCCGTTGCAGCCCATCCTGACTGCCGCACAGATCGCATGGAATGATCGGGTACTGCATTGCCTTGGCGAATTTCTCGCAATCGGCTTCGGCGACGTGGGCAAGCGGGCGGAAGACAAAAAGGTCTCCCTCTTCATTCACCAGCTTCGGCGGCATAGTAGCCAGACGGCCTCCATGGAAGAGGTTCATGAAAAACGTCTCGAGAATATCGTCGCGGTGGTGCCCAAGCACGACGGCCGTACATCCTTCTTCCCTGGCGATGCGATACAGGTTGCCGCGACGCAGCCGCGAACACAGGGCGCAATAGGTTCTGCCCTGCGGAACTTTATCCACCACAACGGAATAGGTGTCCTGATACTCGATCCGGTGCTGTACCCCCATGCGTTCGAGAAACTCGGGTAGGACCGTCGCCGGAAATCCGGGCTGACCTTGATCCAGATTGCAGGCCAGCAGATCGACGGGCAGCAGGCCACGCCATTTGAGTTCGTAGAGAACGGCCAGCAGCGTATAACTGTCTTTGCCGCCTGACAGGCAGACCAGCCAGCGCGGCGGTTTGCCGTCCTTGTCATGCGCGGACGGGTCTACCATCCCGTATTGCTCGATCGCTTCGCGGGTCTGGCGCACGATGCGTTTGCGCAGCTTCTTGAACTCGGTGGTCGAGGGCGCGCCGGCAAAGAGCGGGTGGATATCGTCTGCATCGTCAAACATGCGCTGCCCCTACAGCAGATGGTGCAACCGGGCAAGTGGCGGTTCAGCCAAGGCGCGCCAGCAGGGCGTCAGTGTCCAGCCCGGAGACCGCACCGGGAATGCGGCCGCTATCTCCTGTAAGGCGCGTGGCAATGAAACCGTCCGCCACGGCGCCCGGCGCGCAACGCAGCAATTGCGAGGCCGACAGCAGCAATGCTGTGCGCTCAACATACCAGCGCGCTTCACCCTCTGGCGGCAGGCCCGGCCAGCGGTTGCGATGTGCCGTCAGGGCTGCGTCATATTCCCTGTCCGTGCCTGTCGCAGCATCCAGCTCTGCCTGCAACACCGCTGCAGCCAGCGGGTCGCGCGCAAGGGTGCGCAGGATGTCGAGGCAAATCACATTGCCTGACCCCTCCCAAATGCTGTTCAGGGGCGCTTCACGGTAGATCAGGGGCAGGGAGGTGTCTTCGACATAACCCATGCCGCCCAGCACTTCCATCGCTTCGACCACGACGACCGGGCAGCGCTTGTTGTTGAGAAATTTGGCCAATGCAACACTGATCCGGGCAAAGGCTTTGTCCTCGGGTGTTTGACCGTCAAAAGCGTGCGCGACGCGCATCCCCAAGGTCAGTGCGCTCTCCCAATCCAATACAAGATCGGCCAGCACAGCGCGCATCAGGGGTTGATCTATCAATCGGCGCTGAAAGGCGCTCCGATGCGCAACCCAGTGATGTGCTTCGCTGAGCGCGGCACGCATCAGACCCGCAGGTGCCATAGCTGTGTCGAGCCTCGTGTGGTGCACCATTTCCAGAATGGTGCGCACGCCTGCACCCTCGTCTCCCAACTGGAATGCCAGCGTGTCGTGATATTCGATCTCAGATGAGGCGTTGGATCTGTTACCAAGCTTGTCTTTCAGGCGCATCAGGTGGATTGCATTGCGCTCACCCTCCAGCCAGCGGGGCACCAGAAAGCAGGTCAATCCGCCAGGAGCCTGCGCGAGTGTGAGAAACCCGTCGGACATTGGTGCGGAACAGAACCACTTGTGCCCACGCAGGCGCCAATGGTTCCCGTCGCGTGTCGCTATTGTCGTATTGGCGCGTACATCCGATCCGCCCTGTTTCTCGGTCATGGCCATGCCTAGCGTTGCGCTGGCCTTTTGCGCGATAGGTTCTACCGAGGGGTCGTAGGTGCGGGCCATAAGTTTAGGCTGCCAGAGTGATGCAATTTCCTCATCGGAAACGAGTGCCGGGATTGCCGCGTATGTCATGGTCATCGGGCAACAATGCCCGGGCTCGATTTGTCCGGCCAAATAGACCATCGCCGCGTGAGTCGCGTGCCCGCCGGGCTTCCCGTCCCAGGCCAAGGCGGCGTAACCGGCGGATTGGCTGATCTGCATCATCTGGTGATAGGCTGGGTGAAACCGCACCTCGTCCAGACGCCTGCCACCTTGATCGAACAGTCGAAGCTCAGGTGGGTGCCGATTGGCTTCCCGCCCCAGCTCCCGGGTTTCCTCGGTTCCGAGCGTTTTACCATACGCAGCCAGTTCCGCACTGCGTCCACCCGAAGTGGTGACTACGTCTTGAAGCACCGGATCAGACGACCAAAGATCAGTGTCACCGCGTGCGGGCGGTTGATTCAATACATCGTGGGTCGGCAGGGTGTGGCGCGCTTGGGTTGTCATCTGGACCTCGGATAGAACTGGTCCAACTGTTCAGGCGCTGCCCGCACCGGTCAAGTCTGACGAGGGGTCAGGATGAGGGGTCGTGATGCTTGCAGTCGGGCACCGGATCATAGCCATCGCCGCCCCAGGGGTGGCAGCGGCAAATTCGGTGAGCGGTCAGGTAGGATCCTTTGACCGCCCCGTGTTTCTCCAGCGCCTCAAGCGCATAGGCTGAACACGTAGGTTGGTAACGACAGTTGAAACCGACCCATGGGCTGAAGATCAGCCGATACGCCCGAACGGGCAGGGCGACGATATGGGACAGAAAGGTCATTTGCTTGCTGCGTGCATCTTACGGAGCGCATAGCGCAAATCGTCCAGCAGTGCGTCGTAGGGGCGGTTGGCGGTGACCTCGGCACGGCCGATCAGCACATAGTCCCACCCGATGCGGCCAATCTCGGGCAAGACGGCCCGTGCAGCTTCGCGCAGACGGCGCTTGGCGCGGTTGCGGGCCACGGCATTGCCGACTTTCTTTGAGCAGGTGAAACCTACGCGAATCCCGTTGGCTTCATCGGGGGCACGTTTGCGGGCCTGCACCATCATTGAAGACGTGCCTTGCCGCTGCGCGCGCGCCGCTTTCAGAAAGTCGGAACGTTTCTTGAGAACGATCAGAGGATCGGACACACAAACGGACGCCGCCGGGGGCGTGTTCCCGGGGTGGTTCTTACCATCCTCAGGGGCCTCCGGCGGCGTCATGTTCATAACCTGATCGGTGAGCGGTTTATGCGCTCAGCGATTTGCGGCCGCGTGCACGGCGCGCGTTCAGGATCTTGCGGCCGGCCTTGGTGGCCATGCGCGCGCGGAAACCGTGGCGGCGTTTGCGAACCAGGTTCGAAGGCTGATAGGTGCGTTTCATCGCTCCGTCTCCAATCTTTGCGGTCGGGTGCGGCGCGGATTCGCCTGCCCGTGGTGTTCGAAGCCTGTCCTCTACTGCCAAGCGGGGAGTAAGTCAAACCCCAACAGCCGGGTTTTCGCAGCTTTTGCAACAATTCTGTAACCTGCGGCGGTAAAAGGTTTCAAAACACCCGTTTATCGCAGGATTCCCTCACATTCGCTGCCACAAAGATCAAGGCCCCGTGATCCCCCTGTTGCTGGCTCGCCGGGCAGCGCATCTTGGGCACAAGATGAAGCAAAAAGAACCGGAAAACCTGATGTCCGAAACAAGCCAGGCACCGCGCAACGGTTTTGCGCGCCATATTCCGTTGCTTGTAATCCTTGGCGTTACCGTTGTCGGTTTCTTTACGCTTGGGGATTACCTGACTTTTGAGACCTTGCGGGACAATCGAGAATCGCTTTTGGCATGGCGGGACGATCATTACTGGGTCATGGTGGCCGCTTTTGTGGCCATTTACATTGTCATAGTGGCCTTTTCGCTGCCGGGTGCCGCTGTGGCGTCCATGACAGGCGGTTTTCTTTTTGGTCTTTTTGCCGGAACCGTTTTCAATGTAGTCGCCGCCACAATCGGTGCATCGGCAATCTTTCTGGCGGCACGCTGGGGGTTGGGTGCAACACTGACGTCGCGGTTGGAATCTTCTGAAGGGACGATCAAGAAGCTGAAGGACGGGCTGAGGGAAAACGAAATCTCGGTGTTGTTTCTGCTGCGGCTTGTGCCCGTCGTGCCGTTCTTTGTTGCCAATCTCGTGCCGGCGCTGGTCGGTGTGAAGTTCCGTAATTTCCTTCTGACCACAGCGCTGGGCATTATCCCTGGCGGAATTGTGTACACGTGGATCGGGGTCGGGTTGGGCGGTGTATTCGACCGCGGAGAAACCCCCGACGTCTCGCTGCTGTGGGAACCGTTTGTGATCGGGCCGATTATCGGGTTGTGCGTATTGGCCGCTTTGCCCATCGTTATCAAAGCGCTGCGCGCAAATAGGGACACTTGAGCCATGAAAGAACTGAAAACCGACCTCCTGGTCATCGGTGCCGGGTCTGGAGGGTTGTCCGTTGCCGCCGGGGCCAGCCAGATGGGCGCAGACGTTGTCCTGCTGGAAGGGCACAAGATGGGCGGCGATTGCCTGAATTTCGGCTGTGTTCCTTCGAAAGCTCTGATCGCAAGCGGCAAAGCAGCCTATAGTCAGGCGCATTCCGCCATTTTCGGCGTTGCAGATAGGAACCCTCAGATCGATTACGCCGCAGCTAACGATCACGTCCATGATGTGATCGCACAGATCGAACCGATGGACAGTCAGGAACGGTTCGAAGGCTTTGGCGTGAAGGTGATCCGCGAATACGGTACGTTCGTATCCACTGAAAAGGTGCAGGCCGGGGATCATGTCGTCACCGCTCGTCGCATCGTCATTGCGACCGGTTCATCGCCGCTGGTGCCGCCCATTCCAGGGCTGGAAGCGGTGCCGTATTATACGAACGAAACCATCTTTGAATTGCGTGAGCGGCCAGACCACCTGTTGATCATTGGCGGTGGTCCCATTGGTATGGAGATGGCACAGGCCCATTTGCGGCTTGGCAGCAAGGTGACGGTTGTCGAAGGTTTCAAGGCCTTGGGCAAAGACGACCCCGAGGCTGCGTCTGTGGTGCTGGCGGCCTTGCGCAACGAAGATGTCGACATCCACGAAAACGCCCTGGTTGCTCAGGTTCGCGGCACAGAAGGCGCGGTAGAAGTCGTTACCGAAAACGGTGATATTCACCGGGGTTCTCACCTTTTGATTGCTGCCGGGCGCAAAGCCAACATTGAGCGTCTGAATCTGGAAGTGGCCGGAATTGATCGCACCAAATCCGGCATCAAGACGGATGACGCCCTGCGGACGACAAACCGCCGTGTCTATGCAATCGGAGATGTGGCGGGTGGTCTGCAATTTACCCATGTCGCCGGGTATCATGCGGGTATCATCATTCGTTCGGCCCTGTTCGGTCTGCCGTCCAATGCGAAAACGGCGCACATCCCTTGGGCCACCTATACAGATCCAGAGTTGGCTCAGGTCGGACTGACCGAAGCTCAGGCCCGCGAAGCGCATGGCGAAAAGCTTGAAATCGCTCGCTTTGACTATCACCACAATGACCGGGCGATTACTGAGCGCAAAACCAAAGGGTTCATCAAAGTCATGGTGATGAAAGGCCGACCCGTCGGTGTCACAATCGTTGGGCATCAGGCGGGTGAGTTGATCAACTTGTGGTCGTTGGCTTTGGCCAATAACCTGAAGATGGGGCAGATCGCCGCTATGGTTTCACCCTATCCGACGATCGGAGAGCTTAACAAACGCGTGGCGGGTGCTTATTTCTCGCCAAGGCTGTTTGAGAATCAGACAGTTAAACGGGTGGTCAGGTTCGTCCAGCGTTGGATTCCCTGACCTGAAGAGGAGCGCAATTTGAACTCGCTGTCGGGCCGATTTCTGATCCTGACGACGGTCTTCGTTATGTTGGCCGAGGTCTTGATTTTTGTCCCGTCGATCGCCCGGTTCCGCGAGGATTTTCTGCTGAACAGACTTGAACGCGCTCAGATCGCGTCACTGGCTTTGCTGGCGGACGATATGCTGGCCGAAGATCTCGAGGCGGAGCTGCTGGCAAATGCAGGCGTCTACAACGTGGTATTGCGACGGGATGAGGTTCGACAACTGATGTTGTCGTCACCTATTCCCGACCCAATTGCCAACACGTTCGATTTACGGGATGCGAGCCCCTGGGTTCTGATCCGCGACGCGATCAGACGGATTTTTACTTCCGAAAATGAAGTCATCCGGGTGGTTGGAGAACCGGTCAAGGGCGCAGGCCTGCTGATCGAAGTCACCACGGATAGCATGCCTTTGCGAACGGCAATGGTTGACTACGGCCTACGTATTCTCGGTTTGTCTTTTGTTATTTCCATCATCACGGCTTTTTTTCTGTTTCTTGCCGTGCGCGTTGTTCTTGTGCGGCCCATCAAAAGCGTCGTCGGATACATGCAGCGCTATGCTAGCGCGCCAGAAGACGCGCGCGGTATAATCTCACCGAACTCGAAGGTGACAGAACTGCGCGAGGCCGAGGAGGCACTGAAAATGCTGCAGACGGACCTGACCCAGGCACTCAAACAGCGCGAGAGGCTGGCGCAGCTGGGGGGCGCGGTCGCCAAAGTCAGTCATGACTTGCGCAATATTCTGACGTCGGCGCAATTGTTCACGGACAGGATCGAATCCAGTGATGACCCACTGGTGCGGCGGATGGCGCCGAAATTGGTGAACTCCATAACCCGGGCAGTGTCCCTTTGTGAAAGCACATTGGCGTTTGGCCGCGCGGAAGAGCCCGCACCCACCCTGACAATGGTTCCTTTACGAGCAATCGCAGCGGATGTCGCTGCCAGCGAACAGCTCGCCGTTGCAGACGCCTGCGTCGAAATCGCGAACGAAGTGCCCGAAGAGCTTGTCGCGCGCGCGGACCCCGAGCAATTGTACCGTGTCATCATGAATCTCGTGCGCAACGCGAGACAGGCTCTGGTTGCTTCTGGAAAACCTGGCCGTGTCACCATTGCCGGATGTGAATATGACGACACTTGGTGCATCGAAATCCGTGACACGGGACCGGGCCTTCCCCCCAAAGCACGCGAAAACCTGTTCACACCTTTTCAGGGCGGGGTCCGAAAAGGTGGCTCTGGTTTGGGGTTGGCAATCTCGCAGGAGCTGGTGCGCGGGCACGGGGGTGATCTGGTTTTGAAAGAGACGGGACCCGAGGGAACCGTGTTTGAAATCAGTCTGCCGCGTGGGGACATGACTTTTTAAATTTTTTTTGAAGAATCGGCTTGCACGTCTCGGGCGGCAGGTCTAAATACCGCCTCACCAACGCGGACCGATAGCTCAGCTGGATAGAGTACTTGACTACGAATCAAGGGGTCGGGGGTTCGAATCCTCCTCGGTCCGCCACTAATTCAAAAAACCCCTGCAAACTCAATGAGTTGCGGGGGTTTTTGTCTAATTGGGTATGCCGGTTAGACAGCCTTTCCTCATTAGTAATGTTTGCGGCTGGACATCGCTTGGCAGGAAGCCAGTTATTTTTCTCATTCATGTGTGCACTACACCTTCGATTGCTGTCCAGACGTCTTCATCCTCGAAAGACAATATGTCCCTCTGCATTAGACGCTCCAACGTATCGTGGATTTGCAGACGCGCTGTCTCCGCAAGTTCGGGTCCATACTGGACCCAGTCCTCGGCGAATTGTCGCCCCGTTCGAATTGCTCGATACGCGAGGAATTGAAGGGAAGGGAGATCGGTCACAGAACTTGTCATGTGTAGGCCCCCAACTCAGGCTGCCAATTCGAGTTCGAACAGAGGTTTGTCTGCCTCTTCATCGACGGCCCGCATATGATTGAGCAGACTGTCGGACAGTAGGCACAGCTGTTCGACGACAGGATCCTCCGGATTTATGTCCGCAAAGAGGACTGTTTCGATCCGATCCGGGTGACCGACATCCTGGAGCGTGAGCAGTCGATGCAGCGCAATTAAATCCATCTTTGCGCGGCGTGTAAGACTGCGCTGCGTTGCCAGGTGATCGGTTAAAAACTGTACCCGCTTAAGCGCGAGGGATCCGCCGAGTAACAAAGCGGCGTTTTGCAGTGCCACATTGTATTCTTGGACGAAAATGAGAAGAGCCCGGGTGGCTGAAGTGTTCTGATTTCGCATTGATATGCTCTCACTGTTTGCTGTCGTCTCCAAGAACGACCAAGGCTCTGATCGGAATCTCTAAAGTGTCTCATCTCATGGTTTCTTTCCTTGGTTCGGATGCACCTTTTGGGCGCGGTCTCACACCAGGGACTGCGCCCCAAAAGTGCCATTCCGAACACGAAAAACTTGGAAAATTCTCTTGCAAAAGCCGTAGCGATGACAGTCGAAGTGACGCCATTTTTTTCCGTCAAAGCCAACGATGGGCGTCAATTAGAGGCGCTTCTTCCCATCTACTGAGAGGGCCACGCTGAAAGCGTAAATTCATCCTGCAGCTTGGCTTCATGCCCGGTTCAGTGAAGAGAATTTTATTCTCCCAGTGCTCCGTTGTTGATTGTTTTCAAACAATAAAATTTTTCATCAAACTAACATTTCCGCATTTTCCGCACCGAACCGATGTCCCTCGCACACCAAGTAGGGACATCAATAATGAACACCAATTCCTCTCGTTCAACAGCACGTGCGCTGGATCAATTTTACACCGACAGCAAAGTCGCAGAGACATGCATCAATTTCGCCAAAGAGCAGCTTCAACACAGAGAGTTTTCGACGATGGTGGAGCCGTCGGCTGGGGCAGGCGCATTTTCGAAAAAATTGGGTGTGTCTTGTGTGGCTCTCGACATTGATCCGAAATGCGCTGGCATCAACCAGGCGGATTTTCTGACATGGCAACCGCCGGCAACAACGGGAGCGTGCCTCGTTATCGGCAACCCTCCTTTCGGGCAATCTTCCACATTGGCGGTGCAGTTCTTTAATAGAGCAGCGCGCTTCGCCGACGCCATCGCCTTCATCGTTCCATTGACGTTTAAGAAACACAGTATCCAATCGCGTTTGGACCGAAAATTTCACTTAGTGGCGAGCCTGGCAATTCCAGCGCGGTCCTTTGTTTTTGAGGGAGAGGCGTGTTCAATCCCCTGCGAGTTCCAGGTTTGGGAACGCCGCGATAATCTGCGTTCAATCGCAAAACTCAGAAGATCGCATCCTGATTTTGAGTTTTGCTCGCGGGAAGAAGCGGATTTTGCTGTCCAGCGTGTTGGAGCAAATGCCGGGCGGATCAAAGATGTGTGCAACGCAGGTAGCGCGAATTCGCACTATTTCATCAAGGCAAATATCTCCTCGGATTTGCTGCGAGCCCATTTTGAAGCGATTGATTTTAACCAAGTGCGGCTGAACACGGCAGCGGTTCCTTCAATCGCGAAAACAGAACTTGTCGCGCTTTATTCTGAGTTGGCGCACGCAATGCCAACCATCTACACGGGCGCAATTCCAAGCCAATTCTTGGAAGAGTATGGCCAATTGCAACTCCCAAAAGGTACCTGCGTCTTCGAGGCGTTTTATCGACCTGTAGCCGGCTTCGTGACCAAGCGCGCAAAGCGCAACAATAAAGCTTTTCGAAATTTCGGAATCGTGCCTTCTGACGCTATTTGATAGGCGGGCAATGGTAAGTCGCAAAAAGATGCGTCTATGCGCTCATACGCTTTGAACAGAACGCAACAACAAAACTGCTCACTATCATGCCCGCCTACAGAGTGAAGTGCACATCGGCGTTTCTGCGCTCGAAGTGATCAGTGAGAAACCAGAACCGGGATTTCGGACCGATCAAGGATCGTACGACCAGTTCCACCATGCACCAACCCACTGCGCAAACGGGCGGTCCCACGGCTACCGATAGCCAGAATATCGGCCTGCGAGTCGCGGCAGTACTTTAGGATTTGGCCTGTAGTTGGCCCCTCGGGTTTCAACGCAGTCACACAAAAGTTTTGGCAGTGGTGCGAAAGGTGTTCTTTCAGCTCTTTCAAAGGAGATGCGTTTTCGCTCGCCTGAGTTACGCTCACCACATCCAAATGGTCGATGAATGGCATCAGGTGCAGCAGATCGCACAGAGCTCGTGTCGCTGTCAGCCCGCCGTCCCAGGCAGCAACCACTCTTTTGAGCGGCCCTTCTGCATTCCAGCTCTGCGGTACGACAATAAGCGGTCGCCCCGACCGTGTTACGATATGCTCCGACCGAACATGGGTTCCGGATTCTTCGGTTGTTTCAGAGTATTTCCCAACAATCAAAAGATCATGCAGGCGGGAATGTGAGGCAAGCTTGTCTGAAACGTCCCCCGACTCCACGCGCCAACTCACTGTTCTGGACGTGCCGATCTGCTGGTCAAGCGCCTCTTTGGCTTTGATGGGTGCTTCCTCATTAGCACGCTGCACTTGTTTCATAAGCCGTTCGGGCATCCAAGACAGGATCTGATTTTCTTCCATCACCGGCGGCGTCACGTGAATTGCGGTGATCTTTGCGCCTGCCTGGTCAGCCAGTGACAAACCAAAGTTGAGAACGGTTTTTGATATGCTGCCATTGCTGAATGCAACGAGAATATCTTTGAGCGGCATGGCTTGTCCCTTTACTCAGTCGATTTCGTACAAGAAAGCCCCGCGCACAGCAGCACGAGGCCTCAAGCTACTTACAGTATCCCCATCAGGGTGCGCGGCAGGTACAGCGCGATGTCTGGAATGTACGTCACAAGCAACACCACAGGCAGGTGTCCAATCAGCATGAATTTCAGCGTGGGCTTGATGTATTGGTCAATTGTCTGACCTCCTATCGCACCGGACATGAACAGGAGTGGGGCACAGGGTGGCGTGACATTGCCCAGACCCAGGTTTGTGCCGACAATGGCCGCAAAGTGGATCGGGTGGATACCAATCTCATTGGTCACAGGCAGCAGAACAATCGCCGCCAATACAGCACCAGCCGTATCGTCAACCAGCATGCCCAGCATCAGCAGCAACAGGTTGATCATCAACAGAATGACCATCTTGTTGTCCGAGATCGAAAGCATGAAGTCTGCGATATCTTTCGGGATGTTCTCCTGCACCATTGCGCGGCTCATGATGAACAGGAAAAACAGCATCATCATGATGGCCCCAGTGTTGCGCGAGCCTTCGACAAGCGCATCCGTAGTCGTGCGCATATTCAGGCCCTTGTAGATTATGAACCCGACAGGGAGCGTGTAGATCAGAGCAACAGCGGCAGCTTCAGTTGGTGTAAAAATCCCACCATAGATTCCACCCAGCATGATCCCCGGCATCAGCAAGGCCCAAAATGCACCTTTGGTTGCGCGGAAGATCTTTCCGGCGCGCTGCGGAAGTGAAACCTTGGGCTCGACCTCAAGATCCTTGAACCTGCGTGCCTGAAATCCGTTCATGATCACATAGATCGCCATGATCAGCACACCAGGGATGATGGTGGACAGGAAACAGGCGGCGACCGATAGACCACTCGTAATTGCGAACAGGATCATCGCGACACTCGGAGGGATAAGAATGGCCAGAACTGAGGAACAGGCAACGAGCGAAATGGCGTATGAGCGCGGGTACCCCGCCTCGACCATACGCGGGATCATCATCGATCCGATGGCCGCAATCGCAGAAGACCCGCTTCCGGCAATTGCGCCAAACAAGGCACAGGTCACGATGGTGACAGCACCAAGCCCACCTTTGATCGAGCCAACAAACGAGTTCACAAATCGAACCAATTGATCCGAAATGCCACTGGCCCCCATCAACGAGCCTGCGATCACGAAGAGCGGCAAAGCCAGCAGCGCAAAGCTGCTTTCCTGTTGGTACGCATAGGGAATGAGGAAGGCGATGTCTCGCCCCGTGATCAGAACAATTACCAACGATGCCAGTCCGAATACAAACGCAACCGGAACCTCCAGCATCAGCAGGACGACAATCAGTATGAGTGCCACAGAAACCGCGAGCATCAGGATTCTCCCGTCACGTTTTGTTCGTTAAAATCTCGGATTTTCATGGCGTCGCGCATGGTCTGAAGCAGGAAAAACAGCGCCATTACGGCAAAACCAATCACCATGCTTGCGACCCAGATTGATCGTGGCCACTGCAAGTAAGTGCTTTTTCGTCCTCGTTCGAATGTGAACCAGCCGTATTGAGCGGCGTAGTACAGCGCGACCAACGTTACGCCCAGGCAGATCAAAGACGTCATCAGACGCACATAGTTTTTCTTCTTTTCGCTCTTAACGACCAGATGCAACGCGCCGCCGCAGATATGCGCGCGCGTGCCTGTAACGTAACTGGCGCTCACAAAGTACAGCCAAATTCCCAGCAAAATAGAGGCTTCTTCGATTGCCAAGAATGGGTTGGACATTCCGTACCGCATGATCACGGTGACAAACATCAGTATGGCAAGTGAAAGCGCAAAGAAGATCATTGCTGATTTGAGGATCAACAAAAACCCCCGTTCAAACGCGGTTATTCCCGTAGTTTCGGGTGTCATTTGTTCCCCCCGTTACATGGATTGTTCTGATAAAAAACTGCCCGGCAAATTGCCGGGCAATCGGGAGGAGGCATCGTTAGTTGATGCCGGCCGCAGACTTCAGGGCTGCGGTTGTCTCCGGGCCTACGATTTCTTCGAGGAAAGGCCATTCCTGCTCGTAGACAATCTTTTTCACGGCTTCGAGCTGCTCGGGTGAGAACTCAACGACATCAATTCCTGCGCCACGAATGTCTTCCAGCGTTTTGTCACTGATGTTCTGGGCCTCGTCCCAGGCCCATCCAACGGCTGTGTCTACCGCGCCTTGGATTTCACTGCGGTCTTCGTCAGACAAACCGTCCCACCAGCTTTTGTTGACCAGCCAATAGGCGTGTTCGAAATAGTCCTTGCTGTAGACGTATGCTTCCAACACGTCGCGCATCTGCCAGATTTCCGGCGGTGGACCAAAAGTACGACCGTCCACGGTGCCCAGCTGCAGGGCGGTATACAATTCGGAGAATGGCATCGGAACCGGGCTAAAGCCCAGCAGTTCATAGCGTTTGATGGCGATTTCCAGGCCAGGCACACGAACTTTGATGCCATTGCCTTCTTCCGGCAGGTTCAGCGGTACTTCGCCCACACCTTTGCGGATCGCGTAGCCCCCAAAGTCGACCGGCAGCACGCCGACGAGTTTCATATCGAGGTCAGCCAGGATTTCGTCGTAAACCGGGATAAGAGCGCCGCCAGGCCCATAGAGCTCGCGGGCTTGCTCCCAGCTGTCGACAATGTACCCAGCTGCGAAAATGTTTAGGCGCGGATCGAATTCTGTTGCCGCGAAGGTCATGGTCATTGGGACCGCACCTTGCATGGACTGCTCAAACAAAGACGTCCAGTCGCCGAGGTCTCCACCTGGGTGATACTCGACCTCGTACCCTTCCCCCAGGGCTTCCATGAACTTCTCGGAAGTCGGATGGAAGATGTGCTCAGGCGGCATTGGGTGTGCCAAGGTGAACCGCTCGTCTGCTTGCGCCGGGTTAATGGCCGACAGCATCGTTCCCGTAGCAAACACGGTTGCTACGGCAAACTTAGAAAAATGATTGAAGTTCATAACTCCTCCCATGTTCTGTTGTCTCAACCGCCCACCACATGCGGGAGGTCCGACAGTGCATGATTTGTCCGACCTTGAGGCGATCCTGACAAACTGGAAGATTTTGGTCTTGGCAAAGTAATTTTATGGCTAATGCCCATTGGCAGTATCTCAATGGATAGCGCGATAGGAAGAAGTACACATGGAAAGTATCAATTTGTTTCCTATTAACAAGCGCTTTTGTTAATCTCGACATGTGAATCGAATTACTGTCGGTTGCAAGAGATTGACAAAATAAAATTTATGCCGAAGCTGGTAATTCGATAAAGTCCGAAGACCCATTCCCAAGTCTGGAAAACGACCAAATCGAAGTAACTGTCACTGAATTTAGCTCTATGTAACTTGGAAGAAGAGAGTATGCCCAGCTTGCCCCCGGTTTATTCGCTGCGCGCGTTTGAGGCAGCAGCACGCCTAAACAGTTTCAAGAAGGCGGCAGACGAATTGAACTTAACGTCGGCGGCGATAGCTCATCAGGTCAAAAACCTTGAGCAAGGTTTGGGCGTTGAAATGTTCCAACGGCATTCACGAGGGGTTGAGCTTAACGAAGCTGGACAAAAGTACCTTGAAATCGCTCAATCGTTGCTTGGTGACTTCAAACGAAAGACGCAAATATTCAAGGCGCAGTATGAGGCACAACCGATGCGAATTGGAGCTTTGCATGTTGTTTCTGAAAGGCTGGTATTGCCGCTTGTCCAAAGGTTTCTGAACCATTTTCCGGACGTCAAAGCCGAACTCATCGCAGATTTGATAGAACCAGACTTCCGAACCGGCAATCTTGATATCATGATTTGGCATGGGGAGACGCCTCCTGACGAGTTCGTCACAATGCGCTTTCTGTCCGAAAGGCTGACGCCAGTTTGCTCACCCCAATTGCTGCGCGAATACCCCGATGGGATGACACTTGATGACCTTCTTAGTGTACCAGCACTGTATGATCTCTACTGGGACGAGGACTGGAACTATTGGCTGTCAGAAGTTGGTGGCCCTGAGCTTAAGAATTCTCTCGGTTTTTCGTTGTACTCCGCATTGATACAAACCGCCATCGACGGGGGCGGAGTCGCGATCGGTCATACAGGCTTGTTGGACAAAGAGATTTCTTCTGGGCGTTTAGTAAAACCCTTCGAGCAGGAGATAGTGGCGCCGAAAAGTTACTTTGTCCTAACCTCCGAAGAAAACCTCAATAAACCGAATGTACGAGTTTTTTGGGATTGGATTAGAGCAGAAAAAGAGAAAGTTGCTAAGCAATGAGGTGGGGTGTTGATCCAACTGTACCGACCTACTTTCTATGGCGCTAATATGAGCTTGTAACACTAATCGACTTGAGCGTTTGCTACGCTGTGTTTGAGTGCAATTCGTCCAGGAGGAGAGTTAGCACTTGGTCAAAGGCAGGCGACTTGCGAAATGATGAAGTGTACCTGGCTACAAGTTTCCGAGGAAGCTTCAATGAGCCTTCGAAAGGGCGAACGAGGGCTCCACTTTCCAAGAGTTCGCGCACCAGCAATTCGTGCGCCATCAATACTCCCCCGCCATGGCGGGTTTCCTCCAAGGCTACGGAAAATAGAGAATGGGTCGTTCCTGATTGAGTCACGGAGTTACCATCCGGCTGGCTGTTCAACCAAAATTGCCAATCATCTGTCCAGGATTCGTCAATCAAAAGGGTCTCATTCGAAAGATCAGTGATTGAATTCAGCCGTGCCGCAACCGCAGGAGCGCACACTGGAAAAATGATATCATCCGAGATTGGAATTTCGTTTTCTCCCAACACCGTACCGCTATAAAAGAGTGTCAAATCAAACGGCTCTCGCGCGAGGTTTGGTGGGGCTTCAAGTGCAACCACCGAAACGGAAATCTCCGGAGCGACAAGGCGTAGTTTCCCGAGCCGAGGAGCCAACCAAAGTTGCGCAACCGATGGCAGGGCGGCAACTTTGACTTTCAGCGGTTGTGCAGTTGCACGCAACTCCTGCACGACGTCGCCAAGCTGATCGAATGCTTTGCTAAATCCGGGTAAGAGTTTCTCTGCCAAAGGCGTGAGAGTTATGCCTCGCGCATTCCTGACAAACAACTGAGCCCCGGCCCAAGCCTCGAGGGATTTGACGTGCTGCGTGATTGCACCCGGAGTAACGGATAGCTCGTCAGCAGCCGCAGCAAAACTCTTCAAGCGGGCCGCGGCTTCAAAAGCGCGCAGCGCGTTCAGGTGCGGTCCTTTTGGGCGGCGGGGAGAAAGTGACATTGGCTTAGCCTTAGTTTTTCTGCGCCAAATAAATAGCAATACTGATTTGCTTTGGCCAGACAAACTGAGGATTTTTAATCAATCGAAACCCCTCTGGAGGAAATCCAATGTCGCAACATTTTTCGACCCCCATCGTGGTGACCGATCCTGTTGTTGCAGAAGCGCTGGTTAACGAAAAACAGCGTCAGCAAGATCAGATCGAACTGATCGCTTCAGAAAACATCGTCAGCCGTGCGGTTCTGGATGTCCTCGGACACGAGATGACCAACAAGACACTGGAAGGCTATCCCGGTAACCGCTTTCATGGCGGTGGACAGTTTGTCGACATTGTCGAGCAGGCTGCAATTGATCGTGCGAAAGAGCTGTTCGGCTGTGACTATGCCAACGTTCAACCGCATTCGGGGAGCCAGGCCAATCTTGCGGTCTTCTTCTTGCTGCTCAAGCCAGGCGACAAGGTTTTGTCGCTGGATCTGGCGGCCGGTGGCCATCTGAGCCACGGGCTGAAAGCCAACCTGTCAGGACGCTGGTTCGAACCGCACCACTATGGTGTTGATGCTGAAACCGAAGTTATCGATTACGACGCGCTTGAGGAACTGGCAAAGGAAATCCAGCCCAAACTGCTCATTACTGGTGGTTCCGCTTACCCACGTGAGATCGACTTTGATCGCATGGGCCAGATCGCCAAGAATGTAGGAGCCTTTTTCCATGTGGATATGGCGCACATTGCAGGCCTCGTCGCAGCAGGTGTGCACCCGTCACCTTTCCCTCACGCCGACATCGTTACCTGTACAACCACCAAAACGTTGCGTGGTCCTCGCGGCGGCCTGATCCTCACCAATAACGAGGAGTGGTTCAAAAAGCTGCAATCGGCCGTATTCCCGGGCGTTCAGGGTTCGATTCACAGCCAAGTGCTCGCAGCCAAAGCAGTTTGCCTCGCTGAAGCGCTGACTGATGAGTTCAAAGAATACGGCGCGCAGGTCAAAGCCAATGCGGCCAAACTTGCGGAAACGCTGCAGGGTCGCGGGTTGCGCATTGTGTCTGGCGGTACTGATACCCATTTGGTGCTGGTTGATCTCAGCCCGAAAGGCATCACTGGAAAACGTGCCGAAGTTGTTCTGGAAAAGGCCAATATTACTGCAAACAAGAACGCAATTCCAAATGACAGCCCGCGTCCGCCCGAATGGGTTGGATTGCGGTTGGGAGTGAGCGCTGCCACCACTCGCGGCATGAAAGAAACCGAGTTTGAAGAACTTGGCAACTTGATTGCAAACCTCATTGAGGCAGAAGCCGCTGGCGTAACCGATGGGACAGTCTCGCGCTGCAAAGCCGCCGTTGCGGACTTGTGCGCGGCCTTTCCCGCTTACGCCAGCTAATACACTCCCAGGTGGTCTGAAATCCGGACCACAAACCTGCCCCGTCGCATACTCCCTTGCGACGGGGCAATTCCTTCAATCTCTAATGGTGCGATACTTCGGGGTCTAATTCGTCATGGAACATAGCTTGAAAGCCCGACTTCTATCAGGAGACCCGGTGCTGTGGATCAATTCCAACAGAATATCGGTTCAGGACGTTTCAAACGACGTTGCTCATCCCCAAAAGGTGGCGGAAGCGGTCGCCAATTGGGAAAAATTTTCCCCGTTACTTGAAAACTGCTTTCCGGAGTTGAAAACCAGCAGGGGCATTTTGGCATCTGATTTGGTAGAGTTAACGGCACAAGATTGCGAATTCGGGTTCTCGCAAGGTCGGTATTTTCTCAAAGCTGACAACAACTTGCCTGTGGCAGGTTCGATAAAGGCTCGAGGCGGAATCTATGAGGTGTGTCAGTACGCCTTGTCGTTGGCGCTCAAGTTGAATTTGATGTCGCCCTGTGATCCGATCAAGCATCTCGCTAATGACTCCATCAAGTCCGTTTTCGGAAAATACACTATTGCTGTTGGCTCGACCGGAAACCTTGGACTTAGCATTGGTGTCGTAGCGCGCGCTCTTGGATTTCGTGCCGTTGTTCACATGTCGTCGGATGCAAAACCATGGAAGGTTGCGCGGCTGCGGAACTATGACGTGCAGGTTGTACAGCACAAGGCCGACTATGGCACCGCGGTTTCCGAAGCCCGCGCCGAAGCAGACAATGACCCCAATACCTATTTTGTTGATGATGAAAGATCCGAATTACTCTTCTACGGCTACTCTGCCGCAGCGTCAGAGCTGCGTAAACAGTTAGAGAGTAAAGGTATTCGGATAGATCAAAACACGCCCTTGTTTCTCTATCTTCCTTGCGGGATCGGAGGGGCGCCGGGCGGAATAGCCTACGGGATCGCGCAGGAATTCGGTTTAAACGCGCACAGCTTCTTCGTCGAACCTGCTCAGTCCCCTTGCGCTTTGGTTCAACTGGCGTCGGGTTTAGAAAGACCTGTATCCGTCTATGACATCGGCCTGACAAACAAGACTGAAGCTGATGGAATGGCGGTTGCCGAAGTCAGCCGGTTTGTCGCGCACGTTATGCAGCCGTTGCTGAGCGGTGTTTACACGGTACGCGATAGAGACCTTTTCCGCTGGTTGAGGGTCGCGTGGGATAAAACCGGGCAAAAACTGGAACCATCTGCTGCAGCTGGTCTGGGCGGCCCCGCAATTGTTCTGGGCTCTGATGAAGGTCAGAAATACCTGAATGAAAACTGTTTAAGCCCTGCGATGTGTAACGCAGTTCACGTGATTTGGGCGACTGGCGGCAGCTTGGTGCCGGACCAGGAATTCTCCAAGTTTCTACACAAGGCAGATACGCCTCCGGAAAACTCTCTCAACGATCCCTGAGCCAAACACCTATCCGAGGTACGCTATGTTGCATCAGACCGAGATCATTGCCGACCCAAATGATTTTTGGGGAGAGCACAGCGGCAGCGCCAAAGACGTGGTCTTTGTCGTTCAGGACTGCAACTCCATGTATGCCGTGGCAGCTTGTTTAGAGCTGCTTAAACTCACAAACAGGTTTGCATCAGAAAAGAAGTACCGAATAGAAGTTGTTCGCAGTGTGGAGAGTGCGTTTTCCTTGCGTTCCGATCTGTCAACGCGAACAGTCATTTTGTTTGGCGGTCTAAGCAAACCCTGGCTGCCAAGTGAAATCGGCACACGATTATTGAGAACACACTTACCTTGCACAGATCGCATCGGGCTCGTTGGAGGTGCGGTCTTGCTTGCGGCTCAAGTGCCTTTCCTTCGAAACTACAGCTTCTGTATCCACACCAAATTTTTTGAGGCGGCTGATGAAGAAGCAATACAGATAGCGTCGGAAGATGTGCCAGCATTCCGCCATGGCAAGGTGCATTCCGCGACCGGTGAACTTGCGGCGTTGCACATGATCGGATCTATGGTCGCTGATGACTGCGGTGATTTTCTCGCTCAGCAAGTTCTGAGCCACATTGGCCTGACCTTTTCTTCTTCCGCGAACCGATCGGAGGCCGAGAACCATTACCTTCGACTTGCGAAAGGTAATTCAACTCTTTGTCGCGCTATAGCGATGATGAAACAAAACGTGGAAGATCCGCTTTGCCTTGATGGGCTTTCGAAGTCATTGGAGGCGTCGCCGCGTCAAGTGCAACGCAAGTTTCAGAGGTTTTTTGGGGAAACGCCGACATCCGTCTACCTGAACATACGTTTGGAACGCGCCTTCCACCTCCTGAAGTTCACAGACTTGTCGATCGACGAAGTATCGATCGCAACTGGTTTCACGTCGCGGTCAAGCTTCAACCTTCGATTTCGGAGAAGGTACGAAACAACACCAATTCGTTGTCGGGCAAGCAGATACAGATAGTGGGGCTCATATCCTCACAGAAAAAAGTCACACTGCGAACTGAAGACACCCAACTTCCCAATCAAGGACAATAAAATGATAGAACGTTTTGAAACCGGTCAACGCATGAGCAAAGTCGTAAAGCACAACGGCGTGCTGTATCTCTGCGGTCAGGTCGGAAGTGGCGAGACTGTGGCAGAGCAAACAAAAGACTGCCTGTCCCGTGTTGACGCTATTCTCGAGAACTATGGTTCATCCCGCAAGCACATGCTGCAAGCCATTGTCTGGTTAGCTGACATGGCCGACTTCAATGAAATGAATGACGTATGGGATGCGTGGGTTCCAGCGGGTCATGCGCCGGCTCGGGCCTGCGGCGAGGCCAAACTTGCGCGTCCGCAGCTTCGCGTCGAAGTGATCGTCACTGCTGTTGAAGCAGAGTAATTCAGCCAATTCGGGTCAGTGAAAGCTTAAGCGAATGAAAGTCATCGTACTTGGTGCGGGTGTCATCGGCGTCACCACAGCATATTATCTGGCAAAGCAGGGCGTTGATGTCACGGTCATTGACCGGCAGCGGGAAGCCGGTCTTGAAACAAGCTTTGCAAACGCTGGTGAGCTTTCATACGGAATGTCCTCCCCATGGGCCGCGCCGGGAATTCCCAAGAAAGCCATGAAATGGTTGCTGATGCGGCACCGGCCTTTGACAATCTGGCCCTTGCTCAGCCCGTCTATGTGGGCATGGGGATTGCAGATGCTGCGCAATTGCAACGAGGAATCCTATCGCATCAACAAAAGCCGCATGGTGCGGGTGTCGAGCTATAGCAGAGACGCACTGACGGATCTGTTGAAAGACGTTCCAATCGATTTCGACCAGCGAAACCTCGGAACACTGCAACTGTTCCGGACCGAAAAACAGCTTGAGGCGTCAAAGGTTGATCAGGACGTTCTTCGCGAATTTGACTCATCATTTGAAGTTCTGGATCGCGATGCCTGTATCACCGCAGAACCGGGCTTGGCCAATGTCGCGGAGAAATTTGTCGGTGGTCTGCAGTTAACATCCGACCGCACTGGCGATTGCCGAAAATTTACCGCAGCCCTTGCCGCCGAAGCCGAGAAAATGGGTGTCAAGTTTCGGTACAATGAAACGATCAAGGGCTTCGAAACCCGAAACGATCAGATTTCATCTGTTCTGACCGAGAATGACTCGTTTGAGGGTGATGGATTTGTCTGCTGCCTCGGCCCTTATTCCGCTGTCTTGCTGAAAGAACTGGACATTCATCTGCCGATCTATCCGGTGAAAGGCTATTCCATAACTCTGCCAGTGAAAGACCCGGCCGTGGCGCCGCAATCTACCATCATGGATGAGACCTATAAGGTCGCGTTGACACGGCTTGGCGACCGCATTCGCGTTGCTGGTCAGGCGGAAATCATCGGGTTCAACAAAAAGCTGGGCAAACACGCGACCGATGCGGTGCGCTATGTCGTCAATGACCTTTTCCCCGATGGCGGCGATCAGACAAAAATTGAAAATTGGACCGGGCTGCGTCCAATGACTCCGGACGGAACACCCGTATTGGGGCGCACTGAGTTCAAAAACCTTTTTCTGAACACTGGGCACGGAACTCTTGGATGGACAATGGCCTGCGGATCAAGTCGCGCGGTTGCGGACTTGGTCGTTGAACGCCAGCCTGACATTTCGTTCGAAGGGCTCGAGGCAAGCCGATATGCATGAAATCGTACTGAACTTTTTCCCCAGAGCTTCATCAGGCAATGGCAGTTGAAGATGGAAAGGAAACGGCGGCTGCTTGGAGTTTTGGTTGTTGCAGTCAGTGTCGCAGCAGCCAATTACTTCTACTACCGAGACAATTACCCGACCGCTTTCTTTTGCAAGCTCGGCCATTTGGCGGGCCTGCAGTTTGAGAAGGGGGAGTGCGAAAGGCACTCACCGTCTCGCTGAGTTGAAACCGGAGCCAATGTTTCCGCAACCTTGAGATCTGTCGACCAATTGCAGTGTAAATATCGACTGCCGCTCAACTTGAACACCTATAAATCAGCGATCGGGTAACAGTGCCTAACTTACGAGACGTAACC
The DNA here is from genome assembly GCF_056542585.1 of Ruegeria sp. AB9. NCBI lineage: Bacteria > Pseudomonadati > Pseudomonadota > Alphaproteobacteria > Rhodobacterales > Roseobacteraceae > Ruegeria > Ruegeria sp. AB9. The sequence continues at coordinate 356,163 of NZ_JBQGAA010000003.1, read as the reverse complement.
AACAGCGATCCGCGGAGTCTTGGTGCTGCTATTCGTCGCCAGGCATTTTCTTCTGAAGTTGCGTCAACTGTGAGACGCTGATTATACGCAACCTTGACTGAAAAAGCCGCTCACTTCGGTGCTCTTAAACCCGTTCAAAGACAAAACCGTTCTTAGATAAATCTCGGTCGCCTGCACCATTTCTTTCAGCTCAACATATTCATCCGTACTGTGCGCCTGTGCCAGGTCCCCTGGACCACAGATGACACAAGGAAACCCAAGGTTGGGTGCGTCGGTGCCACCAGGAAACGCGGTGATCTCGGGGTCGGTTTTAAGTGTTGCCTTGGCTGCGCCCGAAATTGCCTCGACGAGAGGTGAGGTCAATGGCACGTCCAGCGCTCGGGCCAGCAGGGTTGGACCGATAACTTCAGCCTGGAAATCTGGAATAGTCTTGCTCAACTCGGCCAAACGGGCACGATAATCGCCCAGAATATCATCGATGTCCTCGCCGGGCAGGAAGCGGCGATCCACTTCCATTTCGCACTGATCCGGAATTCCAGAGGCGAAAGTCCCACCACGGATGACATTCATCGAAAACCGTCCGGTGCCGCACAAAGGATGAGTCGGTCCTCTTTCCTGAAGCTCTGCGTTTAACCCCGAAAGGAGTTGAATGACCGCACCCATATGTTCGACAGCATTGACACCTTTCTCTGGCCGCGACGAATGTGTGGCCACACCACTGGTGACAATTTTGGCGCATAACTGGCCTTTATGTGTCGGACAAATCGCCAGCTTTGACGGCTCTCCGATAATCCCAAAGTCCGCGCTGGGGCCGTTTTCACCCATCTCGGCAGAGCCGGTCAGCAAATGCTCTTCATCGACGATCCCCACGATAATCAAATCGCCCGGCAATTTGATGTCGTTCTCGCGCAGCATGCGGACGACTTCGATATAGCAGGCAAATGCGGCTTTCATATCGCAGGATCCGCGGCCTTTGATCCGGCCATCTTTTAGCTCCGCGTCAAACGCCGCCTCGTAACCTTCCGTTCCGACCGTGTCCATGTGAGCGGCAAGCATGATGGTCGGTCCGCCGCCGGTTCCCTTCAGCCGACCCCAAACGTTCGGGCGACCCGGTGCAACCTGGCGCCACCCCGTCTCCATGCCCAGAGTTTGAAATCTGGACAGCAAATCATCCGACATTTCCTGTTCGCGGAAACCTTCCTTGGCGGTTTCATCAAATGGATTCACACTCCGAATTTTGACCAGTTCAATAAGTGTCCGTGCGAGACGATCTCTATCAGGAGTCATTGTGTCCTCAGATTGCGGCGCGTGTCTTTCCAACACGCGGATTAATACGACTGCCATCGGCAAGAGCTATGACCATCATGATCTCGTCAGGGCGAGGGCTGTCAGGAACAGACACGCTGATTGTATCAAAATGATCAAATGACCAGGCATCATCCTTATGGCCAAGCGGTACATCCAATACTGTACCAGCCGCGGCGACCTTTGCCGATGACGGGATCAGCGCGGCACCTCCGCCAATCGGATCGCGCATGGCCTTTCCCAGCTTTGGGTGCAACATGGCGTGACCATGCTCGATATCACCGTTCACGCCTACGATAGCAGCTTTACCGTAAGATACGGCGGCCCGCGGCAGGTGGGGCAGGGCGGCCTGAACCAACCTTTCCCCAAGCAAGCCCCCGAACTCGAAGAGTTGGCTTAGATCATCCTGGAACTTGCCGGCGAAAGGGTTTGAGATCACACCCGCTGCCGCCACGCGCGTGACTTCGTCTGCATTAGGTTTCCCAGCTTCAGAGACTACGGTTTCCGCGTAAACAGCCAGCTTGCGAATTTCCATCACATACCCTCCCATGCGCACATCAATAGATGCCGTACACTTCTTCTTCACCCTTCGCCTTAAGCTCACCGGATTTTACGGCTTCGACCACTTCACGAAGATCTTTCAAGAAGTCATCAGCGATTTCGTGGTGATGGCAAGACAGCATCAGCAGAATGGCGTCCGGTTTGCTACCGATGTTGATCGCCCATCCGCGATCCATCAGCCCATCCGCAATGGCAAGAATGTTCAGCCCGTCTGCCTTGAAGGCAAAGTGCGGCCCTTGGGGTGTTCCCAGGATTTCCAGCTCATCGATCGCGTTGATCCCGTTGCAGAACGCTTCGCGACCTTTGATAACGTCGCCGGTCACGCGCAGGAAACCCTCGCGGCCAAGATAGTTGAACACTGCCCATGCCGAAGCAATCGGACCCGAATTGCGCGAGCCAGCGGTGTTCTTCGAATAGTAATCGCCTGCGTTCCAATTCGCGACCTTGAAACCCTGCCAGTTGACCAATTCCGCATCACGCAGAACCAGGATCGAGCACCCGCGATAGCTGTACCCGTATTTGTGGAAGTCGGCCGACATCGAGGTCACACCGGGTACAGAGAAGTCAAAGTTCGGGACGTCGTAGCCCAGGTCTTTTGCGAACGGCAGCATGAAGCCACCGATACAGGCGTCGACATGCATCCACAAATCGTGTTCCCGGGCGATTGCCGCGATCTCTTCAATCGGGTCAACAACGCCCAGAGGGAATGGCGGGCAGGAACCCACCAACATGATCGTGTTTTTATTGATGGCCGCTTTCATGCCAGCCACGTCAGCCCTGTAGTCGGGGCTTTTGTCCATCTGGGTGACCTCGATCCCAAGGAAATGGCTTAGCTTGTTGAAGACGGCATAGGCCGACTGCGGCACGATGATATTGGGTTCCGTAATCCCTTTCAGCTCACGCGCACGGTCGCGCGCAGTTTTAAGAGCCAAAATGATGGATTCCGATCCGCCTGTCGTGATAGTTGCCGCTGCGTTTTCAGGGGCATGAAACAGCTCTTTCACCATCTCAATCACTTCGGTTTCGTATTTCCGAACCGATGGATGCAACCCAGTCTGGTGAACGACGTTGTCGCCGATATGTTTTACGAAAGCGTCTTTGGCAACTTCCGCCACATCACTTCCGCCATAGTAGGAGGCCGTCAGGTTTTTGAGAGAGAACCAATCCCAATCTCCAACCCGCGCCGCGTCCATCGCGTCGAGGATATCCTTGGCAGGCTTGCCAATTTGCGGGAAACCAATCTGATTACGGTGCTGAGACATGCGCTGCCCTCTTGATGATGTATCCATGAGTGGCTCTATTTGGTTGGTAGTCGCCAGAATCGTCAAACCGGAAGATTTTGGCCTTGGCCAAGTTTTTTTGCAGCTTGAAAGAGCCCTGCGTTTTTCTTGCTTATTGGGGTCTGCGACTAATCTCATCTGGTGCGGTTTGACTGTTGGTAGGTGAGGGCAGCGCCCTTACCCTGACGGCCAAGGGCGTCTGGCTTGTCCGAATTCCGCTGGTCCACGAAAGGAAAGTGATGGGATAAACTGAAGCTCTGGCCAAAATGCCATTCCTGGCTTGTGCCTCTTTCGGGTTTTACATACGCAGCCTGAACATTTCTCAACTGCCATGGTCCCACCGATGCCTTCAAAAAAACGTCTGACTTTCTCTTTCTTTGCCTCCCTGTTCTGCGCTTGCGTGATGCTGTTTGAGGACATTGGTGAAGCCATGGGTGTGGCCTGGATTGACGAATGGGACGATATCCACGTCTGGGAGGTGCTGATCATGCTGTCGTTGTTCGGCGCGATCATGGTGTTGGGGAACGAGGTCCTGAAAATGAGCCGGTATCAGGAAACGCTGGAAGACAAGGTTGCCCGCGCTTCAGGTGCGTTCGAAGATCTGCTGAACGCTTATTTTGAAGAATGGTCTTTTTCGGAGGCCGAGCGAGAAGTCACCCGGCTTTTGATCAAGGGATGCTCGACGGCTGAAATGGCCGAAATCCGCAGCGCCAAGGAAGGTACGATTAAGGCCCAGACCAACTCGATCTACAAAAAATCGGGATACGCCGGGAAAGCCCAGCTGCTGAGCGCACTTCTGGAAGACCTGACCGATGGCGGATCTGTCGCCTGATGTTTTGGATCAATTTTCAGAGCGTCCGGAGAAGAAACAAAGCGTTAAAAGGCATCAGGTCTCAACATGGCACGCGCGCCAATGAAATAAGGCATAAACCAAAGTTCTAAACTGCTGATTCAGCCATAATCCTGCCTCTATTGCCTCTTTAACCACTTTCTGACGCGTGCCTAAAATAGATACGCAATGCGAGTGCACTTCGGAACAAACCGGGGGCACGGGGAATGGAAACATAGCCAGGTGAGGCGGGGTTTTATGCTGACTGAGCAGAAGAAACGTGCGGTTGCGCGCGGTGGTCGTTTGACGAAATTCAAGGGCAGGGTCGCAAGCATCGCGCCATCGCTTTTTTTAAGCACGGCCTCCGTTGTGGCACTCTCGGTTGGCACCGGCAGCGCCGAAACCGTCTCGACCGCGCGGACCACGCCTTTGGTGAGTGCAGTAGACGAAGACCATACGATCACCAATACCGGCTCGATCATTGTGAACCCGCTATCAGGCTCGGGTCTGGTTGTTGTCAATGTACCCGACTACACCAGTGACCTGACCAATGAGGGGCTGTTGTCGTCGCCAGAGGGAATTAACAGGACACGCGCCGCGATTGACATTAACGGTGACCTGGCCGGTTCGGTTCTGAACTCGGGCACGATCACGATGGGAGCGGCGGCAGGCGACTCTGCAAACCTAAAGGGTATCGATGTTCAGGGTGACGTTAATGGTTCACTGCAAAACACCGGCACTATCAGCATAGCTAACTCTGCTTTAACTTTTGGAACGGCTGCGGGTGTCCAGACTGGTGCTGTGGCTGGAACTCTCTCGAACACGGGCACCATTGACGTCGATGTGGACACAAGCAGCAGAGCCGTGGCCGACGGTATCCGGTCGACCAGCGTGGACGGGACACTAACGAATACGGGTAGCATCAATGTTACCGCATCGACTGACGGCTTTAACGCCAATGTAGACGGCATTCAGATTGACCAGGTAACGGGTCAGGTCATCAATTCGGGTCCGATAGACGTTGCGGCAACCAGCCTTAGTGGAAATGCAGGTGGAGACGGAATCGAGATAAACGATCTTGCAGGAAGTCTGACTAATACCGGGTCGATCAGGGTTCAACTCGACGGCAACACAAATGCAAGTGCTGATGCAATCGAAATTCTGGGCCTCTCGGGCCATTTGGAAAACAGTGGAGCCCTGACGGTCGGCGTAAACACGACGGACGGCAGCGCTTTTTTTGATATCGTAGAAATATTGGACAGCTCTGAAATCACTGGTTCTGTGAACAATACTGGTGTCTTGAACGGAGTGGCGTCCGGCTTGAGCGCGTCTGTCGATGGGTTTGATGTTGGTGAGATGGGCAGTGCCGCCACCTTCAACAACAGCGGCCAGGTTACTGTGCGGGCAATTGCCAATGCAAGCGACGCCAACGCTGATGGGCTGAATTTTGTTAGCGTTTTCGGAAATGTCGCGAACTCCGGGGCATTGGAGGTCAGGGCGGATGGTGTCACTGGTGCAGGTGCTCGGGGGATCGCAGCCAGTAACATTGACGGCTCTCTTTCAAACAGCGGCAGAATTTCCGCCCGGGCAGAGGCCACAAGCGGAAGTGCAACCGCAATCGGTATCCTGGTTGATGACGTAAGCGGCAGCGTCACAAACACCGGGACGCTGACAGTTTCGGCCCTTGCGACATCCGGCGGCAGCGCCATCGGTATCGAAGCTGGCGACCTGACGGGTGCTCTGCAAAACAGTGGCACGATGACAATCACTGCAACCGGGGATAGCCCAGAGGCGCAGGGCATTTTGGTGCAGGATATCAGCAGTTCGGGGGTTCTGAACAATGCCGGAGATATCGTGGCCAATGCGCAGAACGCCTCAAGCGGTGAGGCGTATGGCATTACCGCCCAAACCGTCGCGGGCACGCTGAACAACTCGGGCACATTGGACCTGACGGTATCCGCCACAAGCCACGCGACCGCCTACGGGATCGACACGCGGGATGTCTCGGGCAGCCTGACGAATTCGGGCACAATTCAAATGAATGTGCAGGGTTCCAGCATCGAGGTCAGCGGCTTTCGCATGTCGAATATCTCGGGGTCCGTGACCAATGGCGGTACAATCGCAATCAGCACGGATGGATCCGATGCGCGCGTCGAGGGTATATCGGCGAGCAGGGTTTCAGGCTCGCTGCAAAACAGCGGCGCGGTTGGTATAAATATCTCTAACGCCACCAGTGCGCGTGCCGAAGCGATCAGTGTATCTGACATTACCGGGCAGCTTCAAAACACCGGAAACCTGACGGTTTCGGCCTCGGCGACGTCATCCGCCACCGCCTACGGCATCTATGGTTTCAATGTTGACGGCGTACTAACAAACACGGGGACGATTACGGCGATTGCAGACGGGACCAGTGCGTTTGCGGAAGGCATCAATCTGGAAATCGTTTCCGGTACGCTTGAAAACAGCGGGAGCATTCAGGTTCAAGCGGTAGGCGGGTCATCGGCGCATGCAAACGGCATCGACATGGACGACGTGACCGGACAGGTCGCAAATTCCGGTACGATTGAGGTGTACGCCGAAGGGGCTTTTGCCTTTGCCGATGGGATCGAAATGGATGCTGTCTCGGGGCAGTTCCAGAACTCGGCGGCAATCACAGTTGCAGCGGTTGGAAGCTCCTCTGCCGATGCGGCCGGTCTGGAAATCGGCGATATCAGCGGCAGCGTAAGCAACTCAGGCAGTATCCAGGTCAGTGCCAGAAACAGTGGCTCTTCAACCGCCTTTGCTGCCGGAATCGATAAGGGTGCGATTGAGACCGGAGGAGCATTTGCAAACTCCGGCACGATTTCAACCGCAGTCGAGGCAGACGGGTCGTTTGGGAGCGTCGCGTTTGGAATATTCGGAGACGACGTCGATGGCGCGTTCTCGAACACGGGCGATGTTTTGGTTTCTTTGCAAGGTCAGAACGGTTTCTTTGCCGAAGCCTATGGCATGGATATTGGTGACGTATCCCTGACGGGCTCAGTTTTCAACTCCGGTGCGGTCCGGGTCGAAGCAACAGCACAAAGCATGATCGCTGCGGCCGCCTATGGGATCGACATATCAGACGTCGAGGGCAACTTTCGGAACTCGGGCGACATAATGGTATCGCTGGTGGCCAATGACGTTGCGCAGGCTGAGGCATTCGGCATTGAACCAAACGATATCCTGTCTGGGGCTTCCTTCGTCAACAGCGGCTCTGTGACTGTAAATACCACCACCCAAGGTGTATCAGAGGCTTCTGCGTCGGGAATTTCTGGCAACACCATCGATGGGTCATTGGAAAACAGTGGCAGTATAAGCGTCTCGGTATCGGGGGATGGAACGGCCAGCGCTTTTGGCCTGCACGCAGAGCAGCTTTCTGCGGGCGCGACCATGACACATAGCGGTTCGATTCAAGTGACCGCTGTAGGCCCTACCGCAGAAGCCTACGGTCTTTTTATCGAGGCAGCAGAAGGCACGGTCAACGTCACCGGCGATATCTCGGCCACATCCTCGGGCGAAAGCTACGCCGTGTTTCTGGGCGACGGAGGTGGCACACTAAACGTTGAGACCACCGCAGATATCGATGGCAAAATCAGGGTCAGCGATCATGACGTCAACCTAACGAATTTAGGTGACAGGGTTGTCTACCGTTTTCAGGACGACGACATCGCGCAGGGCGCGTTTACTACACGCGTCACTGATCCCAGCCAGGGCTGGTTTGTGGATGGCGAAGGCGGTGCAGCGCCTGTCTACGCATCTTATGATGCTGAAGAAGTGCAACCAAACCTGAACCAGTCCTTCGAGATTGCGGGCTTGTCCTATGACCTTGCCCGTCAGTTGCAAGGGTCGCCTGACCTGAACAACAGTGGTGAACGGACCGTGCTCAGCACGAAGGGCAGCGGGCCGATCGAAGGGTTCCGCCCGTATTTCCTGATCAGCGGCAGCCAAAGCGACGCGGACGCGGGGTCAGATACGCCAGCGTTGTCCTCGAATATGTGGAGTGTCAGCGCTGGAGTGACGCGCGACTTGGGTACGGGCCTGCGGTTTGGAATCGGGGCCAGTTACCTTGAAAATGACGGAACCTTCGGCACTGCGTCGTTTGACACAACAGGTGTGTATCTCAGCGGTTTGGTCGCTCAGAACTTCGGTTTTGCCGATCTGAGTTTTGGGTTGGGATACGGGCATCTTGACCATAAGGAAACGCGCGCCGTCAATGGTTCTGATGCAGACGCCGACTATTCCAGCGACATGTTCACAGCTTTGGTCGCGGCTCAGAGGGACTACGCGATGCAAAACGGCGCTGTGTTCACGCCGCGGGCGAGTTTCCTCTATGGCCGGCAAGATCTGGAGGGGTACACCGAAACGGGTACATCCGCCAATGCGACGGTCGGAGAGCGAGACGTCACTTTCAGTGAAACACGGTTGGGCGGAAGCTACTCGACATCATTGGCAGGCGGAGTGCTGTCAGCATCGCTTGCAGCTGTTCACCGTGATGCAGATGCTCCGTCTGCGGTTGATGTAACAATCTTCGGCAATACGCTGCTCTTGGCATCCGGTGGAAGTGGCAATGAAACCTTTGGCGAGGTTGGCCTTAGCTACCAAAAGGCATTTGATCACGGGGGCAGCCTGAATCTCGAGGCCCGATCGACCCTTGGCGCAGAAGTGTCAACGCAGGCAGTCTGGGCGTCCTATGAGTGGCGGTTCTAATCGGGTGCTTGTCCGTGCTCACCACTGAATTAAAGGCTGATCTGTTGATCGGCCTTTTTTTCGGTGCATCTGACCCCCTAAGAGTTTCTCTGCCAAAGGCGTTTTCGATCGCTGCAACGATCAACTCTACCGTCAGCCGGAATCGCCATCTGCGGTATGTATCAACCGCGCCCAGAGATCACCGGTTTGAGCGACGGTGGAATCTGGAATGTCAGCATTCATTGCTTAGGGGGAGACAGTGTTCAGCACCTGCTCCATGTCGGTAACCGGGTTCAGGCGCGGAAATTCCATTGGGAAGAAACGGCGCGTAAGCTGGTCGTCTTGGTTCAACATTTTCTTGAGGAAAGGCATGCCCGAAAGGATAAGGCCGACAGGCCATTCTCCTTATTGCATCAAGGACTTTAGCGTGTTGGTGACATGTTGCTTTTCCTGACTGTCTGGTTCAATCCACGGATCAGAACTCATTTCTTTCCCGCCACAATACGGTCAAGGATGAGTGCGCAGAACAGGATTGCCAGACCTGCCAATATGCCTTGGCCTGCCGCAGCGTATTGCAGTGCTTCCAACACATCTTCGCCCAGACCTTTCGCGCCGATCAGAGACGCTACAACAACCATTGCCAGCGACATAAGAATGGTCTGATTGACTCCTGCCATGATCGTTTTGTGCGCCAGAGGCAGATCAACCCGCCACAGCAGGTAACGCGGCGTGGCACCAAAGGCGAGTGCAGCCTCACGCACTGTTTCAGGCACCTGTTGCAGTCCGAGGACGGTAAAGCGGATCACAGGTGGGCTGCCAAAAATCATGGTCGCCACAACACCAGCCGGTTTGCCAGACCCAATGAATGCAACAACCGGGATAAGGTAGACAAAGGAAGGCATCGATTGCATGAAGTCCAGAATTGGTCGCACGATTGCAAACGCGCGCGGACGGCGTGCACAATAGATACCAAGTGGTATTCCCAGCGTGATCGAGATCAACGCGGCAGCTCCGAGAAGTGCTATGGTCGTCATTGCCTTTTCCCAGAAATCCAGCAGTCCGAGATACGCCAGTGCTGCACCGGTAAAGATCGCAACGCGTGGTCCTGCGGAAAGGTATGCCAGCATGATGATCACCAGCGCCACTACCGGCCAGGGGGTGTCGACCAGAACGACTTCGATCCAGTCCAGCAGCGTACGCATTCCATAGGTTAGCCCGTCGAAGAACCCGCGCCCGGCTGTTTTGGTCCATTCAAAGACAGCCTGCACGCCGTCCCCGACATTCAGCCGCCAATCCCGGTTAGTCGGGAAAGTCTTCAATACAGCCAATGCATCTGGCTGGGCAAACTTGATGGCCGACAAAACGACAACGACTAGGGTCAGAGCGGAGGCAACCACCATTCGGGTCCCAGACCATCCATGCGCCACACTGGAATCCGAACGCCAACGCGCAAACTGACCTTCCAGCGTCCAGTTGGCCAACGATGCCGCAAGGAATTTGACCGCCAGTAGCAAGACGATTCCGACCGCCAGGTACGTGATGCCGGTGGAGTCTGCGCTCTGGGCGGCTTCCTGCGCTCCAGCCAAGGCACCCTCCAGTGACTCCGCTGCGCGTTTAAGGGAGTCTAAAGAAGCAGCACCGGATTGTTCTGCCGCCTCGATCTGCTGTCTGCGCAGCGCCAATGTTTGCTCGATCTGATCAGCCCGCTCACGGAACTCCCGCCCGAGATCGCCGAACAAGCCCAAGCCGATTTGAATGTAGGCGAGCGTCTCAAGCACCAGAAAACCCAGGAACCACGACCAGAGGCCGCGTGCACCGAACCAGATCGGGCCTAGAATGGCCGCAGCCTTGTTCAAAGTGAAACGATAACCCGGCGCCTGCATCATGTAGGCAAAGGTCTTCTGATAGTAGGCTTGGCTCTGCCCGACAAAATCGCCAATCAAACCTTCCAAACGGTCGGCGGTTTCGGGTTTGACCTGCTGTGCGTCAACGTGTTTCATCGTCGTCCCCTTATGCCTGACTGTCTTGGATGGCGCGGATAAGCCCCGCACGGTTGATCACACCTACGGTTTTGCCATCTTGCGTAACCGCCACCACGCCGTGTCCTTCGACGCAGAGATCCATCAGGTCGGACAAGTCCATATCTGGATGCGCCTCTTTGGCGTCATCGGGCACTTCTCCATGGCGCGCCTCGAATTCGTCGACAGGCTTCATCACCGAATGGGCGAAGATCATGTTGAGCTTGGAGATCCCGGCGACGAAGTCGGCGACGTAATCATCGGCCGGGTTTAGAATAATCTCTTCGGGCGTGCCGATCTGGACGATGCGCCCGTCCTTCATGATCGCGATGCGGTGGCCGATACGGATCGCCTCATCAAGATCGTGCGTGATAAACATCGTAGTCTTATTGAGCTTGTGGCTCAGCTCCATGAACTGATCCTGCAATTGCTTGCGGATCAGTGGATCAAGGGCCGAGAACGGCTCGTCCATCAACAGGATCTCCGGGTCCGCAGCAATGGCACGGGCAAGGCCAACCCGCTGCTGCATGCCGCCGGACAACTCATGTGCGTATTTGTCTTCCCAGCCGTTAAGCTCCACCAACTCAAGAACGCGATCTGCCTCTTCCCAGCGACGCGCCTTGCCGGTGCCGCGAATTTCCAGAGGCATGGCGACATTGTCTCGGACGGTTCGGTGAGGCATCAGGCCAAAGTTCTGGAACACCATGGCAACGCGGCGGTTACGCAGGTCGCGAAGCCCTTCGTCGTTGAGACCCATCACATCATCGCCGTCGAGATAGATATGTCCGTCCGTGGGTTCCAGCAGGCGGTTTACGTGGCGCACAAGGGTCGATTTACCGGACCCGGACAGGCCCATAACGCAAAACAGCTCACCGCGTTCGATCTCGAAGCTGGCATCAGCGACTCCGACGACGCAGTTGAACTGTTCCAGCACTTCGGCCTTGCTCAGTCCTTCGCTGTGAATGGCTTTCAGTGCGTCCTGCGCTCGTGCTCCGAACACCTTCCAAACGCCACGTGCATCGATTGCAATATCTGCCGTCATACTGGCCCCACTTTGGTCTAGCTTGCAGATTGTGCCCCCGGAAACCGGCCGGGGGCCAATTGGTGTCAGTTGGTTTTCAAGCCAAGCCAGCCGTCGATCATATCGCCGTTCGCGGCAATCCACTCGGCGACGACCTCATCTGTGTCGCGTCCCTTGACCACGACTTCGTAGGTCAGGCCGCTGAGTTGATCAGCATCCATGTTGATGTTGCTCAGGAAGGACGCCGCGGCCGGATTGCGCTGCTCCAATGACTTGGAATGGGCAACAGTCACAGTTTTTACAGGCTCGCCTGTGCTGACATGCGAATTGTTATACCAATCTGCGTCCTGATCTGGCTGTACCATTTTGTATGTAGCCGCATCATGCTCGGGCTCTTCCAGGATCGTCACGTCATAGAGCGCGTGCACATAATGCGGCGCGTAGCAGTAGAAAGCAGCACCTTTTTTCTGGTCGATCTGATCTTTGAGACGCGAATAGAAGACGGTCTCATCCTCGGTTGTGGGCGTCAGGAAAGTTTCGATGCCATAGTCGCGCACGCGAACCTTGAAGGTGTTGGTCGAGGCCCAACCCGACGCGCCGACCCAAACTTCGCCCATTCCGTCGCTGTCCGAGTCGAACAACTCCTGAGCCATTGGCGTGGCCAGATCGTAGATTGATTTGATGTTGTGATCTTCGACCATGTAGTTTGGAACACAAATCCCTGCGCGGCCCTCGTAGTTGCCGGAAGACAGCGCAACAGTGCCTTTCTGATCGACATATTCGTCGGTGAATGAGGATTGGTTCGGCAACCAGACATCAGGGTGCACGTCTATGTCGCCGCGCCCGCCGTCCATTGCGGCAAAAATCACGGCGTTGGCCCCCGGGGCATACCCGACTTCACCGCCCAGGCGTGTTTCGATGACCTGACCGATGACCCGGCTCATGATTTTGGCACCGGGCCAGCTGGGTTCGCCCACCATGACCTTGTCTTGTGCCAACGCCGAAGTAGAACCTAAGGCGAGGGCCAATGTTGCCGTCAGTGCTGTCAGTTTCTTCATACCAAATTCTCCCGTTGCATTGTGATGGTTACGCCATCAGGCGCGCGCCCGCGTGCGTTGCGGGTCTATGAATGGAATGTCCGATACCGTTGCCCCCAGGCGCTTCATTCGCCCGTCGAGTTGGCCAACCTCCAGTCGGGCCCCGTTCTCTGCGTGTTCGACCGACAACCGCGCCATGGCGATTGCGTGTTCCAACATCGGTGAGCGGGTGGCCGAAGTGACCACGCCCACCTGCCGTTCGCCTGCAAAAACAGGGGCGCCGTGGGCAGGCACATCATCGCAGCCGATCAACATCCCTTTGAGCGCGCGACGCGGCTCTCGCGCGTTTCTTTCAAGCGCGGCTTTGCCAGTAAAACTGTCTTTGTTGAGATCCACCGCAAAGCCTAGCCCAGCCTCGAACGCGTCAACACCTGGTGCAAACTCGGCATTTGCCGCGGCCAACCCGGCTTCGATCCTGATGATGTCCAGCGCCGCCGAGCCCATGGGAGTGAGTTCAAACTCTTCTCCCGCCTCCATAACCGCATCCCAGATCGCAATCGCATCGGATTTCGAGCAGAAGATTTCGTAACCCAGCTCTCCGGTATAACCCGAGCGCGAGAGCATGAACGGCGCGCCATCCCGATCATTCAATCGCGCAATTGTCACCCCGAACCATTTCAGGTCCTCCAGCGACGGCACATGCGGTTGCGTGAAGGCGATCTTGCGAAGAAGGTCCCGCGATTTTGGCCCCTGAATGGCGAGGTTCGGCATAGCGTTCTGCATTGCGTGCACCCGAACCTGCAGGCCCAGATCCGTAGCCAACGCATGCAGCGTGCGACCGCTTTCCTCGGAGCCGCAGCACCAGCGGAAAATCTCGGGAGCAAGCCGGAAAAGAGTGCCATCATCAACGACCGACCCGCTTTCGTCGCACATCAACGTGTAAGATCCGCGCCAGACCGGCAATTTGGCGACGTTTCGTGTTGTTGCCTGCTGCAGCAGTTTCGCGGCATCCGGACCGACGATATCGAATTTGCGCAGCCCGCTCATGTCCTGCACCGTCACTGCTTCGCGACATGCCCAGTACTCGCCCAACGTGCCATGCGCGGGAAAGCTGACCGGTGCCCATAGATCACGTGCAGGCGCGAACTGTTGGGTCAGAGGGGCAAGCCGGTCATGAAATGCGGATTCCTGACTGATCGACATCGGGGCATCTTCCTTTTCACGATAGGCAACCGCTCGGCGGATCGGCGTTTCCGGGCGGTAGATGCGAACATGCACATCCGTCGGGTTCCAGCCATTGATCGGGTCAATGTCGTCCGGACAGGCGGTCGAAACGCACACCAGATCTTCCATCGCGCGCATCGCGACATAGTCACCGGGGCGGGAAAAGGACTCTTCGGTCAGGATGTGATGCGTCGCCGGATCAATCCACGTGTTCCAGAAGAAATTGATTGCAGGCCAGGCCGACCGGCGCGCAACACCATAAGGCGCCAGCGCGTTCGACATGTTGTCGGAACAGTTGACGTGACCGGGAAAGCCGCGCTCTTCATAACCTCGGGCGGTGCAGGCCAGACCGAACGTGTCGTGTCGTCCGCAAGTGTCCTGCACAACATTGAGAAGCGGGCGCATCTCTCGATCATAAAACTTGTCCAGCAACCCGGGGCCGGGATAGGCGCGTCGCACCATCGAGCGGGTCGCTGTCGAGTCGATCATCCATTCGGCCCCACGGTCCAGCCCGTCGGAACGAAGCGCCATGAAGTCAGAGCATTGCTGCCCTTCCACGTCGATGATTTGAACGAATTCACCAGCTTTCAACTCGTATGCGCTCCCCGTCCCGCGCGGCACTGTGAATTCGTCCCGCGTGTCGCCTAAAAGCGGCGGCAGCAAAGGTCCGCTTGAAACTTCAATCTTATGAGAAACTGCGACACAGCCAGCTCCGGTTCCTTCAATCAATCCAAAAATAGAAGTTGGCCGGATCAGCCAAACTGTAATCCGCTCGTCAGTGCGCAAAACCAGCGGCTCTGTAGAGGTGATTACCCTGGAGCGCGGAATTTCTTGTGCCGGATTTCCGCCATTTGCACCAATCCAACCGGTGATTGGTTCGCTGTTGAACTCGTTGCGATCAACTGTTCCGTTTGCCTCTAAGCCCAGATGAGCGAGCGTTGGCTTTCCGTTGCGAAATGCAACAACGTCCAGAGGATGAGACTGCGATGTTGCTTCCAACGATAGCAGGTCACCTGCGTCCATCTCCACGCGGATCGCTTCGCGCGATCCCAAGATATATTTTCGAACACCCGATGCCTTCGGAAATCCCGGGAATCTGCGCCCCGGGCTAACGAACCCGGAATTCGAGAACTCGTGTAAGACGGCCGAACCTTGCATGTCGTTGTTAGATTCTCAGTTATGAAACTAGTTACAGAGGTTGATGAAACTAGTTACATATGTCAACACTTTCGTTGAAAACCGGCAAAACGGATGCAGGATCAGGTGACACAAAAAGACCCGGCGTTGAAAAAACGCGCAAATCTCAGAGATGTCGCAAAAGCTGCGGGCGTGTCAGTCGCTACGGTGTCCCGTGTCCTGAACGAACCCGGCATAGTGAAAAAGGACACTCTGGAGAAAGTTCAGAAAGCAATTGCGGATCTTCGATTCGTCCCCAGTGCAGCTGCCAGGGCTATTAACTCGGGCCGTACGCGTTTCGTAGGCGCGCTGGTCCCGACATTGGACAACGCCATTTTCGCTCGGTTTCTTGCCGCGTTGGAACGAAAGCTCTCTGAAGATGGGCTTTCATTGATCGTGTCCACAACTGAGTCCGATCCGGCGGTTGAAGCCATCAAGGCGAAGGGGCTTGTCGATATTGGGGCAGAGGGCTTGATCGTTACCGGCGCGACACATTCCGATGAGTTCCATGAACTTATAGAACGTACGATGATCCCCACCATCATCACATCCTACTTTGATGGCACCAATCCTCTGCCGACGATCGGGTACGACAACAAAGCCGCCGCGCAATTGGCTTTGCAGCACCTCATTGAACTTGGGCATCGGCAGATCACCGTCGTACACGGACCGGTTCACAATAATGACCGGACGCTGGCCAGGCTTTGCGGGCTGCGCTCGGTGCATTGGGAGGGTCAATTTACGACTGTAGAGACTGACATCAGCCTTCGCGGCGGAGCGGAAGCGGCTGTACGCATCGCAGGCAATTCGGCCAAGACTGACGCCATACTGTGTCTTTCAGACGTCGTGGCGTTAGGGGTTTTGTTCGGCTTGCAGTCGAAAGGGATAAGCGTCCCAGAAGAAATTTCACTAATGGGCTTGGATGATCTACCAAGCTCTGCCGTTGCTGTACCATCATTAACAACAGTTCACCTTCCGGTTTCCCGCATGGGCGAAAGGGCAGCCGTCGCGTTGGCGCGGTGGATTTCTACTCAGGAGAGACCGGAGGCTGAAATGCTAGAGGCAAAATTGATCGAAAGAAACTCAACTATTCGAAACGAAACACTAAAGAAATAGTTCTTTCCTTTGATAATCTAATGAGGATTCACCAGTGGCCGTCCCTTGCAAAGTGTCGAATGCCTGAATTGGGCTAGCAGTGGTCATTTACGCGACGTGCATTGACCGGCCAAACGAACCCTACTACCCATCTGATCACTTCACACTAGCCAACGTCCTGTGTGAATTCGCTGCGATTGTATCAATGGCCGCTTTGCCGAACGAAGCATAGATCAAGGCGTAGCTTAAGCTCAGGCAACACTGAGTTTGTTTGATGCCCAAGGTGCCCACCATTCAAACATGTAAGAACGAACGTGACCTGATTTAGAGAACCAATCGCACCGTGTTACTCTTTTGGTGTCTTTTCCCGAATATCAGGAGGCCAGCATGGCCAATTCATCCAGGCGAGAATTTTTCAAAACGGCGGCAGCGGCAGGTTTGGGCGGAACAGCTGCCGTGCAAGCTTCGGCCGCAGAATTTCCATCCGGCCCATTTTGGAACAACGTACCTGACCCGGAGCTTTCCAAGCAGGAACTCCCGACCTTCAAGTTTGAACTGGAAAAAACCAAAGGGCGTGAAGATGGTGGCAGTTTCGGGAAAGAAGCAACCGTGCGACAGCTTCCGGTTTCAAAGGGAATTGCCGGCGTCTCAATGAAACTTGAACCGGGTGTCGCCCGAGAGCTGCACTGGCATGCCACTGCTGCGGAATGGGCGTTTGTCATGGAGGGTCGCTGTCGGACAACAGTCATCAATCCGGCGGGTAAATCCGAAACGAACGACTTTGAGCCTGGCGATGTGTGGTATTTCCCACGCGGCTACGGACATTCCATACAATGTCTGGGCAACCAGCCCTGCCATTTCATTCTGATATTCGACAATGGGTACTTCTCAGAATTTGGTACATTCAGCATCACAGACTGGATTGGCCACGCGCCGAAAGACCTGCTGTCAAAGTCCCTGGGCCTGCCCGCCGCGGCGTTTGACTCCTTTCCCAAAAGCGAGGTCTATTTCGTACACGGTGAACCGCCCCCCGAAACGCCAGAACTGCCTCATCAGGGCCACTTGGCAACACCTCGGAGTACGCATAAATACAGGCTTCTCGAACAGGGGCCGAACTCTTCATTCGCGGGTGGCCGTGAATGGCTGGTCAGCCAATCGGAGTTTCCCATCTCCACCACAGTTACGGGCGTGGTGCTGGAGCTTGAGCCAAACGGAATGCGTGAATTTCACTGGCACCCGAATGCAGATGAATGGCAATACGTAATGAACGGCAGTATCGGCATTTCAATATTTGGTGCCAATGGCCGTTTCGCCACAGAATCTCTGAACAAGGGGGATGTCGGATATATTCCACAGGGCTATGGGCATTCAATTGCAAATGTCGGTGACGAAAAAGCCCGAATACTAATCGCGTTTAACACCGGAGAATATCAGGCAATTGACCTTTCAGAATGGATTGCAGGCAATCCGGACTACCTGCTTGCTGCGCATTTTGATCAGAAACAGGACGTGGTCGAAATGTTCCCGAAGCAGGACGTTTTCATCGCGCCAAGGTAATCACCAGGCACGCCGACGCGGTTCCTCCCTACGATTTGAACTTGCCGATGAACAGTGCGGCAATGATCAGACCAAGTGCGAGGATATCATTCGCCTGCAATCGTTCGCCAAGAAACGCGATGCCGATGAAAACGCCAACCAACGTGATCAGATAACCGGAAAG
Source organism: Ruegeria sp. AB9 (assembly GCF_056542585.1). Classification (NCBI taxonomy): domain Bacteria; kingdom Pseudomonadati; phylum Pseudomonadota; class Alphaproteobacteria; order Rhodobacterales; family Roseobacteraceae; genus Ruegeria; species Ruegeria sp. AB9. The sequence goes on along the minus strand of NZ_JBQGAA010000003.1, from coordinate 338,190 downwards.
GGCGGTAAAGGTCGGGCCGGTTCGACCAACCATATATATGAACAGAACATAGGCAATGCCGCCACAAAAGATGCCCAGTCCCAGAAGCGCAGTTGTGCTTTGCCATGTCGGGTCCGGCTTCCATGCGGAACTGAGGATCAACGCCAAAGCCACCAGTGCCGCGGATGCGATCATAAAGACATTTCGCATCGCCAGAACGGGAGGCACATTCGACAGGTGTTTCATCATGATCAGGCTTGCCGAGAAACTTAATGCCCCGCCCAGGATCGCCAACTCGCCAATTATGTTTGCCAGCCAGCTGCCTTTGATACTTGGAACGATCAGAACCAGAATACCTATAAAGCCGACAATGACACTCAGCGCAGCGATCAAACTCCAATGCTCGTCTTTCACAAAAAACGGGGCCAGTATCAGGGTAAAGATGGGCACGGTCGCAAGAAGGATGGCGGCAATACTGCTGTCGACATGTTGCTGCCCCCAGGGGATCAGAAAACAGGGCAATACCGCCTCGGCGATTGCGATGGCGCAGTAAAGCGACCAGGGCTGCCTACCAACCTTTGTCGAAGACCTTGCAGAGCGCCCGTACATCACAGCTGCGATGATCGTCAGAGTGAAAAAGCCGATCAGCACTCGCCCGGTCGCAACCACTAAGGGCGAAAAACTTCGAATGGCCAATTCGTTCAAAACAAACTGAGACCCCCAAATCAGGCTGATCCCAACCAACAAAAGATAGTCGAGTGCAACTGGTCTATTCATGACGAATGTGCTTTCCCGAACAACCGGATCACCGCAAAAATATGAGGTTAGCCGACCCCACCATAACTCGGAACGCTGTGCCTGCGAGTATTAAAATCCGAGAAACTGGTGTAATTTTGGGGACAGAAAAGGGAGGCACCGGATGTACGAGGATCTCTTACCACATACATTGCCTACAGAAGCAGAGCGGCTTGATCGCATGGCCCATGCGCACGACCCTGATACCTTCGCGACCATCAATAGGCTTAACCTTCCTAAGAATGCAAACTGTCTTGATATAGGTGCCGGGCGCGGAAGCGTCGCAATCTGGCTGGCACAGACATTGCCGGGCGCCGACGTGATCGCCAGCGATCTGGACCTGTCGTCTGTCAAGGAAAACACCCTATCCAACCTGTCCCTGAAAAAGATCGATCTGCGATGCGATGACCTTGGATCCGAGGTGTATGATCTGGTTCACTGCCGTGCGGTGTTGTGCTTTTTACCGACCCGAACAGAGGTATTGTCAGCTATCCTGAAGTCACTCAAACCCGGTGGCGCATTTGTTGCAACTGAAATGGACTTTGGGCGAATTGCTTCCGGCCCCAGCCGTTTTTGGGCAATGTTCTGGACCGCTTATCTCGAGTTTGCAGCATCTCAGGGGTGGGATCTTGAGTTTGGCGCAAAATTGCCGGGCTATCTTGCCAAGACCGGCTTTACTGAAGTTGATGCGCGGCACGTTCAACCCATTCTGAATCACTCCGGTAACACCGCCGGAGCCGCCGAAGCCGAGACCTGGTCATTAACATTGGCAACATTAGCGCCTCAGTTGATCGGTGGCGGCTTTATGACCAAAGGCATGCTGACCGACGCACTTTCGATCATTCGTAACCCCGAAGCCTGGACCGCCGGGCCCGGCTTTATGGTTGCCAGCGCTCGACGGCTAGTCGTCTAACCGGAACAATTTGCCCTCGGCAAGAAACACTTATGGAAGTCTATTTTGCCATGAATAAACACCATTCGCACAATGTGCTGCAGGCGGTGCTTGCACTGCGCCAACCGCCCAAAGGACGCATTCACCATACTGACCTCGGTAGCCAATACTGTTCCCACGATAATCAGAAACTTTTGCGCCAGCATGGCTTCCAAGTATCGATGAGCGGCATAGGCACCTGCTATGATAACTCTGCCGTCGAGACCTTCTTCAAAACCATCAAGGCCGAACTGATCTGGCGCAGGTCGTGGCAAACGCGACGGGACGTTGAACGCGCAATCTTCCAGTACATAAACGGCTTCTGCAGTTCGCGCCAAAGGTACTCAACTCCGGGCTGGAAAAGCCTTGCCGCATTCGAACGGAAAGTGGCCTGAACGAACACTCGGGGCGGCACTCAAATGCGACTGGTCCATGCCCTTTCCAAATGGAAAGTAAGCGTTGCATCCGCTCCCCGGATGTACTGTCCGCTGTCAGGAGTTTTAGGACAGAAGGCGGCCTGAGCAAATAGAGGACCTGGCTCAACTGATCGGTTCGATTATGGGGTGGATTTGCAGTGAAGCAAGCGCCTGGTTTCGATTGCCTTCTGTTTGGTTCTTTCGCGTTGTTTCAGAATGGTCTGCCCACGCCCGAAGCAGATATCAGCCGGTGTGAGGTATTGTAGGTATTCTTGGCGGCGCCTGTGATTGTAGTGCCCGCCGAAGGCGTCGATCTAACGTTGGAAGACGCCACGCAAATAGGAGTTTTGCAATAAGATGCGGTTCTTGAGAGTTCGATGTCAGCACTCGATCCTGTCTTGGGCCTGCTGGTAACATGGCGCACCTCGGATATGATCCGTTTGTTGATCTCTCAGCCAGTCTGCAAGCTCACCGAAGTAGAAATTGCATCGACGTGCTCTGCTACCGTCCCAAATACCAAGTTTTATTCGGGACGGTGACCCATTACAAAGGAGATACATGTCCGTTTCGATGGTGCTGATCAACCTGCCGAAACGAGATAACCACGGTGCTGAGGACTTCTGACAAGATCATCAAAAGCAAAACCGGACTGATCGGGCCGTTCAAAGACACTCTGCCAGAGTTTTCGCCATATTGAGAATGATATGTGAGTAGAGATCCGCCCCGGGTTCCAGTTCGGAGCCTAACGGGTCGATTACGCCGGTATTGGCTTCTGTTCCGTCCAGCACTGTATTCACGATGCCAGGGTTGAACTGTGGCTCAGCCAGGACGCAGCTGATACCTTCTTCGCGGATACGACCCTGTATTTCAGCAATGCGAGCCGGGCTTGGGTCTGAGGCATCGGCGATTGAAATCGCACCGGCAGCAGGGAAGTCAAATGCATCTTCGAAATACTGGTAGGCGTCGTGGAAAACGATAAAGCTTCCACCGCGAACCGGTTCAAGCGTCTCTGCCACTTGCGCAGAAAGCACGTCCATCTCCTCGCGTGCGGCTGCGGCATTCGCAAAATATGCGCCTGCATTGTCCGGATCGGTCGACGACAACTGCGCGGCGATCAGGTTCAGCCAGGTTTCAGCATTTGCCGGTGAAAGCCAAGCATGTGGGTCGTGCTCGCCGTGCGCGTGATCGTGATCATGCTCGTCTTCATGCGCACGCTCATCATCGTGATCTTCGTGGTCCGCATGATCGTGGTCATCGTCCTTCGCATGATCGTCGTGGTCATGCCCGTCATCTTCGGCATGCTCATCATCATGATCGTCTTCGTTCTCATGATCATGGGCCTCGAACAGAGCGCTTTCACGGAAATCAAGAAGAACTGTACCATCGGAGTCCAGCAAGGACGTGACGGTCGCTCTGTCTGCAAGGGTCTCGACTGCGCTTTCCATCCACGGTGTCAGGTCTTCTCCCATCCAGAACACCAGATCGGCATCCTGCAATGCCGCCGCCTCGGACGGGCGCAGGTTGTATTCATGAGGGGAGGCACCCGGTGTCACGATCAAGGCAGGCGAGCCGACGCCCTCCATGACACGAGCGACGAGCGAATGGATTGGCGCGATGTCGACCGCGACGTTTGGAACTTCTGCGAGGGCTGTGCCACCCATCAATGCAACCGTGATCGAAACTGGAAGGAGCTTTCTGGACATCAGAACCTCTGTGTGATTTTATAACGTTACGAGTGGCAATATATGATATGAAATAACATGACAAGTGATGCGCATCCTGTCCCTGCCGGTGAAACGGCCCCAGTCGGGTTTCAGGAACATGACCACCAGACTTGCGTCAAAACGGCCTTGGTATCCGCCGAGGCGCGGTGCAAGGAAGAGGGGCTGCGTCTGACGCCGGTCCGGCGCAAGGTTCTGGAGATGTTGCTGCAAGAGCATCGGGCCCTTGGCGCGTATTCGATCCTGGACCGCTTGCGTGAGGAAGGATTTGGATCTCAGCCTCCGGTCGCTTATCGGGCGCTCGATTTCCTTGTTCAAAACGGGTTCGTTCACAAAATCGAGCGACTGAATGCATTCGTGGCCTGTTCTCATCCCGGCGCGTCCCATTCTCCGGCTTTTATGATTTGCAGGAAGTGTGATGCCGTTGCCGAGGCGCAGTCTGCGCCGGCCAAGGGCGTTCTGGGGGCCGCCGCGCGCGCAGCGGGTTTCGAGATTGAGCGAACGGTTGTAGAAGCCGAAGGTCTCTGCCCCGACTGCACCGAAAAGGCCTGAAAATGACACTCGTCTCTGTCGAGAATCTTAGTGTGCGATATGGCGCTAATACTGTTCTGCGTCACGTGGATATGGCTGTCGAACCAGGTGAGATCGTCACCATCGTCGGACCGAACGGTTCGGGTAAAACCAGCCTTCTAAGAGCCATCATTGGTGCAACCAGGCCAAGTGCCGGGCAGGTGTCTCTGAAACCCGGTTTAAAGATCGGGTATGTGCCACAAAAATTGCATGTCGATCCCACGTTGCCAATCTCTGTCGAAAGGTTCATGCGCCTGACGGACCGCGTGTCACGCCATCAATGCGTCGAGGCGCTTGAAACGGCGGGCGTTCCGGATCTGTTGAAACGTCAGATGTCGCAATTGTCGGGCGGGCAGTTTCAGCGGGTGTTGTTGGCACGGGCGCTGATCAACCAACCTGACGTCCTGCTTCTGGATGAGGCAACCCAGGGGCTGGACCAGCGCGGTTCGGCGAGTTTCTATCAGCAGATCGAGGCCGTGCGCCGCGAAACCGGATGCGCCATCCTGATGATCAGCCATGAGTTGCACGTGGTCATGAGCGCCTCGGACCGGGTTATCTGTCTAAACGGGCATGTCTGCTGCGAGGGGTCGCCAGCGGTGGTCGCCTCGGCACCGGAATACCGGGCCTTGTTCGGAACGGGAACAGGTGGTGCGCTTGCGCTTTACCGGCACGAGCATGATCACCATCACGACCATGATGCAAACCCTCAGGAAGCGGCGGAGTAATGCTTGACGATTTTATGATGCGGGCAACCCTCGCCGGTATTGGCGTCGCTTTTGCGGCTGCCCCTCTTGGATGTTTTGTGGTGTGGCGTCGTATGGCCTATTTTGGTGACGCAACCGCACATGCTGCAATTCTGGGTGTGGCGCTGTCACTGACATTTCAGATGTCGATCTTCACGGGTGCGCTTGCCGTTGCCCTGATTATGGCGCTGACGGTCACCTTGTTGACTGGCCGTGGCTATGCGATGGATACGCTTCTGGGGGTTTTGGCGCATTCCGCTTTGGCCTTCGGTCTTGTTGCTGTCTCGTTTTTGTCTGGTGTTCGCATCGATCTGATGGCGTATCTGTTTGGGGATATTCTTGCAGTGTCCCGTTCGGACCTGCTTGTGATCTGGGGCGGCGCCGCGCTTGTTGTGGCGCTGATTGCCTGGCGATGGTCTCAGCTATTGACAGCGACACTGAACGAGGAGCTGGCCTATGCCAGTGGGTTCGACCCCAAGCGAGAGCAGTTGATCCTGACGCTGTCTCTGGCCGTAACCGTGGCTGTTGCGATCAAGGTCGTGGGTGTATTGCTGATTGCAGCGATGCTGATAATTCCCGCGGCGGCTGCGCGTAATCTGGCCCGGTCACCGGAATCCATGGCTTTGATAGCTGCGGGAATTGGTGTGTTTTCGGCAATCGCAGGGTTAAGAGCGGCTTACGTGTTCGATACTCCTGCAGGGCCTTCGATTGTCTGCGTGGCCGCAGTTTTGTTCGCCTGCCTCAGCCTTGTCGGATGGCGGACGCAGGGAAGGGCTTAATTGGCCCGTTTTAAGGGCGACCGCCGCATACTGTGCCCGGATAGGTTCTGAGGTTTGCCGATATCTGCGCGGAAATCACAAAAAAGGCCCGCAGTTCAGATGCGGGCCTTTGTTATTCGTTTTTAGCACAGCTTACTGCGGAATTTCGCCTTCCAGCCCTTCGACATAGAAGTTCATTCCAGCCAGTGTGCCATCGTCAGCGGTTTCGCCTTCAGCCAGCCAATCGCTGCCGTCCTGTTTCTTCAGCGGGCCAGTGAACGCGTGATAGCTGCCGTCTGCAAGCGACGCCTTCAAAGCCAGTGCCTCTTCTTTGACGTCTGCGGGAACCGCACCCGAAATCTCACCGATTTCAACCATGCCCGGCCCGATACCGTCCCAGGTGTTGGAGGTCTCCCATGTACCGTCCATCACGGCTTTTGTCCGCGCGATATAATAGGGTGCCCAGTTGTCGATGATCGAAGACACACGCGGGAGCGGTGCGTATTCGCTCATGTCCGATGCCTGACCAAAAGTGATCACATTGCCCGCCTCTTGCGCTGCTGCTTGTGGCGCCGTCGAGTCGGTGTGCTGCAGGATGACGTCCGCGCCCTGTTCGATCAAAACGGTGGCGGCGTCAGCTTCTTTCGCCGGATCGAACCATGTGTAGGCCCAGACGATCTTGAACTCGACATCCGGGTTCACCTTCTTGGCGTGGATGTAGGCCGAGTTGATGCCACGGATCACTTCAGGGATCGGGTAAGATCCGATGTAGCCGATGGTATTGGACTTGGTCATTTTGCCAGCGATGTGGCCCTGAACGGCGCGGCCTTCGTAGAAACGGGCCGAGTAGACAGAGACGTTGTCAGCAGTTTTATAACCGGTCGCGTGCTCGAATTTCACGTTCGGGAATTTCTTGGCTACATTGATGGTGGGGTCCATGTAACCAAACGAGGTGGTGAAGATCAGATCTGCGCCTTCCAGCGCCATCTGGGTCATCACACGCTCGGCGTCCGGGCCTTCCGGAACTGATTCAACGAATACGGTTTCAACCTTGTCACCGAACTCTTTTTCGACGGCCTGACGGCCCTTGTCGTGCTCATAGGTCCAGCCGCCATCGCCCACAGGGCCGACATAGACGAAACCGACCTTGGTCTTGTCTTCGGCCATGGCCCCCGAGGCCAGACCCAACGCCATGGCGGCGCTTGTCAGAAGTGCAGTGAATTTCATGTGTTACTCCCCAAGTTGGTTCTGTTGGCCCCTAGTGTGAGGCATGGAATGTCCGGCCCAGTGAGGCAGGTGCGCTGCTCTTGTCGGCCGAAAGGATCACAAGCACAAGGATCGTGATGATATAGGGCGACATTGCCAGATACTCGACTGGAATGGCAACGCCTGCCGCCTGCAAATTAAGCTGCAGCACTGTAATGCCGCCGAACAAATAAGCGCCCAGCAATACCCGCCATGGCTTCCAGCTTGCAAAGACAACCAGGGCCAATGCGATCCAGCCGACACCGGCGGTCATGCCTTCGGTCCATTGCGGTACGCGGATCAGGCTGATGTAGGCTCCGCCCAGACCAGCGCAGGCACCGCCGAACATGATGGCCAGTATGCGGATCTTGATCACCTTATAGCCAAGTGCGTGTGCGGCATCGTGATTTTCACCGACCGCTCGCAGGATCAGACCAACGCGGGTGTACTTCAGTACCGCCCAGACGGCCGCTGTCAGCGCAATTCCCACATACAGGATCGGGTCATGCTGGAACAGGATCGGGCCGACAACCGGGATATCGCTGATCACCGGAATGTGGATGTCGCCCATGCTGGGCGGTTTGACCCCCACATAGCTCTGCCCGATCAGTGCACTGAACCCAAGGCCGAACAAAGTCAGAGCCAAACCGCTGGCCACCTGATTGGCCAGCGCAAACTGCGTCAGCAAGACAAACAGCAGCGAAAGAACAGCGCCGCCGATAGCGGCAGCAACAAAGCCCAGCCACGGCGAGCCGGTCTCGACCGAGATCGCAAACCCGCTGATTGCGCCTACGATCATCATGCCTTCGACGCCGAGGTTCAGTACGCCTGCCTTTTCGACGATCAGTTCTCCGATCGCGGCCAGCAGTAGGGGGGTTGCGGCCACCATTAGTGAGGCGACCAGAAGTACAGGATTGATTTCGCCAAGATCCATGGGTTACGCCACCTCGTTACGGGCCGCACGGATGCGGAAGTTTGTCAGAAGGTCGAAGGCCAGCAGGAAGAACAGCAGCATGCCTTGAAACACTTGGATGGCCGCGGCGGGCAGGCCCAGTTGAGACTGCGCGATTTCGCCGCCGATGTAGGTCAGCGCCATCAGGAACCCGGCCAGAAGTATGCCGACTGGATGCAGGCGGCCCAGAAAAGCCACGATAATTGCGGTAAAGCCATAACCAACATTGAAATCAATGCTGACCTGACCGGAAGGTCCGGATACCTCGAACATCCCCGCCAGCCCGGCCAGAGCGCCCGACATTCCAAGGCAGAACAGGATCAGGCGGGCGGGGTTCACGCCCGCGAACTTGGCCGCGCGGGGGGCTTCACCCGTCAGTCGGATATGAAACCCCAGCATGTGGCGGTTGAGCAGCACATAAGCAAAGATCACCGCAATGAAGGCCGCGACCACACCCCAGTGCATACCGGAACCTGCGATCAACTCGGCATTATGGGCACTTTCATAGGATTGAAGGTTGCGCGACCCGGGAAAGCCGAACCCTTCTGGGTTCTTCAGCAATCCCAGCGAGACCGAGGCGAGTATCTGCTCGGCCACGTAAACCAGCATCAGCGACACGAGGATCTCGTTGGTACCAAAGCGCACCTTTAGAAAAGCCGGGATCATTGCCCACAGCCAACCACCGAACGCACCGGCGAGAACCATAATCGGGAAAATGTACCACCCCTCAAGCGGATAGAATGCCAGACCGGCGCCTGCGCCAAAAATGGCCCCCATGATGTACTGCCCCTCGGCCCCGATATTCCAGATGCCGGCCCGAAAGCCCAAGGACAGACCGATGGCGATCAGCACCAGCGGTGCACCTTTCACCAATAGCTGCGGGCGATAATAATACGAGAATTCGCCGAACAGGGGTTCCCAGAAGATGGTGCCGATGGCCTCGACCGGGCTCTTACCCAGAATGGCGAACAACACTCCGCCAAAGAACATTGTCGCCAAAACTGCTACCAAAGGCGTTGCATAGGACCAGACCTTGGAAGGCTGAGGACGTTTCTCCAACACAATCATCAGCTCATTCCCCTGATTTCTTCATCTTGCCGTGAGTATTCTCGCCGAACGCGGCCCAAAAGATCACACATGCGCCACCTCCATCCCGTGGGCGCCACCCATCATCAACCCGATCTCATCGACCGTCAGGCCGGTGGTTGGACGTGGTGCACTCAGACGGCCTTCGTTCAGCGCAGCGAAGCTGTCTGAAATTTCCATCAGTTCGTCCAAGTCCTGAGAGATGCATACAACCGCCGTTCCCTTGGCGGCCAGATCGAGAATGGCCTGCCGGATCGAAGCAGCCGCCGCAGCATCCACACCCCACGTCGGCTGGTTCACGACCAGTACATCCGGGTCTTGCAGCACTTCGCGCCCGATTACAAACTTCTGCAGGTTCCCTCCCGACAAGGACCGCGCCGCATTTTCCGGCCCCGGTGTTCGGACGTCAAATATCTCGATGATCTTTTCTGCAAAGCTCTTGGTTTCGGCCCATTTCAGGAAGCCGTTGCTTTCCAGGCTTTCGCGGACTGACCCGGTCAACAGGGCGTTTTCAGTCAGGCTCATGTTCGGTGCAGCCGCGTGGCCCAGCCGTTCTTCGGGGGCCGTCAACACGCCAAGCTTGCGCCGCGCGGTTGGTCCCAGTTTGCCAATCGCCTGACCGTTGAATTTGATTGCGTCAGCTGATGTCAGGATTTCACCGGACAAAACGCCCAGCAATTCATCCTGCCCGTTACCCGCAACGCCGCCAATGCCCAGAACCTCGCCTTTGCGGACGGTCATATGCACGTTGCGCAATGCGGTGCCGAACTCCGTTGGCGAAGGCACCGACAGGCCGCTGACATCCAGCGCCACGTCGCCAAAGTCACGCCCCGAACGTTCCGGGGTTTGCAGGGTTGATCCCACCATCATTTCGGCCATGTCGCGGGCCGAGGTTTCAGCGGGTACGCATTCCCCCACGTTCTTGCCCAGACGCAGGATTGTGGCGTGGTCACACAGGGTCCGAATTTCTTCCAGTTTGTGCGAGATATACAGGATCGATGTGCCCTCGGACCGCAACTTGTTCAGCGTCTCGAACAGGATCTCCACCTCCTGCGGTGTCAGAACCGAGGTCGGTTCGTCCATGATCAGCAGTTTGGGGTCCTGCAACAGGCAGCGGATTATTTCGACACGCTGACGTTCACCAGCGGACAAGTCGCCGACAGTGCGGAACGGATCCAGCGGGAGGCCGTAGGTTTCGGACACTTCGCGGATACGCGAGGCCAGGTCACCCATGGCAGGTGGGTTCTCCATCCCCAATGCGATGTTCTCGGCCACGTTCAGGGCGTCAAACAGCGAAAAATGCTGGAATACCATCGCAATCCCGTCGGTCCGTGCGGCGCGTGGTTCGGCCGGTGCGAAGGGCTGACCGCGCAGAAGCATGGTGCCGCTGTCAGGCTTCACCAGCCCATAGATCATCTTGACCAGCGTAGATTTCCCGGCGCCGTTTTCACCCAACAGGGCGTGAACTTCGCCTTCACCGATGTCAAAAGACACCTGATCGTTGGCCACGACACCAGGATAGGCTTTGGTCAACCCTTGCAGGCTCAACAATGGTGTGGTCACGCGCTCAGGTCCTTCTTCAACTCGTTCTGTCGGGTCGGGCGCAGCAGTTGCGCTGCAACGCCGACGGCGATCAAATGTGGGTGTTTGCCCAGCGACGGGTCACCAATCGGGCAGGTGATCCGGCTTATCCGGTCGGGCGGATGCCCTAGGGCCGCCAGCCGTGATCGGAACCGCGCCCATTTCGTAGCCGAGCCGATCAATCCCGCAAAGCGGAAATCGTGCAAAAGCAGCCTGTTGCACAGTTCTAAATCCAGATTGTGTGAATAAGTCAGCACAAGATGCTCGGCGTCTTGAGGGGCATGGCGTACAAGGTCGGCCGGTTTTTCGGCTGGCAGATCGGTCACGCCTTCAGGAATCGCGTCCGGAAAGCGCTCGGGGCCGGTGTCGACCCATGTGATCGCAAGATCAGGCAGAGGGGCCAAAACATCAACCAGCGCGCGTCCCACATGACCTGCGCCCCAGATCCAAAGGTTTCTTGCCGGTTTATGCACCGGTTCGATCATCCAGCCGTCGATCAGACGTGGTTCGGGCGCAATACCCTGACTGCGGGCTGCCGACAGCAATCGCTTAACGGACAGGGGCACGCCGCCGCCCGATGCTGACCGTGCAATGATAGTATCATCAAGCGTTTCAACCTTCTTGAGATCATAGACCTCGCTCAACAACGAGACAGCTCCGCCACAGCATTGCCCCATGTCCGGTCCCAGCGTGTGGTGGGTCAGGCGGGCGGTCATTGATTGCGATCGTGCTGCATCCGCAGCCTGATACTCCAGTGTACCACCGCCAATAGTCCCACTTTGCCCGTCTTTCCAGACCAGCATAGCAGCGCCCACTTCACGTGGAGACGACCCTTTGATCCCGGCGACAACCACCCGAACCACCTTGCCGTGGGTTTTGACCGCCTCCTTCAAAGCCTCAAGGTCAAATCCCATCAGACGCCTCCCTTCATCCTCTGGATACCGTGCCAGACTTCTTCTGTCGTAGCCGGTGCGTTCAGGGCCGGGTACGTGTCTCCACAGGCGGTGACTGCGTTTGACAGCGCCAGCCATGCGGAAATACCAAGCATGAAAGGCGGCTCACCCACAGCTTTCGAGCGATAGATCGTGTCTTCGCGATTTTCGCCATCCCAAAGCGTGACGCTGAAGATGTCAGGCCGGTCCGAGCAGGCCGGGATCTTATAAGTCGAGGGCGCATGCGTGCGCAGGTTGCCCGTGTCATCCCAGACCAGTTCCTCGGTCGTCAGCCAGCCTGCGCCCTGCACATAACCGCCTTCGACCTGTCCGATATCCAGCGCCGGGTTCAGCGATGCGCCCGCGTCATGCAGGATATCTGTACGCAGAATGCGGTTTTCACCGGTCAGAGTGTCAACGGCAACTTCGGTAACCGAAGCACCATAGGCGAAGTAATAGAACGGGCGGCCACGTCCGGCGATCCGGTCCCATTCAATCTTGGGCGTTTTGTAGAATCCGGTGGCCGACAGACTGATACGCCCCTGATAAGTCAGAGCGGCAGCTTCGGCGAAGGTGTAGCGTTCTTCTCCGACGGAGACGTGGCCGTCCGAGAATGTGACTGTTGATGGATCGGCCTGATGCCGCTCTGCCAGATAGTCGGCCATCCGGTCACGGATTGTATCGCACGCTGCCTTCACTGCCATGCCATTCAGATCACTGCCCGAAGACGCTGCGGTGGCCGAAGTATTCGGCACTTTTGCCGTATCGGTCGCGGTGATCTTCACCATCTCCAGCGGGATGCCAAAGCGCGAAGCGGCAACCTGCGCGACCTTCTGGAACAGACCCTGACCCATCTCGGTGCCGCCGTGGTTCAAGTGGACCGAGCCGTCCTGATAGACGTGCACCAGTGCGCCCGCCTGGTTCAGATGTGTCAGCGTGAATGAAATACCAAATTTGACCGGAGAAAAGGCGATACCCTTTTTGATCACACTGTTCTCTGCATTCCAAACCTCAATTTCAGCCTTACGCGCGGCGTAGTCACTGGATTTCAGCAGCGCCTCGGTCATGCCATGCAGTTCGAAGTCGCTGATCTCCATGCCATAAGGTGTGGTATTGCCGCCGGCAGGCAATGGACGAACCGGTGCGTCACCCATCTCAACTGCGCCGCGGCTGGTCAGGTCTTCATGCGGGTCTGGATGGCCCAGTGGTTTTTCGGTTGGTGCGTGCTCGGCCACAGCGTGTGCAGGTTCATAGTAGTTTCTGCGGCGCAGCTCGACGGGATCCAAACCCAATTCATGCGCGGCGTGGTCCATTACGCGCTCAATACCCACCATCCCTTGCGGCCCGCCAAACCCGCGATAGGCCGTGGCGGATTGCGTGTTCGTCTTCAGTCGGTGGCTCTCGATCCGAGCGTTTGGCAACAGGTAAGCGTTGTCCGAATGCAGCATCGCGCGGTCGGCCACCGGCAAAGACAGGTCCTGCGCCCAGCCGCAGATCGCGTAGTGATGAAACGAGACGCCCTGAATATGGCCATGTTCATCAAACCCAGCCTTGTAGGCGATGCGAAAGGCGTGTCGTTTGCCTGTGATGATCATGTCATCGTCGCGATCATAGCGCATCTTGCACGCTTTGCCGGTTGCACGTGCGGCAATGGCGCAGGCCACAGCCAAAGCGTTCCCCTGACTTTCCTTGCCACCAAAGCCACCGCCCATGCGGCGGGTTTCGACCCGGACGGCGTGCATTGGAACGCCCAAAGCGTCAGCTACCTTGTGCTGAATCTCGGTCGGGTGCTGGGTCGAACTGTGCACCAGCATATCCGCGCCTTCGTTGGGCACGGCCAAAGCGGCCTGACCTTCCAGATAGAAATGCTCCTGGCCACCAAGTTCGAACGAGCCTTCGATCACATGCGGTGCGCTGGCAATAGCCGCGTCCGCGTCGCCTTTGGCGTAGATCCGCGGACCGTCTTCAAACCGGCTGTCGGCGGCCAACGCCTCTTCGACGGTCAGGATTGGTGTCTCTTCAGCATAGTCGACCCTGCCCAATCGTGCGGCTTTGCGGGCGGCAAGGTGACTGGTGGCGACGACCAGGAACACCGGCTGACCGATGTAGTGCACCGAGCCGTCCGACAGCAACGGCTCATCGTGGATCGAGGGCGAGACATCGTTGGCAAAAGGCAAATCTTCTGCCGTCATAACCATAACGACTCCTTCGGCGTCTTTCGCAGCCGACAGATCCATAGCGGTGATCTTGCCCTTGGCAATCGGGCTCAGGCCAAAGGCCAGGTGGAGCGTACCTTTGGGTGTTGGGATGTCATCCACGTAGCGCGCCGAGCCCGAAACATGCAAAGGGGCGGCGTCGTGGGGGAGGGGTTTGGTCACACTCATGCCGATACCTCCAGCACATTGGTGACCTCGCCCTGATCTTCGAGGAAATAGCGTTGCAGCATCGCTTTGGCGGATTCCAGACGATAGGTGGCCGATGCGCGCATATCTGAGAGTGGCAAAAAGTCGTCGGCAAAGGCAGGCAGCGCGGCGTCGATGGTCGCACCCGTCCACGGTTTGCCGACCAACGCGGCCTCGACGTTCGCCGCTCGCTTCGGAGTCCCGGCCATGCCGCCAAATGCGATACGCGCCTGTGTGACGCTGCCGTCTGAAACGGTGATATTGAAACACCCGCACACGGCCGAGATATCCTGATCGAACCGTTTGCTGAGTTTGTAAGTCTTCAGGCGATCTGCCTGTCGCGGGAAGCTGACGGCTTCGACAAACTCGCCCGGAGCACGATCCTGTTTGCCGTAATCGATGAAGAACTCTTCCAAGGGGATAGATCGCCGTTCCTTACCTTTGCGCAGGTGCAGAGTCGCGTTTAAAGCGATCAGCGCGGGTGGGTTGTCTCCGATAGGAGAGCCGTTGGCGATGTTGCCTCCGACAGTGGCCGCGTGGCGGACCTGAACGCTGGCATATCGACGGATCATCTCGGCGTAGGAGGGATGCACGTCGGCCAGCGCTTCTCCCATGCGGTTCATGTCGACCATCGCACCGAAGCGGAGTTCATCGTCGGTGATCGTAATCTCTTTCAGATCGTCACACCGGTTGAGGAAGATCACCGGGTCAAGATCACGCAATTGTTTTGTGACCCAAAGACCGACATCCGTTGCCCCTGCAACCAGAGTGGCCTCCGGGCGCTCAGCATAGATCTTCGCCAATTCATCCGACGAAACCGGAAGCCACGGAGAAGTGGCCGGTGGCGTTACCGGTTTGTCTTTCACCCAAACTGGAACCGGGTGTTTTTTTGCTGCCTCGGCAGCGCGAATGATCGGCGCGTAACCGGTGCAACGGCAAAGGTTGCCAGCCAGCTGTGTGTCATGGTCTGTCGCGCCATTCGTGTGACCGGCTATCATCGACATGACGAACCCGGGTGTGCAGAAGCCACATTGCGAGCCATGCAGATCAACCATTGCCTGCTGCACCGGGTGCGCTTCGCCGTTCGGGCCACTTGCGCCTTCAACAGTGCGGACGGCCTTGCCATGCAGTTGCGGCAGAAACAGAATGCACGAATTCAGTGCTTTGGCACCATCCTCATCCGTCACCATCACGGTGCAGGCCCCGCAATCGCCCTCGTTGCAGCCTTCTTTGGTGCCGGTCAGACCGCGATCTTCACGCAGCCAGTCCAGCAGGGTGGCTGTCGGATCGACATCCGCCAGCTCCACTGTCTCTCCGTTCAGAAGAAACGTGATGTTCATTCGAGAAACCCGTCGCCTTACCCGGTTGCGCCCCTGCGGCCCTCCTTCGATGCGACGTAGAAAGAGTGGCGGGCGAATAGCTTGCCTTGAGATGTTAGAAACAGCGCGGCTTGTCTGGCAAGAAAAACCGCCTTTATTATACACCATTGCACATGCACTGCCCCTGATCGTTTAGTTTGTGTAAAAGGCAGCCAGTTGTAAATAAAGCAGTTTTTGAATGTGGCACACGGTCAATCCCGAAGCACCTTCTGGAAAACCCGAATAATCAAAAATGATTATTTTGCCGAACAACGGCACAGGTTCCGGCTTTTGCACGCCTCTCAGCTAGGGTAGCCTGCGGTTCATGAGCAGTACTCCACGATTCATTCATCTCCGCGTTCACACCGAATATTCCCTTCTGGAAGGCGCCGTACGGCTGAAAAAGCTGCCAGCCCTTTGTGAAAAGATGGAGATGCCCGCCGTAGCCGTGACGGACACCAATTCCATGTTCTCGGCCCTGGAGTTTTCGGTGACGGCTAGCGGAGCCGGTGTGCAACCGATCATGGGCTGTCAGGTTGATTTGACCTATGTGCAGGCCCAGCCAGGCGAGAAGCCGAAGGCGCCCGCGCCGCTGGTGCTGCTGGCGCAGTCTGAGGTCGGGTACGAAAACCTGATGAAGCTCAGTTCGTGTCTCTACGTGGACAAGGGCGGGCAATTGCCTCAGGTCACTTTGGAGGAATTGGCTGACCGGTCAGAGGGCCTGATTTGTTTGACCGGTGGTCCTGACGGCCCGGTTGGAATGCTGTTGCAACAGGGTCAGCGCCCGGCGGCTGAAGCTTTGGTTGATCGACTGGCAGGGATTTTCCTCGATCGGGTATATATCGAACTTCAGCGCCACCCGGGTGAGGACGGCCAGCCCGAGGCAGAGCGCCTGACCGAGCGCGGTCATGTCGAGATGGCCTATGCCAAGAACCTGCCGCTAGTGGCTACGAATGACGTCTACTTCCCTACGTCAGATATGTATGAGGCGCATGACGCGCTGATCTGTATTTCCGAGGGGGCCTATGTCGATCAGCAAGAAGGCCGCCGCCGCCTGACGGCTCAGCACTATTTCAAGTCACAGCAAGAGATGGCGACCTTGTTCGCTGACCTGCCCGAGGCTATCGAAAACACTGTCGAGATCGCCAAACGCTGTGCCTTCATGGCCTATCGCCGTGACCCGATCCTGCCGAAATTCGCCGATGACGAAGTTGCCGAGCTGCGCCGGATTGCGAATGAGGGTCTGCAGAAACGATTGGCGGTTATCCCTCATGCGGTGACGCCCGAAGAGTATCAGGAGCGGCTGGATTTTGAGTTGGACATCATCGAAGGCATGGGATTTCCCGGCTACTTCCTGATCGTTGCCGACTTTATCCAATGGGCGAAAGACGAAGACATTCCGGTAGGGCCGGGTCGGGGCTCGGGCGCGGGTTCACTGGTGGCTTATGCGCTGACGATCACAGACCTTGATCCGCTGCGCTATTCTCTGCTGTTCGAACGCTTTTTGAATCCCGAACGGGTGTCGATGCCCGACTTCGATATCGACTTTTGCATGGACCGCCGGGAAGAGGTGATCCGTTATGTGCAACAGAAGTATGGCCGCGACAAGGTGGGGCAGATCATCACCTTCGGTGCTTTGTTGTCCAAGGCTGCGGTGCGGGATATCGGGCGGGTTCTTCAAATGCCCTATGGGCAGGTGGATCGCTTGTCCAAGATGATCCCGGTTGAGGGGGTAAAACCCGTCTCCATTGAAAAGGCACTGAAAGACGAACCGCGTCTGCGGGAAGAGGCCCGCAACGAAGAGGTTGTCGACCGTCTGCTCACCTACGGCCAGAAAGTTGAAGGGTTGCTGCGGAACGCTTCGACCCATGCGGCCGGAGTGGTGATCGGAGACCGTCCTCTGGATGCGCTTGTGCCGCTTTATCAGGACCCACGGTCCGATATGCCCGCAACCCAGTTCAACATGAAATGGGTCGAACAGGCCGGACTTGTAAAGTTCGACTTTCTGGGTCTGAAAACGCTGACCGTGATCCAGAACGCGATGGACCTGATCTTCAAATCAGGGCGTCCGTTGCACGTCGCCGCCGACGGCACCGAGCTTTATCAGCCCGCTGAAGGGGCCGAGAACCAGATCAACGCGATTCCGCTGGATGATGAGGCGACATATAAACTCTATTCTGCGGCGAAGACGGTGGCAGTGTTCCAGGTGGAATCCACCGGTATGATGGACGCGCTCAAGCGCATGAAACCCACGTGCATCGAGGACATCGTTGCTCTTGTGGCGCTGTATCGTCCCGGCCCGATGGAGAACATCCCGACCTATTGCGAGGTCAAGAACGGATTACGGAAGATCGAGTCCGTGCATCCTCTGATCGACCATATCCTTGAGGAAACCCAGGGCATCATTGTTTATCAGGAACAGGTGATGCAGATCGCGCAGGTGATGGCCGGGTACAGCCTCGGTGGCGCTGACCTGTTGCGCCGTGCGATGGGTAAGAAGATCAAAGAGGCGATGGACGCCGAGCGTCCGAAATTCGAAAAAGGCGCGGGTGAGAACGGCGTGGATGCCAAGAAGGCCTCCGAGGTGTTTGACCTGCTGGAAAAATTCGCCAACTATGGTTTCAACAAATCCCATGCCGCCGCTTACGCGGTTGTCAGTTACCAGACGGGCTGGCTGAAGGCGAACCACCCGGTCGAGTTCATGGCGGGTGTCATGAACTGCGACATCCATCTGACGGACAAGCTGGCTGTGTATTTCGAAGAAGTGCGCAAAGGACTGGAACTGCCCTATGTGCCGCCTTGCGTGAATCGATCGCTGTCGACGTTCGACGTTGTGAACGGTGAACTGGTATATGCGCTGGGAGCATTGAAAAATGTAGGTGTCGAGGCGATGAACCTTGTGGTTGCAGGGCGCGCCGATAAGCCGTTCGTCAATCTGTTTGACTTTGCACGTCGTGTGGATCTGAAGAAAGTCGGCAAACGCCCACTGGAGATGCTGGCGCGGGCCGGGGCCTTTGACGAGCTCGACAAGAACCGCCGCCGCGTCTTCGAAAGCCTTGACCGGCTGGTGCAGTATTCGGCGGCGATCCATGAACAGAAGAACTCCAACCAGGTTTCTCTGTTTGGTGAGGCCGGTGACGACCTGCCCGAGCCACGCCTGTCGCCAACGCCGGACTGGCTGCCGGCCGAGCGTCTCAGCGAAGAATTCAAGGCCATAGGCTTCTATCTGTCCGGTCACCCACTGGACGACTACATGCCGGCTTTGAAGCGTAAACAGGTTCTGACGCTGGATGAAGTGATGGAAAAAGCCCGCTCTGGCCCGCTAATCGCCAAGATGGCCGGAGTTGTGGCCGGGCGGCAGGAGCGAAAATCGGCAAAGGGCAACCGCTTTGCTTTTGCTCAACTGTCTGATCCCACTGGAGCTTACGAGGTTACGCTGTTTTCGGACACGTTGGAGAAATGTCGCGAGTTTCTGGAAACCGGGGCTCAGGTGGTTCTGACCGCCGAGGCGACGATGGAGGCCGATCAGCTCAAACTGCTTGGGCGGTCGGTCGGGCCTGCGGATTCTCTTGTGGCCGAGGCCGGCGCAACCGGGTTGCGCATCTTTGTTGACGAAGCGCAGGCCGTACCAACGGTCGCCAAGGTGTTGGAAGATGCCGCCTCTGCCGCGAAAGGGGCCGCTCGGGGGCCAATCCAGTTCATGTTGCTGGACCCAAGCCTGCCCGGCGATGTTGAAATGGATCTGGGGCGCGAGTTCCCGATCAACCCGCAGATCAAGGGCGCGATCAAATCGCTGGAAGGCGTGATGACCGTCGAAGAGATCTGACCGCGCTTTGTTGCCAGACAGTTAGCGCCTCGCTAGGCTGACTTGACAGAGATGTCTTTAGGTCATGCCACGGGAGGGCTTTGATATGGCGGTAGCAGGTCTCAAGTTCAGAAAATTTGTGTTTGGAGCGGCGGCTTCACTGGCTATGGTTTCGGCCTCAGCTGGTTTGGCAGATGACAAGAAAAAAGAAAACACGATCAAGGGTGCTGTGATCGGCGCAGGCGTTGGTGCTTTGATTGGTGACGGCAAAGGCGCTGCCGCAGGTGCGGTAGCCGGTGCGCTGATCGGCGCGAATTCCAAGTGAGTGGAGGAGCACCAGATGCGTATTAATCCAATTAACGTGGTTGCTGCTGCTGCGATACTGACCAGTCCCGGACTAGCCTTTGCTGACGAGGAAGCCGAACAGATGATGCAGGACGCGCTGCCGCATATGTATCACACCTGTACTTCTGTCATCGAAGAGGCCGACGGGAACGAGGAGTACATTCTGGACGTTGTCGGGAAGATGACCGCCCTGTCGCTTTATAACCGTCAGGTCGACATAGAGGCCCACGCCACTTCGGATGAGGAGAAGGCCGCGCTGCGCGAAACATTTCTGGCAGCTTTGAAAGATGGCTGCGCTGGTGACGAAAACGCCTTGTTGGGCGGTGTAGTGGACAACGCGGTAAAATCAACGCTGGGGCTGTAACGCTCAGTAGTGCGGCGGCCGTTCGTCGCCAAAGACGACGCCGCCTGATCCTTCCTGCGTGCGTTCGGCTTCACGCTGCAGCAGCATTTCAACCCGGCGGGTCAGGCGGTCGATTTCCGACTGTTGTTTGGTGACGACCGTGTTCAGTTCATCCACGGTACGGGTCAGATGGGCGATCTTTTCTTCCAGATGCTGCATGATGCACTCCTGTCTTGCGCTGGTCATAGCGACCCTGTGACGCCATGGCCAGAGAAAGCGCGCCTTGCTCCGATGCGGGCCATGGGTTAGACCGCGCGCGGATTAGGATACTTCCAAGGACGCCCCAAATGGCCAAGCCCAAGAAACAGCCCCGCCCCAAGGCAGTAACGCCGAAAGGGTTCCGCGACTATTTCGGCGAGGAAGTCACGCAGCGCACCGAGATGCTGCGGACGATTGCGGGCGTTTACCATCGCTATGGTTTCGACGCCTTGGAGAGCAGCGCGGTTGAAACCGTCGAGGCGCTGGGCAAATTCCTGCCCGACGTGGATCGCCCGAACGAAGGTGTCTTTGCGTGGCAAGAGTTTGATGAAGGCGGCAATGGCGATTGGATGGCTCTGCGGTATGATCTGACGGCCCCTTTGGCCCGCGTCTACGCGCAGCACCGCAATGATTTGCCGACGCCATATCGCCGCTATGCGATGGGTCCGGTCTGGCGCAACGAAAAGCCGGGGCCGGGGCGGTATCGTCAGTTTTATCAATGCGATGCTGATACGGTCGGCACGGCCTCGATGGCTGCAGACGCCGAAATCTGTGCGATGCTGTCGGACACGCTGGAGACTGTGGGTATTCCGCGCGGTGACTATCTGGTGCGGGTCAACAACCGTAAGGTTCTGAACGGTGTGCTCGAGGCGATGGGGCTGGGCGAAGATGCCGCTGCCCGTGACAACGTTCTGCGCACCATCGACAAGTTTGACAAAGTGGGCGAGGCCGGTGTGCGTGAGTTGTTGACCAAAGGCCGGTTGGACGCCTCCGGCGCGTTTATCGACGGGGTGGGCCTGAGCGATGACCAGGCCGAGCCCGTGGTTGCGTTTTTGACCTCAAAGGCTGCGGATACTGCCGGAACGCTGGCCAACCTGCGCGCTGCCGTGGGCAACAGCAAGATCGGCGCGGATGGCATCGCCGAGTTGGAACAGATTGGCGCGCTGCTGGATGCAGGTGGCTATGGTTCGGACCGGATCGAGATTGACCCTTCGGTTGTGCGTGGTCTCGGTTACTACACCGGGCCGGTTTACGAAGCTGAACTGACCTTCGAGATTTTCGACGAGAAAGGCCGCAAGCGGCAATTCGGGTCGGTTTCGGGCGGCGGCCGTTACGACGATCTGGTCAAGCGCTTCACTGGGCAAGAGGTTCCCGCGACAGGTATTTCCATTGGTGTCGATCGCCTGCTGGCCGCTCTGCGCGAAAAGGGTCGGCTCAGCGCGCAGGCCACGGGACCAGTTGTTGTCACCGTCATGGACCGAGACAGGATGGCCGATTATCAGGCGATGGTGGCCGAGCTTCGCAACGCAGGCATTCGATCCGAGGTTTATCTGGGCAATCCCAAGAATTTCGGCAATCAGTTGAAATACGCGGACAAGCGGAATTCTCCGATTGCTGTGATCGAGGGTGGTGACGAAAAGGCCAGCGGGATCGTGCAGATCAAAGACCTGATCCTGGGTGCCAAGATCGCCGAAAGCGCGACGCTTGAGGAATGGAAAGAACGCCCCAGCCAGTTCGAAGTGCCGCGTGGTGAACTGGTCTCGAAAGTGCGTGAAATTCTGGACAGTCAGGACTGACACATGCCCAACCGTTCACAGATACAGGCCCGCGCCGCGATGATGCGTGTCCGGTTTGAGGCTGCGGGCGCTCAGGTGGTGGACACACCCCTGTTGCAACCGGCAGAAACGCTGTTGGATCTTTATGGTGAAGATATACGCGCCCGTGCTTATGTGACTTCGGACGCGCTGAGGGGTGAGCAGATGCTGCGCCCGGATTTCACCTTGCCTGTCGTGCAGATGCATATGAACGAGGGCGCCGAACCTGCTCGCTATACTTATTCAGGTGAGGTGTTTCGCCGCCAGGAACACGATCCGGATCGTGCCAACGAGTATATTCAAGTGGGCTATGAGGTCTTTGACCGGGATGATCCTGCGGGGGCGGATGCCGAAGTTTTCTCGTTGATGGCGCTACAGCTGCGAGGGTTGCCTCTGCGGTCTGCGACAGGGGATATCGGTATCCTGACCGCCGCCGTTGAAGGGTTGCGTACGACCGACCGGCGCAAGGCGGCGCTGATGCGGCACTTGTGGCGGCCGCGCCGCTTCCGCGTTCTGCTGGACCGGTTTGCAGGTCGCAAGCCGTCTCCGGAAGGGCGCGACGCGCTGCTGGACGCCGCCGACCCGATGGTGATTGACGCCCCGATGATCGGCAAGCGCCGTGTGATTGAGATCGAAGCGCGGATTGAAGCGCTGCGCGAAGACCGCGAAACGGCCCCGATTTCAGACAATGAACTGGCCGGGCTGGAAACGTTATTAAATGTGCGCGAAACCATGCCTTTTGCGCTGGAACAATTGCGCGACGTGGCGGTGGACCTGCCACAGATCACGCCCGCTCTGGACCGGTTGGAAGCGCGCGTGGCTGCGCTACAAGCGCGCGGCGTCGATGTGGAACGTCTGGATTTCGAGGCCGCCTACGGCCGAACGTCGATGGAATACTATGACGGTTTCGTATTTGGTTTTTACGCTGAAGGTCGCCCCGATCTTCCGCCAATCGCCACTGGCGGGCGTTATGATGCGCTGACCCGGCAATTGGGTAATGGGGCCGAAATCCCCGCTGTGGGTGGCGTGCTGCGCCCCGATCTGATGCTGGAAATCGAGGAGGCCGAAGTATGAGCCTGAAGCTTGGCGTGCCCTCGAAGGGCCGGTTGATGGAAAAGACCTTCTCGTGGTTCGAAAAGCGCGGCATCGCCTTGTCACGCAGCGGTTCGGACCGAGAATATGCGGGTAAGGTCGAAGGGATCGATGATGTCTCTCTGATCCTGCTGTCCGCGGGGGAAATCCCGCGTGAACTGGCGGCGGGACGGATTCATCTGGGCGTCACCGGTATCGATCTGGTGCACGAGAAGCTGCCGCGCTGGGAACAGCAGGTTGAAGAGGTGTCGCAACTTGGTTTCGGCAAGGCCGATCTGATCATTGCCACACCAGCCTGCTGGGTCGATGTGGAAACGCTGGATGATCTTGATGCGGCGGCGGCAGCTTTTCGCAAGACCCACGGCCACCGGCTGCGGATTGCTACCAAGTACCACCGGCTGGTGCGGGAATTCCTGACTGACGCGGGCGTGGCCGATTACACTCTGGTCGACAGTCAGGGTGCGACCGAAGGCACGGTAATGAATGAAACCGCAGAGGCGATTGCCGATATCACTTCGACTGGTGAAACCCTTCGGGCAAACCACCTGAAGATCCTGTCGGACGGTCTCATCCTGCAATCGCAGGCCACGCTCTGGCGCAGCCGGGTTGCAAAATATGACCCGGCGGAGAAAGCGGTTCTGTCCGAATTGCTGGATCGGCTGCGGTAACTACAGCACGCCTATTTCTGCCAGAGCGCGGTTCAGATCATCGGGCAGGGCATCGTCCTGCTCGCGGTTCTTGGGCAAGTCAGCTGGTGTGTCTTCAGGCTTGAGATAGCGCCATCCCTGAAATGGGCGCTTCAGGGCATTCTGGGTGCGGTGTACCTCGGGCTCCAGCACAATGGCACAACGGCGGATGCCATCTTCGCCAATTACCTCATCCAATCGCAGAATGCGTTGGCGGCACTGAACCACGCCCTTGATCACCCAATAGATTGATCCGCCATTCAGAATCTCGGCTTCGCGTTTGGGCCACATACGGGTGACGTGTCGGGGGCAACCGTCCTGGTAAAGCGGCTTGCGGCTGTCTTGCCAGGCCATCAGCGTATCGACGCTTTCCGAGCCAACCGAAAGTTTTATGAGGTTTACGTAGTTATCCACAGCTTTCCCACAGAGTCGTCCCGAGGATGATCTTTATATTGTAGCTCGGTTCTCGGTGTCATCAAGGTGTTGTGGTGAGGATGTGATTTGAGGTAGTCTGGATACCTCTTTCAGCACAGGGAATCACCAATGAGCCGCTTTGCCGCCCCCATCGCCGAGCAGATCTGGGATATGAAATACCGCTTTAAACAAGCGGATGGCACGCCCATCGATCAGACGGTTGAAGACAGTTGGCGGCGTATCGCCCGCGATCTGGCGCGGGTAGAAAACGACCCTGGGCATTGGGAAGAGAAATTCTATGAGGCGCTGGAGGATTTCAAATACCTGCCAGCCGGGCGCATCACAGCAGGTGCCGGTACCGCGCGGCAAGTCACCCTGTTCAACTGTTTTGTCATGGGCACGGTGCCTGACAGCATGGGCGGAATCTTTGACATGCTGAAAGAGGCCGCGTTGACCATGCAGCAGGGTGGCGGAATCGGCTATGATTTCTCAACCATCCGCCCACGTGGCGCGGATGTGCATGGGGTGGCAGCGGATGCTTCGGGCCCGCTGAGCTTTATGGACGTCTGGGACGCCATGTGCCGCACGATCATGTCCGCAGGCTCGCGGCGCGGCGCGATGATGGCGACAATGCGTTGCGATCACCCGGATATCGAACAATTCATCACGGCCAAGTCCGATCCGGCCCGTCTGCGCATGTTCAACATGTCGGTGCTGGTGACCGATCCGTTCATGGAAGCGGTCAAGGCGGACGGCCCTTGGGAACTTGTGTTTGGCGACAAGGTCTATCACACCGTTCAGGCGCGTGATCTTTGGAACAAGATCATGCAGGCGACCTATGACTACGCAGAACCGGGCGTGATTTTCATCGACCGGATCAACCAGGCTAACAACCTGAGCTACGTCGAAACCATCGCAGCCACCAACCCGTGTGGCGAGCAACCTTTGCCACCTTATGGCGCGTGCCTGTTGGGCTCGATCAATCTGGCACGGCTGGTAGCTGAACCGTTTGAAGCCACCGCTCATCTGCACGAAGAGGCGCTGCAAGAGCTTGTCGCCACGGCTGTTCGGATGATGGACAACGTCGTTGATGCTTCGAAATTCCCGCTGGCCGAGCAAGAGGCTGAAGCGCAGGACAAGCGCCGTATCGGTTTGGGCGTGACCGGGTTGGCGGATGCATTGCTTATGCTGGGCCTCCGCTATGGGTCCGACGAGGCGGCGCGTCAAACCGAGCGCTGGTTGCACGCAATCGCGCGCGCCGCGTATCTGGCCTCGGTCGACTTGGCGAAGGAAAAGGGCGCATTCCCCTTGTTCGACGCCGAGAAGTATCTTGCAAGCGGAACAATGCAGCAGATGGATGACGACGTGCGGGATGCCATCCGTGAACATGGCATCCGCAACGCTTTGCTGACTTCAATTGCGCCGACTGGCACGATTTCTCTCTATGCAGGGAATGTGTCGTCCGGGATCGAACCAGTTTTTGCTTATGCATACACGCGCAAAGTGCTTCAGAAAGACGGTTCACGCACTGAAGAAGAGGTGGTGGATTACGCCGTTCAGATGTGGCGCGACAAGTTTGGTGAAAAGGAACTGCCAGACTTTTTCGTCAATGCTCAAACGCTCTCGCCGTCGGATCACGTCAGGATGCAGGCAGCCGCGCAGAAGTGGATCGACAGTTCAATCTCAAAGACAATCAATTGCCCTGAAGACATCAGTTTTGACGCTTTCAAGGATGTGTATATGCAGGCTTGGGATCTGGGGTGCAAAGGCTGCACCACCTATCGCCCGAATGACGTAACGGGTTCCGTTCTCACCGTTTCGGAAAGCGCGGACACCGCACCGGGTGAAAACGCAGCGGCGCCGCATGAGGCGGATGGCGGCGATGTGATCTATATGTCCGAGCCGTTGGATCGGCCACAGTCGCTGGAAGGCTCAACCTACAAGCTGAAATGGCCCGATAGCGAGCACGCGATATATCTGACGATCAATGACATCGTCATCAGCAATCGCCGACGCCCGTTCGAGGTGTTCATCAACTCGAAGAACATGGAGCATTACGCCTGGACACTGGCGTTGACCCGGATGATCTCGGCCGTGTTCCGGCGGGGCGGGGACGTGTCCTTTGTGGTCGAAGAGCTTAAGGCCGTCTTTGATCCGCGTGGCGGTGCCTGGGTCAAAGGCAAGTACATTCCGTCTATACTGGCAGCAATCGGCGGAGTGATCGAGCAACACATGGTCGCTATAGGTTTCCTGGAAGGCGAAGGTATGGGGCTGAAATCCGATCCGCAGGCGCAGGTGGTCAACATGGACGCTCCCCGAGGTAAGGCGTGCCCATCCTGCGGCCAATACGACATGGTGATGATCGAAGGTTGCATGACTTGCCGTAGCTGCGGACATTCAAAATGTGATGGTTGATTGAGAGTGTTGTCTTGTTGTGGTGCGTCAGGTGACACGGCCATTTTAGTCACGAGATGACCGGTATCTCGTCATTAAAAGATCAACGATATGGCGGTATGAATTTCCAATCGCACAAGGCATGCTCAGTCTTTTAAGAGAACCCAGCTTTCGACACCCAATCCAACCGCAACCCGGTACAGATTATCAATGGATATATTCTGTTCAGAACGCTCGACTGCACTAAGGTAGGTTCTATTCAAACCAGCCTCTTCCGCGAGACGCTCTTGAGACCAGCCTCGCTCAGCCCGAAACTTGCGCATGTTTCGGGCGACAGTGTCTCTGAGGGGGCTTTTCGGCGTTCTTTTCACACACAAGTCTATTGAGCAACGCCGGTTTTAACACTACCTGTTTTAACATACATTCGTAGTTGTATTACGCCGAGAGGGTGCATTTGTGAAAACACTTATCCAATCTTGTTGCGGAGCAATGAGCTCTGCTCGTCTTTGGTCCAAAATCTCTTCTGTGATCCTGGTCTTTGGCCTCTGCCCGATTGAGGCATTTGCAGATACAAAACTGCAACCACTGACATCAAAACCTGCGCGTAGGGCGACCTCATATTCGGTCTTGGATGTCAGCCCAAATGATCTGGCCTCTGAAGCGAAGGAAGCGCTTCTAACACATTTCAGTAAACCACTTGTTGATGAATTAGTGACGCTTAATGTCCGTAGCTCTAATGGGCGTGAATTCCGATACGAGTATGCCCAGCGGTTGCTGTCCCCATGGGTGACACCGTTCCTGCGCATGGGGCAGGAACCATATGAGGAAGTGACCCTGTCTTTGGCGACTGATGTTTTGGAGGGGCGGGTCTTGGGCATTCAGCGAACCATCGTTGCCGTAGGCGAAGATCCTCCCTCTGCAGAAGCGGTGTTTTCTCAAATCAAGGAAACTTTTGGTCCACCGTCTTATGAGAGGTTGGACAGCTTTGAATCTCATCTTCTGTACCTGCATAGCTCGGATGGGTTCATTTCGAACTTGCAAGACTTGGACGCTCAAGTTGTCGCTCAATCTGGACAGGGTAATCTCCGCACGTCCATAGGTGTGGCAGGTGGCCAGTTCGACAAAGAAACGCCATGTATCACAGCTATCGGGCGGCCTGCGGTCTACCAATTCAAGTCGCCGCGCACAGACGATCCACTGGCTGGTTGCAATCTGGTTTTCCATGTGAAGGTGCAGGCTACAGGTGGAAAAACCACCATTGGTTTCGGTTTAGTCGACTATGCGCTGGTTCGATTAAACCGTGACGAAACAGACCGTCAAATCCTTGAAGTACTTGAGCAACCACAGTCGGAAAGCAAAATTAAACTATGACGGCACGATCAAAGGCCCCCGTGCAGGACTTGGAGACTAGGTTTGCACCCGTTTTTGCACTCAAAGCGGCAAGTAAGGTTTTCGGTCCAGATGATCCTGTTCTGACAGCTTCGGAAATGCAGAACGCTTGGAACGCATTGAGAAACGCTGTTCCTGCTGTGCTGGCCCATTGTCAGTGCTTCAGCACGAAACCAGAAGATGACGATCAATCAAAGATGATTTCATCGTGGGATTTCATGAGCGGTCGTGAGGTGCGTATCTGCGCAAACAAGCGCGGTGGCTACGATCTGTGTGTGCTGGCTGAGCATGGGGAATGGTCTGAAACCCAGCTGTCGTTGGATGTGTTGTTGTTGAAGCTGCTGGCGTTGGACTATTTGCCTGAGCAATTTCGAGCTTTCTCCTGTTAGGTGCCAATGAGGTGGGTCGATGACGATCTGGTACACGGCCGATACTCATTTTGGCCACGAAAACATCCTTCGTTTCTGCAATCGTCCGTTCTCATCCATCTCCCAGATGGATGCGACCTTATTGGAAAACATGTGGAAACTGGTCAAACCTGACGACCATTTATGGATTTTGGGTGATTTCGCTTTTGGGGCCAAGGCGAAAGACAGCGCTTATGTCGAGACAATCTTCAATCAACTTCCAGGAGCAGAGCGACATCTGGTGGCTGGGAACCATGATTTGGAGCCAACACTCGAATTGCCTTGGGATTCTATCTCGAACTACAAGGAGCTTCGAGATGGCCCGGAAAACCAGTTAAATACACTTTGCCACTATCCGATGGTGACATGGAACCACGCCCGCAGAGGAGCGTTGCAATTCTTCGGTCATGTCCACGACAACTGGAATGGCACGCGGAACTCGGTGAATGTTGGCGTTGATGTCTGGGGCTTCAATCCTGTTACGTTCGATGATGTCGCACGCCGGGCGAAAAAGCTGCCGGAAAACAAGCATTGGGCAGACGTGGAACCGAGATCGTCTCAGTTAGGGGTCGGGGAGTGAGGCTACCTGCCGAAGTCAACAAGACGTATTTTGGGGTGGTAGGGCGGGAAACAGACCTTCGCCGCGGATGCAGCACTTAAAAGTGCTTATTTGGATAGCGGACATTCAGAAAAGAGAAATCATTGAATTCGCGGTTAAACTCCGAGCCCGAGCAACATTCGGTTGCCGAGAAAAAGAGTTACCCAAACTGATTGGAGACCTGACCTAGTCTTTGGGTCCGTTTCAGTTCAGTCAGAACATGTTAAAAATGCCGACAAGGGGCAGTCGTTAATAGAATACATAGTGCCCTTACCCGAGACCGCAGGGTGTCATGTTCGAGTTGTTTTGGCTACGGTGAAAACCCCATTTTGTAGCCCAAAATTAAAGGGAGCACGTCAAGTCGCAGTCAGTGACCATTGCGAGTTGAAGTGCTGCAAATTAGATCGTTTATCCACGTCCTCGGGGCTAGAATTCGGGTCCGTATCTGATAGGCTTGCCGTACAATCAACTTGGCTGTGTTCACGTATTGTTCTAGCGAAAGAAAGAATGCAAACCTCACTTCAGTGGAAAAACAAATCAGTCTTAGCATTCGCTCTCGACGTCGATCCAATCGAAAAAATGGAACACGTCGCACAAGATAAGGTGCTTGAAGCTATCAGCAACGGTTGGGCAGGCCCGCCGTTCGATCCGCTTCAGTTGGCGAGCTTGATGGGAATACAAGTACGCCCCAACGCCGCCATACCTGACGCAAGGATATTCTTGGATGGTTCGAAGAGAGTAATCGAATTCAATCCAAATAAGTCTATGGCGCGTGTGAATTTTTCTATCGCACATGAGATTGCTCACACATTTTTCGATGATTGGCACGAGCGTCCACGAAATCGTTCAAAGCAAGGAGGTGATAGCCAAAACTGGCAACTCGAAATGCTCTGCAACATTGGCGCCGCCGAGATTCTGATGCCGCTGGGCACCTTTGGGCGAAACGACGATGATCCAGTTTCAATTCAAGAGGTTCTTGAGCTTCGTAAAAAGTTTAACGTCTCTACGGAAGCAGTCCTGATCCGCCTTGCCAAGATATCGAAGATACCGCTTCTGACTTTCGCGGCGTCAAGCCTCGGAAGCTCGGCCAATGGAAAGTACCGGATTGACTACTCGATACCTTCGACGCTTTGGGGCAAAGGGAAGCAGGATGGACTGATATTGGAATCCTCAGCGGCTCTTGAGCAGTGTGTGGCAATCGGAAACACTGTTAGCTTGGTGGAAAACTGGCCTGGGTTCGACTCGCCTGTCGAAGTACAGGCAGTCGGGTTGCCACCATACCCAGGCAGTGGGACACTTCGCTTTGCTGGGTTTATTTCTGCCTGCGAAAATTCTTCAAAATCGATTAAGACCGAGATTGAATATCGCTATGGCGACGCCAGTGTTCCGATCATGAAGCGGGACGTTGCGGTAATTCACATCGTAAATGACAAAGCGCGTAGGTGGGGTGGCGGTGGATTTACCAAGTCGCTGTATCGGGCCTTTCCGAACGCCGCAAAAGAGTATGCAAGTTGGACATCTTCCGGAGATAGTTTACGACTGGGCAAGTTTCACGAATTTGCAAACACTGACAATCAGGCCGTTTATAGTATCGTGGCGCAGCATGGCTATGGTGCATCGCGAATGCCGCGCATTAGATACCGTGCGTTACAATCAGCGCTTGAAAAAATCGCCCATTCACTTCTTGATAGATGTATTCGAACTGTCCAAATGCCTAGAATTGGCAGTGGGCAGGCCGGTGGCAACTGGGATGTGATTGAAGGTATGATTTTTGAGGAGCTTGTTTTGAGAGGGATAGATGTAAAAGTTTTTGATCTTCCACCTCGATAGTAGATTTGAATGCGCCCAAAAGTCATTATTATAAGCGGTCCGATTGCCTGTGGGAAATCAGAACTGTCCCGATCTCTAAGGGATGGGTTTGGCATTCCTGTTATTGAGACGTCAGACCTGATCAAAGAACGTCTTGGAAGGCAGGACCTTGATCGAAAAGCTCTGCAACGCGCCGGTAACAAGCTCGACCGAGACACCGACTATTCTTGGGTCGCAGAGCAGCTTGTGTTTCTGCTTCGCAGAGAAAAAATCGACGGTACTGTGATAGTTGATGGCGTTAGAAAAAGGGAACAAATTGAAGCGCTGCAACGATCATTTGGGCACAGGCATACGCGACATGTTCACCTTGATGCAGCCGAGGAGGTTAGACGAGAGCGCTTCTACAAACGTGCGAGACTTGCCGACGACGAAGCAAGTTTTGAAGAAGTCAGTGACAACTCGTCTGAACGAACCGTTCTGAAGTTGGGCCAAGTTGCGGACATTGTCGTAAATACTGATCGCTCAAGTCAGCAAGGAGTATTCAGTCAGATAGCTGCTCGACTAAACTTCGTGTCACGCACTGCTGATCAACTTGTAGATGTACTGGTCGGGGGACAACTTGGCAGTGAAGGAAAGGGCAACATCGCGGATTACTTGTCTCCCGAATATGACGTGTTGATGCGTGTGGGTGGACCAAATGCCGGTCACAAGGTGTTTGAAGATCCACCCTTTACGCATATCTCACTGCCATGTGGGTCTCGCAGAAACGAACATGCTGATCTGCTTATTGGTCCCGGTGCAGTAGTGGACCCGACGGACTTGCTCAGAGAGATTCGGGATTGTGAGCTTGGCACTGATCGCCTTGTAATTGACGAGCAAGTAGCCTTGATCACCCCCGAAGATATCGAGTGGGAACGCGAGCACTTGAAGGAGGGTATCGGTTCTACTGCCAAAGGCGTAGGGGCAGCGACGGCGCGTCGTGTCAAGCATCGCTTTCGAAACGAGAACTGCTGTAAACTTGGTAAAGACCTCGGCGAGGTATGCCCAGAACTTCTTCCTTACGTTGGATCGACATCTGAAGTCCTTGAGAGAGCATATTCCGACAAAAAGAAGATTCTACTTGAAGGAACACAAGGCACCGCGCTTAGTCTCTATCACGGCGACTATCCCTCCGTGACCTCGCGGGATACTACGGTTGCGGGCTGCTTGGCAGAAGCTGGCATCGCTCCTAGACGGGTTCGAAAAATCATTCTTGTGTGTCGGACCAACCCAATTAGGGTCGGGGGCAACTCTGGCGAGATGGAAAAAGAAATCGATTGGGACATGGTCGCTGGAAACTCAGGGCATGATGCTGACGCGCTGAAGAAGCACGAAGTCGGCTCCAGATCAGGAACACAAAGGCGCGTCGGCGAATTTGATTGGTCTTTGCTTCGCAAAGCTTGCCACCTCAACTCGCCTACAGACATTGCTTTGACCTTCGTTGACTATATCGATGCAAAGAACGCCGACGCGGTGCGTTTTGAAAAATTGACTGAAGAGACAATCAACTTCATCGAAGCGGTCGAGGCGGTTTCAGGAGTGACTTGTTCGTTGATTGCAAACAAATTCGACTTCAAATGCGTAATCGACAGGAGAAGGTGGTAATGCGCCCAGAGCAACTTGCGGAATACTATCCGAGGCTCTTTCACATGGCTTGGCAAGGTAGTTGGGACAGCATAAAGAAACACGGTTTGTTGTCTACTCAGTCACTCGTCGATCTTTACGAACTGGATACGACTGAAAGCAGGCGTATCTTGCTCCAGCATCGTCCCAGCTGGGTCGAAATAGTTTCAGATGAGCATGGGTCAGCTACGGTACGAGATCAAAAGCCGATGAGTGACGATGGCGTGAGAAAGGCACTTGGTGGTATAGACCCGGCCGATTGGTATGCATTGCTAAACTCTATGGTATTCATGTGGCCCACTGTGGATCGATTACGCACCATGATGGGCGCAAGAGCCTACACCGGGATGAGCCACGATCTACTAATTATTGACACCGCCAAACTGGTTGATCAGCACGCTAAGGAAATACGCCTTTCGCCAATGAATAGTGGGGCGACGAAACCGTTTCCGCATCCGCGTGATCTCCAACTGTTCAAAAACTTTGATAACTTCCCTTTTGAAGAAAGGCTCAAGAGTCACAAGCAGGCGAAGGCGGTTGCAGAAGTTTGCGTAGTAAATGGAGTGCCTGACATCGCTGATTTGGTCACCGAAGTCAGAACGGTCACGATTAACGACCTTGATGAGCTGCAATGACAAAGAGCCGCTGGGAAGAAGATCCTCAAGCAATCTCTGAGGCTGATCAATTCTATAGGTTTATTGGTGAGTATGTTATTTGTTACCAATGGTTTGAATCAAGGATCGAGGAGATAATCATACTTGGTAGAGGTCAAGAGAATCGGGAAGAGACTGTTGGTTGGCTTGCGAAAAAGACCAACGCACAGAAGATTGATGCTTTCTTCGATCTAGTGATTGCTCCGGCGCCTTTCGTATCGGATCAACTCGAAGGATGGGACGCACGTTTGGAAGCGTTGGTTCACCACTTGCATGCCGAGCGGCAACGTCGAAATGGTATCCTGCATTCACAGTTTCTTTTTGATTTCTTAGCTATCGGCGCGGGTGTTCTGCGAACAAATGCAAAGCGGCAAGATGGAGCCGTTGTTCGAGAGAATGAAGATCTCTCGAAGGAACGGTGCGACCAAATAATGTCGGAATTGGCTCATCTCGGAATGGAACTGAATATGGTCTGCGTGCAACTTTTGCATTTGCACCGCCCAATAAAATAGCATTGCCGGAAAGGGTCTCGAATTTGACCGGGTGTAAGAATGATATTGCTACTTAGCGGACCAGCTGCCGCCGGAAAATCTACTATTTGTGAGCGTCTTATAGAAGTTCATGGTTTTGCTCCGATCAAATCCAGTCGATATCTCCGTAGTTTGGTCACGCCACTAGAAAGAGAAATAACTCGAGAGGTTCTACAGGAGATCGGAGATCGTTTGGACGCTGAAACAGATTTCAACTGGATAGTGTTTGACGTGGCTAAGCCACAGGTGGCAGCACATCGTGATCAACAGTTTTGGCTCGTCGACAGCGTTAGAAAACCTGAACAAATTGATCGATTTACAGAAGCTTTTCCCGGGCGGGTTCTTCATTGCCACATTACCGCTCCTGATGATGTATTGAAATCGCGACTTTTGAAAAGAAGCGAAGCCAACGGAGACTCTTTCTACGAGAAGACCTTTGCGGAACATGTCGCTCACCCCAACGAAATTTCGGCCCGGTCTTTGGGTGAATTTGCAGCACTGGTAGTCGACACCTCTAAAGATGACGCAAATTCCGCCTGCGAAGCCATTATGGGGAGGGTTCGAGGATCATGCCAAGGAAAGTAGTTCTGATTAGTGGCAGAATTTGCACCTGGAAAACGGACCTGTCCTCAAAATTGGAACGACGCCGCGGTTTCCAACGCTTAAGTACAAGTAGCAAACTCCGCGAGCTTGCGGAGCAGCGAGATCACTCCAAGGACCGAAAAAGTCTTCAAGCTCTCGGTGACACCGTAGATAAAGAGACTGACTTTGCGTGGGTGTATGACTTCGTTTGCGAAGCCCTCGAAGATGGTTCCACTGAAAAGCCTGTCGTGGTCGATCATTTACGCCATCGTCAACAGGTGGAGCATTTTCGGGCACAAAACATGCACAACGTTGTGCATGTACACTTATATGCCGACGACCAATTTCTAAGCTCCGAATTTGAAAAACGAAAGAACTTAAAACCTGAACCCGAAACCGAGTGTTACGAGGATGCTGATCCTCTTCATGGCAATGAAGAAGATATCAATTGGTTTAAGAAAGATGCCGACATTCGTTTGAACGTAACGAATACGGACGCTGAAGACACCTTTGTAAGGGTTTGTGCGGCCCTTCGAATAAACCCAGATCAGCAGGTAAGATGTGTTGATGTAATTGTCGGAGGACAGTTTGGGAGCGAAGGCAAAGGTAATATTGCTGCATACCTTTCAAAGGAATATGACGTACTGGTCCGAGTGGGTGGTCCGAACGCGGGCCACACAGTCGCGAGTGCCAGCGGAGAGTTTACCTACCATCAGTTGCCGTCGGGAGCGAAAGACTGTGACGCGGAGCTCTTGCTCGGACCAGGCATGACGATCGACGTTGAAAAACTGTTGGAAGAAGTGAGGCGGGCTGGAATCAAAGAAGACCGATTGTTCATTGACCCAGACGCGATGGTCATCAGTGAAGAAGACATTCAACGGGAAAACGACCTCCGGGTGAATATCTCCTCGACGGCGAGCGGAAGTGGCGCGGCTGCAGCTCGAAGGATAATGGGGCGTGCTGAAAATACCAAACTGGCAAAGGACATTCCAGAACTAGAACCATTCGTCGGGGGAATGAAAACATCCAGAGGTTCGACCTTGCGTCGCCTCGAAGCAGCTTTTGCATCAGGTAAATCCGTTCTGCTGGAGGGGACTCAGGGTAGCGGCCTTAGCTTGTATCACGGCCCCTATCCATATGTGACCTCTCGTGACACCAATGTAGCCGGTTGTTTAGCAGAAGCAGGCGTATCTCCCTCCAGGCTAAGGCGCGTAATTCTTGTCACCAGGACGACCCCTATTAGGGTGGCTAATCCGGAAAACGGCGACAAAATCTCCGGGGTTCTGAAATATGAAACGACATTTGAAGCGGTGGCCACTCTGGCTGGGCTCGACGCTGAGAAAGTGAAAAAGGCTGAAAAAACTTCCACAACAAAAAGAGACAGACGCGTCGGCCACTTCGACTGGGAACTGTTCCGGAAGTCCTGCCGCTTGAATGCGCCGACCGATATCGCTCTTACATTCGCAGATTACATTTCCAGCGATAACCAGGATGCGCGTCGGTTCGAGCAACTTACACAAGAAACTCGGGAATTCATCGAGGAACTAGAGCTCGTCTCACAAGCGCGTGTCACTTTGATAAACACTCGATTTCCAAAGCCGATTGAGCACCGGAGTGCAGATTTGCGAAGCACAATCGATCGACGTAGCTGGCGCGGGAGCCTCACTGTCGTTCCTGAGCTTAAGCTAGATAGCTCCAAGAAATAGAATCAAGTTCTCTCGCAGAGAAAGCGTTTGATGTTACTAGTCTTATAGTTCGCCTATTGCGCCGGCGCAGTGTACTATGTTTTTCCTCCCCTTTAGTTTCCCACGGGGCAGATTCAATTCTTGCTCTCGCAGCGAATGGCAGTTGAACGTCTGTTATGGGCCGTTTGAACCTGACGGAACGCCTAATCCCGCTGGCTTGGAGATTGGCTGAGAGCCGGTTCAAGCTATATCAATTTGACCAAAAACTGGGAGCGTTCCATCTTTTCTGCAAGCCCAGTCTTTCAATTTTGGCCTTAGTCATGGCGACGGAGCTCAATTGTCCGTTTGAATTTCCTATTGTGCTCAGTTTGTGTGCAAACTTTCCACCCGCGAACCCTAGACCAGCTCCTACCAACGCGCCTGGGGTGCCGGAGAAAAATGCGCCAAGCGTGGGACCAGCGAACGTAGCCGCCGCTTCCACAGCAAACGCAACCTGGCTCATAAAACGTTGGCGACCTATAGTTTCAGCGACTTCCTCCATCTCCAATTTAATCTTCTTACGCGTCGATGCGAGCCTTTTCAGTAGCGCGTCTTGATCGGCTGAGGCCATATTCAGGTTCTCCGCCACAGCCATCGAATTGAGATAGCTCCTTACAGATTGCCGAAGCTGCGCGTAGTCGTTTCGGACTGAAATAAATTCGTCGATATCCAGTGTTAGGAGATTATCAGGAACGAATAGGTCTAGGGAGGCCTGCATCAACGCCTGTTCCGGACTGTTCAGCGGTTGCTCCCCGTCAAGCAGATGGTTCATAAAGTCCATCCCTCCAAAGGTTATGCTTGGTGTTGCTTCTTTAAAACTGGCCTCGCGAGCCATGCGACAAAGAATGAAGTCAGCGAGCATTGGGTGACAGATTACCCCGTTATGTTCGACAGTATTGCCGGTTTTCTTGTCCACATACGGACCAGCTCTTGCTGCGCACTTACTGTCAAAAACGGCTCGGTGTATTTGATGGGGGAATTTCTCGGCTGCAACATATTTCCACCCAAAATTAGTGCGAAGAACCTCTACCTGCACTTCCTGCCCGTTTTGAAGATTTCCGTATTTGTCCGTCTTCAGAGTTTGGTACCCAGCCAACTGAATTTGATCAGACGCTTCTTTCAAAAGGCTCTGGATCACCAAATCCATCTTAGGTTTATTCGCCCAACTGTCGTAACGATAGTGTGGGTCCTTAAACTTAATGAGCTCTGGTCGCTTCAAGAAAATGTCGCGTACGTTTCCACGTTGTTCCACCCCTCCCTGATCAACTTCAGGAACAATCAAGTTAACGTCGTCACTGAATAGCAATATAGAACGAAGTTGGTGTTTGCTTGGAGTGTAATGGGGATAATAAAGCATGTCTCAAAAGCCCTAAAACTTCTGTCGATTGCGTCGGGTCTTATACACTACTTAGTAGGGATGATAGCATAGCGTGTCGCAAATAGACTATATGTCGCACAAAACCAATGACTTGGCGATTTGGCTCGAAAGCTTCGTTTAAACTGGTTCTTTTGATTTCTGGCTCGGCGAGCGTTTCTATCAATCCAAAGACTCTAGGGAGACAGGTCGGATAAGCGGTTGGTTCACGAACTCACAGGGCACGGATGAAGCGGGCGTTGGTGTTCTCTCGGAAAATGACCGTTCTGGGCGCTTCGCGACACCAGTAAGACTGCCAAAGAAAAAAACTGAAGCGGCGCCTTCCCTGTTTTAAGCAGGTAGCAGATCATATGCTTTCAGAAGTCGATACGTTGCTTGACCATCCATCAGGCAGAACTTGCCGGACCTTCCGGGTTGGACAACCATCGACTTGAGAGTTTCACGCACGGCTGTGCCGATTAAGTGCGAGTGCTGAACAACCGAGATATCCGCCCCAACTCGCACCAACCTGTAAATCTGGTCCCCGTTCTTGCCGCACATCGCGGGCTTCATTTCTTGGAATTTCGTCGGGCCTTTGAGCAGGAAAGCGGCAGTTCGCCGACGTCCGCCTACTGTCGCGTTGGCCGAAAAGTGATCATTCTCTTCTCCACCCCAGTCTGCCTTTGTCGGTTCTGTCAGCAATTGGGCGATAGAGCGCTTCACATGCTCTTCTGGTGTCCTCTGCATTACAGACATCCACTCGTCCGCACTTTCCACTTTTATCTCGCGCAGTTCGGAGAATTCTTCAATGTCCTCCGGCAGGAGCTCACCAAACAACTGCCCGTACCACATGACATCTTTGTCACCATCCTCGTAGTTTCTCGGGTGATCGAGCCACGGCGCTCCAATGACAATTGGTTCAATTTCGAACCGATCCACTTTGTCGTGGAGAACTCCAATTACCGCTTGATAGTATCCACTTTGGAAGCCTTCTGCGAGCGTCATAGTCCCCGTCGAATTCACCAAATGCTCGGTATGATAGGAGAGGGAGACTGGCTTCCCGGGATCAATCTCAAAGTGCACCTCGTGAGACACTCTCTTCTCGGAGTAAATACCTGGGCACCTTTCCAACCGCTCAATACTCATGAAGCTTGATTTGGACTTCCCCAGCGTGAGTGCCTCGGCCAAGGTCGGCACGCCGACCTTGGTGAAGACATCAATCAACATGGTGACCAGAAGATGGTCGTTCCGCAGAACCGTTATGTGATCCGAGCCCGGTTGTACGCGCTCCAAATACTGATTTCTTAAAGGACCTAGCGCGCTGATTGCCAATCTGCGGTTTAGGAATCCCATGTCGATATGATGAAAGAAATCGGCAGTACGAATGTTGTTTGGGGTGTCTTCAATGCTCATCTTTTGAAATCCGCTCTATGGGCATCGCCGCCGCAAATCTAACCAGCTTCGGGCGGCATTGCTTGCACAGCAATTCTCAAACGCAGCTCGGATAAGACCCACTCCGCGGCGCGCGCGAGCACTCATGACCTCGTACGTTCGACCAAATAGTATCGAGAGACATGGGTTCTTCCAGTTAGCGACTTTTCAACTCTGACCAATTGCGGGTCCTTTTCCAACCACTTGTAAGATTGACCACCGTATTCGCCCACAATCAGTGTTCCGTAACCTACCCTTTTCTTGCCATCACGACTCTTGAAAACCTTTAGGTTCAGGAGAATTGCCGTGACGGTTAGTGATGCCAAAACCAAGATGACAGTGTAGTATCCACTAATAGATGGGAATATCACCTCCAAAGTTTTCAGAATGCCCAAAAACACAATAAGAAAGGGGAAAATTAGAGCGGCCTTTAGATCAATGCGACTGATCCGCTTAGGTTCAATGACTTTTCCCAAGCCAGCCGCGGAAATCGTCTGTGCGGTACTTTTGGAAATAATTTCACCCTTTTGGATGTCAGATACAACTTCATCATCAAGCTGAGGGAGGCTGGTTAGCAGGGTGTAATCCTGACTTCTGATATCTTCGAGCGCATTGCTCCATGCCTGCGCAAGAGCTGGCTCGGTCACAGCATTGACATCCTTTGCACCGTCAATCCATTCTACGAATGCCCCTACTTGAGTAGCGCTAGCGCGCAAGGAAGGAGCTTCTAGTAGCTTCGGCTGATCTTGAAGAGCAGCGATCTTCTCAAGGTTCTCTTTTTGCTTACTATCAAGGTGTTCTTGAACTCGAGTAGCGAGCTCCTTGCCGACAATATCAGCAGCTGGACCGAAAAGTCTGTTTAACACACCGATTTTTCCAACTTCTTGCGCGGTTTGCGCCGCTGTTGTAACGGCATTGGCAGCATCATCTAAGTTGGAGTTTTCGTTGTTTTCCATTTTGAATTCTCAGCGTCATAAAATTTTCTTACCAATACCAGTGTTTTGCAAGTTCGGACAATCTCATTTTAAGAGATTGGGAGGACTCGTCTTGAAGCATCAACAGAACTGTGTTGCCGAGATTTCTCCCAGTTACGTTTGTAGGAATTACTAGACTGGGCAAACTGTAGGTACGATTTTCAAGCAACTTGCTAGAACCGAAGCGACTGTAGCGATTTCTTCAAACGATTGAATAGGGAAGGCCATGAGCGAAGCAATCTGGGCATTGATAGGCGTCATCGTAGGTGGAGCATTGACAGGAGCAGTGGAGCTTTTTCTACAAAGGCGACAATTCGTACATGAAATTGGGATGCTAAAGCTGCAGCGGCAAGGGGCCGAAGTGGCAAAAGATATCCTTACTGAAATGTTGAACCACCAGACACATATAGACCGATCATTCGCCGCGCTAAGAAGACCGATAGGTGGTTTTTCCGACGATGAGGTGAGGCAAATGTTACATGATGTTGACGCTCGAAGAGTCGAGCGCGAAGATGGGTCGGAGTGGTGGTATCTTAGGTCTCGTTCGGAAGAACGCAACGAACGACGCAAAGCTAATGCCGGATAATCAAACAGTTGAAATCGCATTCCAATATAGGGCTGAAGCGTCCCAACAGAGGGCTTTTGCACATATATTGCTTGGTCATAGAACATGAGCCTTGTTAGTTTGTTCAAACCCTTGATTAATCTTTTGCGTTCACCCAAAAACCGAACTAGTTCAGCTTCAGTCAGCGGAACGGTATCGTACTGTTAGCTTTGCTACCCCGGATCGGTCATCGAAAGGTCAGATCATGGCGCGTAGCCGATTTTGATGCAGCTGCAGCGAATGTCCGCTTGGTGGCCTTTTGAATTTACCTTAGCTGCAGCAAAAGCCCGCTTGGGACCGTCATGCTACAGTTTGATGAGCCCCGGAAGGTTCGGCCAAAGTTTCATGCGGATGAATGTCCGCAAAGATCTCGATGATGTTGTTCTCTGGGTCCTTGAAGAACAATGTCCTGTGGGTCCAATCTTGGTTCGTCGGCGGTTCGCGACTGACACCAACGTAACCATCAGGGGAGCTGCGCCTCTGGCGAGAGGATAGCTGCTCCCTATTCAAACGGTTCGTCTTGAGCGTCACACGAACCTGACCCAAGCGATAAAAAATAGGGGTATTGTGGCGGGCTGCGTATTGCCCACCACCTGTTTCCAAACGCTTAGGCGTTTTTCTTGGCCATAGCGTTATAGATGACGCCGCCGAGGATCGCTCCGATGATCCAGGCATAACCTGACAGGATGCCAAGGGCCGGGACCCAGACCGTAGCGACCGAGAAAACCGAAGCGACGCCGAAGGCGATCAGGGCCGAGTCGTTCCAACCATTGCCATAGTGATACTCACCCTCCTGCATGTTGTAGAGATCGTCGCGGTTCAGCTCTTCTTTGCGGATCATATAATAGTCGACGATCATGATCCCGAAGATCGGGGCCAGTGTCGCACCCAATGTGTTCACGAATCCGGCGATACCGATATTCGAGATTATTGCTGTCCAGAGCCCGCCAATCACCAGCGCAAAGACAGAAGTTGCCAGACCCGCCTGACGAAAGCTGATCTTACCGGGGGCCAAGTTGGCAATGCCGTTCACCGCAGGGATGAAGTTCGCAACCAAATTGATGCCCACCGTCGCTGCGAAGAAGGTGATCGCTGCGATGATGCCCAACAGAACGCTGTCTGTCTTTTCAACGATCTCGGTCGGATTGATGATCTCTTCACCAAAGACCACAGCCGCGCCGCCGGTTGTCAGCAGGGCCAAAGCCGAGAACAGGATCATGTTCAGCGGTAAGCCAGCAAGGTTCCCCGCCTTCATGGACGCCTTGTCACGGGAGTAGCGTGAGAAGTCCGAGAAGTTGATCATCACGGCCGAGAAATAAGCAACCATGGTGCCGAAGATGGCGATGAAGCCCTTGACCTCGGATCCGAACGTGCCTTCGGGGTTGGCGAAAATGGTCGCGGTTGCACTCAGAAGTTGCCCATCGGCGCGCTGCCACAGCACGATCACAAGACCGATCATGACTGCATAGACGAAAGGCCCAGCGAAGTTGAGGAACGTTTCGACCCAGCCCATACCGCGCCAGAAGATGACGATGTGGAACACCCAAACGATGAAGAAGGCGAACCAGTCGATGCCGGTCAGGCCCAACATCTCGGCACCCCCTTCGGCACCCGTGATTGAGCGGATCAGAAGCGATAGCGCAGTCGAGGCGAAATAGACCTGAACGCCGTACCAGAACACAGCGACCGTGGCGCGTAACACTGCCGGTAGCTTGGACCCTGCTGTGCCCATACTGGCGCGTGCCAGAACCGGATAGGGAATGCCGTATTTTTCGCCCGGCGCACCGGATAGGTTCACCATCCACATGACGAACAATCCCGCCACAATAAGCGCCAGAAAAGCGGTCCAGCCACCAACGCCGTATGAGATGAACAGCGACGCGACAAGGGAATAACCAAACAGTGACTGGACGTCGTTCGCCCAGATGTTGAATATTGCAAACGCGCCCCATGTTTTTTCGTTGGGTGACACTGGATTAAGCGTATCGCCTTCCGGATCTGTCGTGCCTGCACCCTCGGCAGATGTTGCTGTGGTTACCATAATGGTCCTCCCGTTTTGGTACCGGGGGTATGCCCCGGAGTTTGCGGCAAAAGCCGCCTTTCGCTTCGGGCACGTGGCCCGAACCGTTGCCGTCGCAGAGTCGCGACGTTCATTCACATGTCAGTCTGGCTTTGAGACAAATCTTTCCCGGCCGACCACGCATAGTCGCGATCGGTTTCGCTGCCCTCAGGCATCGAATTGGCTAAGGTCTCAGCCGGTCAGCGCTTTGCAATTGCCCAGTAGAACACACCTCCAAATCCTGCGCCGATCACCCATGCAAAGCCCGAAAGTGTGCTCAGCAGGGGGACCCAGACTGTGAGAACGGAAAATATTGCCGGAAGGATGAACGACACGATTGCCGCCATGTTCCAGCCATTGCTGTAAAAGTAAGGCCCGTCGCGCGCCGCCGAGAACAGCTGATCAACATCCAGCTTACCGGATTTGACCAGATAGTAATCAGCGATGATGATGCCGTAGACCGGGGCCAGAACTGCCCCTAGCGTATTAACAAAGCCCAGAATGCCGATCTGACTGATGGTCGAGACCCACAAGCCCCCGATCACCAGCGCATAGGCCGACGTGATGATGCCAGCGACACGGAAATTGATCCGACTGGGCATCAGGTTGGCAAGGTCGTAAGCGGGCGGAATAAAATTGGCCACAAGGTTGATCCCAACTGTGGCCGCAAAAAATGTTGTTGCGGCCAAAATCGTCAACGGCAATGAATCGATCCGCGCGATGATCGCAGTGGGGTTGGTCAGAGCTTCACCCCAGATCGCGACGGTTCCCGCAGTCACGATCAGGGCGATCAGTGAAAAGAACGCGATATTGATTGGCAAGCCCAGCAGGTTACCTTTACGCATTTCATGTTCTGACCGCACGAACCGCGAGAAATCCCCGAAATTGATGACGACGGCGGCAAAATAAGCGATCATTGTGCCGACCACGGCTGCGAATGCACCCAGCTGACTTCCTTGATAGCTACCGGTTCCGCGAAAGATCGTTCCAAGCTCGCGCCAAAGATCGTTGCCAGCCTCAATCCAGATCATGACAGCCAATGCCACCATCACCGCATAGACGAATGGCCCCGCGAAGTTGAGGAAGCCCACAATCGGATCTATTCCGTTCCAGAACAGGGCAATCTGAAAGGACCAGACAGCCAGAAAGGCAATCCATTCTATCGCGCTGAGACCCAAAAAGACCGGAGGCCCTTGCGTTCCGATCAATGCGACCATGGCCAAGGCGAGCGCAGTCGAGGCGAAATAGGTCTGCACGCCGTACCAGAAAATGGCCACAATCGCGCGGATCAAAGCCGGGAAATTTGCGCCCCGCACGCCCATACTTGCGCGCGCCATGACCGGGAAAGGAATGCCATATTGGACGCTGGGTTTGCCGATCAAGTTGACCAGCCCCATGACGATGAATCCGGCCAGCACGATGCCCGCAAAAACAGCCCAGCCATTCAGCCCATAGGTCAGAAACAGAGAGGCCGCCAACGTGTATCCGAACAGTGATTGCACATCATTGGCCCAGACATTGAACAGCTCAAACCAACCCCAATCGCGCTTGTTGACGGGCACAGGTGCCAGATCCTCGTTATATAGGCTGATATCTCTGGGTGCTTCTGAAACAGAATGCTGCATTGAGTCCCGATCACTCGCTAAGGCGATTGTCATTGCACAGGTTCAGCGCTATGATCGTGCAGAACTGCGTGCAAATAGACGGTCATAAATGCGTGCAAAAGTCAAGAACTTACTGTGAAACCAATTCTATGAGACTGATTTAGAATGGTAAAAATAGGATATGCGCGGGTATCGTCAAAATGGTATCGAAGCGAAGTTCAACTCAGCGAGTTGAAGCGCCAGGGATGTGATCGCATCTGGAGTGATACCACGCAGGACGGCAATGATCGGGGGGAAACTCTGGAAACTTTTTTGGCGGATGTATCCGCCGGGGATGTCATCGTTGTCTCACGCCTGTCTGCGATTGCCGACTCTATCGCCGAACTAGTCAACCTGTTGCAGCAGATTCACGAGAAGGGGGCCTCGTTCCGGTCCATGTCCGAGCCCTGGATCAACATCGAAGATGGACGGGCTGAAATGGTTCTGGAGATCTTGACCGGTGTTATCGACTATGAGCTTGGGCTGGCTGATCTGGAAAGCCGCACCGTAGAGGATCGTCCCAGGTCTTTCGGCCTTAGCAAAGGCCGCCCCAAGAAACTGACTGCAACGGAACGCGAAGAGGCACTTTCATTGCTGTCCATGGGCAAAACTGCCGCGGAAATCGGCCGGATGTTGGGCGTGAGCAGGTCTACGATTTCGCGACTTAAGACCACGCTGCCTGAAACGAGTTAGATTGTAATTCTCGTTCTAGCTGATG
Source organism: Ruegeria sp. AB9 (assembly GCF_056542585.1). Classification (NCBI taxonomy): domain Bacteria; kingdom Pseudomonadati; phylum Pseudomonadota; class Alphaproteobacteria; order Rhodobacterales; family Roseobacteraceae; genus Ruegeria; species Ruegeria sp. AB9. Next base: position 293,652 of record NZ_JBQGAA010000003.1, on the reverse strand, counting down.
CTTTGACTACGAAGTCAGGTGACCATTGGCCACATTCCGTCCTCAGGGAGACTAGCCGAATTTGATAGGAATGAAGACAATCGTTTCCCTAATAACAGCCATTTGCGCAAGCGCGGTGAATGCTCGTTTAGTTACGTGTCTTACTTTTCTGACCGGGCTACGGCGAATTTACAGTTTCGGTTCCGTCCAATTCGACATCCGCGAGTGACCGGATCGGAGACACGCGCTGCGCCGCAAGAACAAATATGCCGCAAATGCGAGGGGATGCTGCATCAGCGAAGCTAGAAAGCCCAATTTCGGTTATGTCCGCAGCCCTGCCATCTGTGAAGCGCCTGGGAACGTCCGGAATGCGCGGATTGCGACGTGCTGCACAGGCGAAAGGCGAAAGCTTGGCCGACGGCAGCAATGGGCTCTACGCACCAGTTCGGGCACGTCGCAGAGAAAGTTGGCAGTGAGCCCATTTTAGCCAATGCTGCAGTGAACCCCAATGGACGCTACCCAAGGGAAGGCTGTCCTTAGGGTATGACGGTTCTTTATCGTCCTTTGGGGGCTGAAGCGCGCACTGCAAATTGCACAAGGCGTATGAATTTTGGGCAGTTCATATGCGTGTCCGCAGAGCAATCTGCCACGTGACGAAGCGCATCGCGAAGCCTAGTGAGACCCCGGATCTGCTCATCGAGCGCATCCGCGCGGAGATGCAACTCTGCCCGCGGCAATTGCGGCGTTCCATCTTTGGCGAACATGCCTTTGATTTCTTCAAGAGAAAACCCCGCCATCTTTCCCAGCGAGATCAAGGCAAGCTGCGTCGTTACCGGCGTGTCGAACTGCCGCCGCAGCCCTTTCCTTGCGACCGAATGAATAAGTCCGATTTCCTCGTAATAACGCAAGGTCGATGGGGGAACGCCGCTAAGTTCCGACAATACACCGATATCAAGCAATTTCATGGTTGACCTCAAGTCGACTTGAAGTTGCAGGGTAGCAATCCTCTGGCAATCTAACAAGTGAATCCACCATGATCGACACGTCACAGGCCCGTAAGCCCACGGCCATTCTGATGGCTCTCACAGCCGCAACTCTGACCGCATCGTTGGGTATCAGCATTGCCTCGGTCCTGCTTCCCTCGCTGGCACTCAGCTTCTCTGCGACGGTGTCAGACGTGCAATGGGTCGTGCTGGCCTACCTCATGACCGTGACGGTCACCATCGTCTCTGCCGGGCGGCTTGGCGACCTTTTCGGCAACCGCCGGGTTCTAACCGCCGGGCTCGTCGTCTTTATTACCGCGTCGGTTCTGAATGCCGTTGCTCCAAGCCTTAGCCTGTTGATTGCAGGACGAGCTCTGCAAGGGCTTGGCGGAGCAATTCTGATCGCGCTTCCCATGTCTATCGCGCGCAACCTTGTTCCGACAGAGCGGCTTGGCACGGCAATGGGCTTGCTCGGGACAACCTCTGCGGTCGGGACGGCATTGGGCCCATCCCTTGGCGGCGTACTGCTGGCATGGGGTGATTGGCGTTTGGCTTTCTGGCTTCTCAGCGGCTTTGCCTGTTTGACGTTTCTCATGTCGGTTATCTCCATTCCGCGCGCTTTTGAGCGGAAGGGCACGTCTTTCCGGGAACTGGATTTACCGGGGACGTTTCTATTGGTGGTTGCTCTGGGCGCCTATGCCCTCGCGGCAAGCGGAGGAGCCGCTGGTGTTCCAGTTTCACCGGGTGTGCTGTTCACAGTCGCGCTGGTCACAATCGTCCTCTTCGTGATCGTCGAAGCGCGTGTCGCATCGCCTTTGGTGCCGATGAGCATGCTGTTCGACCGGACGGCAGGTTTTGGGTTTTTCATGAACGTGGCTGTAGGCACGATCATGATGTCCACGCTGGTCGTCGGACCGTTCTTCCTGGCCTTTTCGCTGGGGTTAAACGAGGCGCTCATCGGTCTGGTGCTGGCGGTCGGACCTGCGACCGCCGCACTCTCCGGATTTCCGGCAGGGCGATTGACAGATCGGCTCGGTGCGGGTCGCGTAATGGTCATCGGTCTCTTGCAAACAATGCTGGGTCTGCTTTGCCTGGCCCTCCTCCCACGGTATTTCGGAGTCGGCGGATACGTTGTCGCGCTCATTGTTCTGACCCCGGGATTTCAGATGTTCCTTGCCGCCAACAATACAACGGTTTTGGCCGACGCGGCGCTAGAACAGCGAGGCCGCCTCTCGGGCTTACTCGGCCTGTCCCGCAATCTCGGTCTGATGACGGGAACCGCTGTCATGTCAACGCTGTTTATTACAATTCTGGGAACCGGTAATGCCGCAAAAGCCCCCGCCGACGATGTTGCCTATGCTTTTTCAACGACCTTCCTGGTAGCCACAGGCCTGGCCTTGGCCACGTTGGGTTTGGCCATCTTCAGCCAAGTCGGGCGCAATCGATAACGCCCAGCCCAGCGGCGTGAAGTTACTGGGAATGAAGGATGATCGAACAAGAAAGTGTGTTTCATGATCTGCGCGCAAGAAATTTAGGGTCCTGCTCAAATAGCACCGGACCTTCCTTCTTGATGCGGTGAACTCAAACTTTGTCCGCGTTGCGGTCGTTTGATTATCGTCCGCTCAAAGCAGACCCAGTTCGGATTCACCGTGCATCTGACACCATCAACCCGGCACAGTTCAGGTTTCCGGAGTCCAGCCACTGCCCACGGCTTCATCCCGTGCATCCTGCACTGCGGCGAACGCCTCGAGGCTTTCGCAACGTAGACGGTGTGCGTGAAGTAGAGGATATCGGACAACGCTCTCCAACATTGGCAGCACCCTTTCGAGATACTGCATTGCCACGGCCACTGCGAGGTCGGCACGGGAAAAGCTCTCCTCGAAGAACCAGTCTCCAGATAGTCGGTCCTCTAGCCATTTGCATGTCGAGCCGATCTGCAGCTCCAGTCGCCTCCTCCAAGCGGGATCGCTGGTTCCGGGCGCCCGCCTGTTGTGCTCAATCCCGCGTTCATAGATTTTCTCGGCCAAAGTGACACCCACAACCTCAATCTGAAAGACACGCCGCCTTTCAGGTTGTTGGGTCGGGGCAAGCCGTCGTTCGGCGGGCGCAGTTTCATCAAGATACTCGATAATGGCGCGGCTATCGAACAGCGTTTCGCCATCATCTAAGATCAACGACGGGACCTTCCCCATCGGATTTATTGCGAGCATCGCATCGAAGTCTCTGAACACCGAGAGCACCCGACGTTCAAACGGGTACCCATAGTGGAGCAATGCAATCGCAACCCTGCGAACGAAGGGAGAGTCGAATTGTCCAACGAGTATCATGTTTTTTAACTCCACGCTTCACTTGATCCAAGCTATTTCGAGTAGCCTGAACTGTATACCTCTGGGCAACGGAGTCGGCTCGTGGAAGTTCCGCTCAGTGGCTCGCAACGGACTTCCGATGGCCGCCTTTTAACGGTCACCGCGATTATTGCGTATTGGACCGATTTAGCTGCTCCATACGTTGAAACGATCGTTCAAGCTAAGAACGGCGAAAGCGCATGAAGAGCCCATTTTGCTTGATGCTGCGCACTATACAAACGAACATTGTTCGCTCAAAGCGGACCTGATCCATTTACTTCACAGCCGGGATCTCAGTCTACCTCGCGCAGGATTGGCAGCGGCTCCCCTTTGGCAATCGGCTGCGGTGTGCTCGCGAATTTGACGATGGGAAGTTCAAGATACGGTGAAGAAATCGGGAATTCTCCGGGGTGACTGCCACCGGTGTAGACCGTATGAACACCAACATTGACCAACTTTGTATGCTGATTGTGCGGTGTAAAGCTCACATTTGACCCTGCAATGATCAGTTCAAGTGCTTCACCTGCTTCGAAGTAAACGGCGGTTGGCAGAGTTTCGATCTCCAGGTAATAGGCCTCACCGGGTGTGAGGTTCTGAACCTCATCCAAGGCATAGATCGTCCGGTAGTCAGGGACCGGATGCCCATTGTAGGTATCAAGGGTCTTGCGAAGGCTTGCGCGTATCCAGCCTCGGGTAAACAAGCTGTCACTGGCCAGAAGGTTGATGAAGTACTGGACTTCACCGTCAGCGCCGCGTTTGCGCAATCCGACAAATACATCCATGTCGACGGCTGTATTGGGGTCATCATCGCGCGCTCTGGGATCCATCAACACGTCCGGTGAGGCGATCAGGTGTAGCTTCGAATACCCGGCGATTTCGGTTGGTTCCTCAAAGGTATGGCTGAAGATCAGACGGGGATTGGTTGTTTCGGGATCATCAATGACAACAACATCGGAATCGTATTGAGTGATAGCTGCGCTCGAAGGTTCATTGTCGCCAAGTGTCATGGTGACCGCGTCGAGGTAATACCGGCGATATTCCGTGCCCGGCACAGGCCAAGCATCTACATACCGGTCGTGAAAGAGATTGTCCCCATGCATCACCTCGACATGCACTGGTTCGTTTTCCAGTGCTTCGCAGGCATCCGTCACATCTTTTAGGTAACAGTCCAGAAACACTCGCTGCTTGTCACGGGATTCATCTTGGTTCGAGACGCTCCATTCTTCCCTGCCATGGGTCGTCAGATAACGTGGGACACCTGCGATGCCGAGCCGTCTGTAACCTTCAAAGCTACCACGGGAGTGCAGGCCTTGAGTGCTCCACGTACCAGCGACCAGCGCTGGTACTGCAATGTTCTCGACATCCAGGATCGGGGGGATTTCAAATTCAGTCAGGTCGGGAACAAGATCCAGCGGGATCTCTGAAAAAGTCAGGCCAAATTCAGGTTTGGTGTCAGGATCCTGAAACGCGGCTGATTTCCCCGAGAGCCAATATGGAATGAAGGCGGTTTCCTGAATTCCACCATTGAACAGATCATCGCGAATGATGTCAGATGATCCTTGCCAGACAATCATTGCATCCAAACCTTTGGGCTGTGTCGCCGCGACCAACCACTGGATGATACCCAGATAAGATGTGCCTTGCGTTGCGACATTGCCATTTGACCAACCGGGCCCGCCATTCTCCGTGCCACGGGCAATCCACTCGATGGCCTGCTTGAACGCGTCAACCGTTGCTTGGCTGAAAGGATCTTCCGTACCAGGCGATTTCCCGGTTCCCGGAGCATCAATGATGACCACCGCGTACCCGTGCGGCACGAAGTAACCGGGATCAGCAGCTTCGAACGGGGCGACATCGCTGATATTCATGTCACCGAGGTTAAGCCCGATCTCCCGGTTGATATTGCCGCGCGCCGTATGCACATAACGGCTTGGTCCGATATCCTTGTCATAGGCGGTCAGGCTGACGATCACAGGAACAGGGCCCGCATCCTTGGGGTAAAAGACATTGGCGGAGAGTTCGGTTGTTCCTGATCCATTGTCATTAACCGGGATCATGATGGTCTCGATCATTGTCGCTTCACGGTCAATCGGGTAAATGGTTGTCAGATCATTTCCGATGCGTGCCGTCAGCGGATGGCTGAACATCTGATCTGATGCCAGTTGCGCCACCGCAGGATTGGCCGTGGCACCAAGGCAAAAGATTAACGCTATCAATGTCTTTGAAATCATGCGTTCTCTCCGGTTACGCCATAGCCCATCACGTGGAAAATTGTAGCCCGTCAGCCGGTAGTTGTGATACGGCCAAGAAGGATGAACGTTCTTCAGGATTGAATAACATGCCGCGCCCATCTCCCGATGATATTGTGGCCTTTTTGGCGGTCATGCAGACCGGATCGACCCGTGCAGCAGCAGACGTGCTTGGTCTTTCGCAACCAACCGTAAGCCGACGTATTGACGCCTTGGAACATGCCTTGGGGTTGACCCTGTTCGAGCGCAGTCCGCGTGGATTTGATCCCACGTCGGTGGCTCGAAAACTCTCCGGTGAGGCAGCGCAGGTTAAGCGCGCCCTTGAAATGTTCGACAGTACCGCAACCCAAATTCGAAAATCCGTTACGTCCAAGGTCATTCGCGTGACATCTACAGTTGAAGTGTTTGAGCGCATCCTTAGCCCGCTCCTGTCCCGCTATGGTGAAACGGCGCCAGAGGTTGTGTTCGAAACTGTATTGACCAACCAACCGCTGGATCTTGTTGCCGGTGAAGCGGATATTGCGTTTCGTCATGGCAACAAAGGTGATGAGGCGGAATTGACGTATCATCACCTGGGTGATGTGAGTTGGGCACTCTATGCCAATCAGAACAAGCTGACCGATCTGCCGACACCGATGGACCCTGGTGAATTGTCGGGCAAAGAATGCGTGCTTTTTGAGCATTCGGTTGGGCCACAAATCGTCCGGGCCTGGGCGGAAGGTTTGTTTGCGCAATCCAAGATTGTCTTGCGGTGCGATACCCTACAGGGAGTATTGTCTGCGGTTCGCAATGGTGTTGGATTTGCGCCTTTGCCCTGTAGCGTCGCCGCAGGATTTCCGGAACTCATCAAATGCCTCGAACCAGACAATGGCGTGGCGGTCCCGTTCTGGCTCGTCTATCCCACGAAGGGAAACCAGCAGTATCTGGTCGACTTTGTTGACATGGCGTACAAAGAAGCAACGGCGGTGATGAATGCACTGGAAGCCGAGGCCGGTAGCCAAAGCTGATGATCAGCGTTTCTTTTTTGTTGCCAAACTAAGTTCATCAATTCCCTATACACCGTCAATTGGCAGGAAATCGAAGGATGTAATTCGTACATATTTTATTTCTTGATTGTCGACATGATCTATTGCGCACAGTCGATTTGCCCACATAGCTGACGTTGGTGCGCTCGCAGCGAATTGACACTTTTGTCCGCACAGCCGCCGTTAACCACGTTGGGACCGACCGCAAGCCCGACAGAAAGCGTCAAATGTCTGGTTTGAGCCCACTTCTACCGATGCTGCGCGTTGCTCGAACGTCAGCTTTGCGTTGAGCATTCTAGGTGCGTTGTCAGGCTCATAGATTAAATCCAGAAACTGGTTCTAATGGTTCTGACCCACTGGAGTCCCAGTACTAGCTGCCATTTCGAAAGCGTTGCAGTGTCTGCGGATAATTCGATGGAAAACTCCAGACAGCTTCGCCCGGAGCACGCACAAGCCCGCGCGCTTGAGGATCTCGGTCTGTAAGCAGAGAAATGAACAGGTCACTGCTGGCCCAGGGCGAAGACCGAAAGTACCAATGCCCGTTTCCTGTATCGGCTGCTTCGGCCTCGGTCACATCGATGATATGTAGGGTTTTCATCTCAGACAGTCGGCGCTGGAACAGAGACCCATTTATTGCTTCATCGGAAACTTGACCCAGACGGTCGCGGCCGAAGACCAACCGTGACATCGCCAGCGCTGAATCGGTCTGCGATTGATAGAGTGTCACACCTATAACGGCATCCAGAAGGCCGTCTTCAATTGATTGCAAGAAATAGCTTCGATCAAGATCGCTGCTGATCAGGATCAACTGCCCCAGCCGCGGCTTTGGCCCAGGCCGCAAAGCAATCTGATAGGCGGCTTCAAATGCGAGCCTTGAGCCTGCGCTGTATCCTATAAGGTGAATGCGCCGGGCGTTGGTGTTTGCCGACAAGTATTCGACAAGAGACCGCAAATTGCGGCGCGTCGCCAATGCAGATTCCTGATCCCGAAAATACGCCAAGCGATTGGGTGTAGCGGGCCAGTTGTAGCTGATGAAGGCGCCCTGATAGCCCAGAAAGTGTTGCAACTCTTTGGAGACAAGGGTCGAGTAATCAAAATCGACATTGTAGCCATGGACATAGATGAAAATGTCTTTGTTGCGAGAGGCTGCAAGGTGATCGTCAATCCATTGGGCAAACCGAAGTCCGGCTGCCTTCATCTCCTTTTGCGAAGGTGGATCGTTCATGTAGCGCGTGACACTGAACGGCATGACACCAATCTCTTGTACGTCAGACAAGCTGAGCGTGTAGTCCTTAGCGCGGTCGCGCGTCATGGTAACGTGGCGAAGCTTTTTCAACGTCGCCAATGGGGGGTTGCTTTGCACTTCGCCAATGCCGGTACGCAGAATGTGACCGCGCTCATTGTTGTAATAGGCTTGTGGGTCGCCGGGAACCGCGGGCAGCCGATCTGTAGCGTAGAATAGCTGCGAACGCTGCACGAAATTGTCTTCCGTGATGTCCTTGTAAGGGTCAAAAGCAGCCTCGGCATAGACCGTTGGGGAGGGCATCAGTTCAATTTCGTCATAGATGTTTGGCCCGCAGGCAGCGAGGACACAGAACGAACACACGGTTGCCGCAGGCAAAGCTCTGGCAATCAGTCGCCTCGTCGTTCCTTTTCTGAATTGCCTTTGTCCGACTGTTCGCATCCGGCTGCAATTGTCGGTCCCAAGCATGTCGGCACCGCTGCTCGCGCCTTGGCGCAACTTCGATACTACAGACCTGTTTGTGTTCGGCATGGCCGCCTTTCGCATAATGCCCTTACTCAGAAGCTGTAGGTCACACCCAACACGGGTCCGAATTGTGAGAGCTTGAACCTGCTGTCAACTTCACCTTTGTCGACCATGATGTAGCGATAACCTGCGCGCAAATTCCACTTTGGAGCGATCGCATAACCTACCGTTGCCAAAAACTGTGCGGTTTCGCGATCTGAGCGAAATCCACCATAGTCGGCCAAGGCAACGGCCGACCATCGGTCATTGATCTGATACCGGATACGGGCCGCAATCAGAGGGTCTATCCAATCGTCGCTGGCACTGGAACTTGGTGCCGGGGTGGGGCCGCCGACCAGAGTGATCGTGCTGCTCGTCTCAAACCAGCGAAACCCGCCACCGAGATCGACGGCCAGGTTTTGGTCTTGATAGGCCGTGTAAGCGGCATATCCACTTAAAAACTGCGTCTTCAGACTGGTTTCAGCGCCACTGAACACCGGGCCGGGAGTGTCATTGTCAAAGGACAGGTCTGTGCGCATGTAGTCCGCGATCAGCGACCACCGGCCACTTCGCGCTTCAAGTGTACCCATGAATGCCAGATCAAGGTTTTCAACCGCTTCACTGAAGCTGAGTTCCGACTCCAGCGATCCAATGGTTGTCTTGGTGTCCGCCGCGTAGATGTAGAAGCTGCCGGAAAAACTCCAGTCGGAGTCCTGTGCCACTGCTGTTGATCCGCCGGGCAGTATCGTCGCCGCAACCAGAAAACTGCTTGCGATACACCGTATTTTTAAGCACGCCATGGCCCGCTCCCCCCTTTGCCTATCCCGAGTTCGAGGCGCGGCAAAAGATGGGCCGCGCCGTTGTCCTGTTACGTTTCACAATCGCATTCGACCGGGTCGAGTATCGGAACAGATGCCTTAACGCTATTCATTTCACGGGCGCGAAACTCTGACGGTGTTTGACCCGTCCATTTCTTGAAGGCCCGTGTCATGGCCGTCGCGTCAGAGTATCCCAAATGATCAGCGATATCGCCCACCGACAATTCAGACTTGGAAAGCAGATGTTTCGCCTGGTCACATTTGGCTTCGATGACGATGCGCGACAGTGATGTCCCATAGGCAGCAAGCCGTCGGTTGAGAACCGCGCCTCGAAAACCGCATGCCTTGGCGAGCGCCGTAGCCGACAAGTCCGTGCGCCCGACCCTTGAGTTGGCAACGCTTTGGATCGAACTCAACAAGTCTGTAGGTACAGGGTTTTTTTCGTCCTGAGTGGTCAACACGTACTCGGTCGCGGTTCGGTTAACCAGTTCAAACAAAAGCCAGGCACTTGGGAAGCGGATGGAATACCCGTCTGAGCCCGCACCTACCGCCCGGATACCGTAGAAGTAAGACGGGAGCAGATCAGGACGGTTCACACGCACAAGAACCTTATTTGCTTCCCAACGCTGACCTGCGGTTTCATGCAGCAACGTAGCCCATCGGCTGATCTGAAACGCATCCATATAGGCGGGCGAACAGCATGGCGTGAACCTGCGTTTGGCGGACAGCACGGCGAACTCTCCAGAGACATCGAGTGTCATGGTGACCGCGTTTGTGTTGTTTCCCGCATGAACGCAAAACCTGGCAATGAAATCGGCCAGCGACTTTGCTACGCGAAAGGCCTGTCCGAATGGGGATGCAACGGTCGGATCTGAAGTTTGACCAACAAGTGCTGGAAAGTCTGGGGATGTCTTTTGTGCGACGGCTTCAAACACGGCATAGACAGTGTCGTGCGGAATGAAACAACTCGGAGCGTTCAATTCCGAGAAGGATAGATCGAATTCCGCTAGGAGACTTTCTACAGATTGACCGGATTCTTGAAACGCAAGCAAAAGCGGCACGATAACCCGCCCGCGTGTAAGCGGCGGTGTTCTGTGTTGAGCATGTGCGTCATGCCCTGTCATCATAGCTCCTTAAGACCCCGCAATTGAAAGGTCGGGCACGTCAAGCATAGACCAGCGCGGCTCTGTGTCCCTGACCTGCGTCAAAGCGGAAGTCACTTTTTGAGGTAAAAAAGTCAGGTGCCCGCTGGTAGGGGCTCAATCGAATTGAACCACGCTACCCGCAGAGAGTGCGCTCTAAGAGATTGACATCACCACACGAATAATAGGACCGCCGTCGGGTCAATATGCAAAGAGAGTTTCTAGTTGTTGGCCGAAACGCTATCGCTACCTGTCATTTTTAACCAGTTTTCGGAAGCGGTCGCTCCAATCTGTCAGGGCATACATTCGAACTTTGTGGTTTGTTGGAGAGAGATGGCCAAGGCTCCAATTGTAGCATTTTAAAAAACAACAAAATGAGAGGCGTGAGAATGCGCTTTTGATCAGGTGCCGGGACCATCAAGCAATGCATTTCTGTAATTGGCTAGTGGAGCGGGCAAACTATGAATCTCACGCACAAACGCTGGAAACTTGCTGCTTTAGCTGTCCTGATTGGAAGCACAGCGACCGCTCAGAGCTTTGATACCACGGTCGATGCACTTGCTGAGACATATGAAGTGCCCATTACCATAAACAACTTTGTTCGGGCTGCTACAGACAATGAACTGAAGACGTACAATGGCCTGGCCGGAGGCGTAAATCAGTTCTTTCACTTCAAAGAACCCACCCCCATCGACAATCAGCCCACCATTCGGATGAATCGCGACACGCTCTACAGCGTTGCGGTTATTGATATCAGCCAAGGCGCAACCTTGACTCTGCCCGATGTGGGCGACCGATACATGACGACGATGGTGGTCAATCAGGATCATTTCATCAATGAAGTGTTCGACGGTGGCGGTGTGTTCCAGCTTGACATGGGTACATTCCATACCCCCTACGTACTTGTTTTCATGAGAATACTGGTGGATGCCGAGAACCCCAAGGATGTTGCGGCGGTCAATGCAATTCAGGACGGGTTCACCATTGATGCTGCCTCCGCGACGCCCTTCGAGATGCCCAATTACGACGCGGAGAGCTTTGAGGCGCTGCGCCAAGCCGCAATTGAGCTGGGCAGGTTCGCCACAGACAGCGTCCGGACTTTTGGTAAGGCAGATCATGTAGACCCATTACGCCATTTCCTTGGCACAGCAGTCGGCTTTGGTGGGCTGCCAGAAGACGAGGCCTTTTATCTTAATATCGAGCCCGGCCTGCCGCTTGGGGAATACAAAATCCAGGTCCCGGCGGATGTGCCAGTGAACGCATTCTGGTCCGTGAGCCTTTATAATGCAGACGGGTTTTTTGAACTCAATTCCCTCGACACGTATGTGGTCAACTCGGTCTCAGGCACCAAGAATGACGATGGCAGTGTGACCGTGCACTTCGGCGGTTGCAACGACGGACGTGTGAACTGTCTCCCGATCATGGATGGCTGGAACTATGCCGTGCGCCTTTATCAGCCGGGCCCAGAGGTCATCGACGGAAGCTGGGTCTTCCCCTCCGTAGAACCCGCAAACTGAACAACAGGATGCTTACGATGAAAAAGCTTCTTCTGACAGTCGCGCTTACACTCCCGACAGGCGTTTGGGCCGAAGACATGGTCGATGTGACCGTCGACACCCTTGTGCGCGCCGAGACAGATCACATGTTTCGGACCAACATGGCCAATCTCGGCCTCGCTGTTGGCGAATTGGGGCATATGCGCGAAGCCACCACACCGGATAACCAGCCCGTCATCCGCATGAACCAGGACACGCTCTACTCCGGCATTCTGCTGGATTTGAGCGAACCCGTCGAAGTGACACTGCCTAAAGCGGATGGCCGCTATATCTCGATGCATGTCATCAATCAGGACCACTTCATGTATGCCGAGGCAGAGCCCGGCACGTATCAAATCACACAGGAAGACCTTGGTACGCGCTTTGGTTTCATCGCGTTTCGCACATTCGTCGATGTGACTGACCCGGATGATATTGCCGCCGCGCAAGCGGCACAGGATGGAATTGTCGTCAGCGGCGGTGGAACGGGCCCGTTTGACGCGCCCAACTGGAACACCGAACAACTTGCCACTGCGCGTCAGGCGATAAACGATTTATCCTTGCTGGGCACCGATTCAGCCCGCGCCTTTGGCAGAACAAAGGACGAGATTGATCCGGTTCAGTTTCTGGTCGGTGCGTTCTCGGGTTGGGGCGGTCTTCCGCCTGAGGCCGCGATCTATCTGTTGGACGCGGTCGATCAGAATGACGGCGAAACACCGCATGCGGTAACCGTCAAGGATGTGCCGGTTCGGGCGTTCTGGTCGGTGACTGTCTATAACGGTGACGGCTTTCTGGAAGCCAATGATCTGGGCGTAAACAGCTACAACGGTTACACAGCCGAAGCAGCAGAAGACGGCTCGGTCACGTTGCATTTCGGTGGGTGCGACGATGGCCGCGTGAACTGTCTGCCGATCACTTCGGGCTGGAACTATGCGATCCGCCTTTATGAGCCGGAGGATGCAATCCTGAACGGCAATTGGACCTTCCCGAAGTTGGAGCCGATCAACTAGGCCACTCGCCCAACCTGCATTTCAAAAGGAGTACACGGCTATGCGTCGATCCCATACTCTTATGGGGCTGCTTTTTGCAGCCAGTGCCGGAACCACAACCGTTGCAGACGAGGCATCCGATCTGGCCCAGGAACTGGCCAACCCGCTTGCGGCAATCGTCTCGGTTCCGTTTCAATTGAACCATGATGAAAATCTGGGCGTCTCTGATCAGGGCTCGCGCACCACGCTGAACTTTCAACCAGTCGTGCCCTTTCAACTGAACGATGACCTTAACCTGATCACCCGAACTATCATTCCTTACATCTGGCAGGAAGACGTTGTGCCGGGCACACGCCAGGAGGGGTTCGGAGATATCCTTTTCTCTGCGTGGTTCTCGCCAATCGGAACCGGGGACATAACGTGGGGCGTGGGTCCCGTTGTGCGCTTTCCAACCTTTAGCGACGTATCGAGTGATACATGGGCTGCTGGGATCACCGGCATTGCACTGCGACAGACCGGTCCGTGGACCTATGGTGCGCTGGCCAATCATCTGTGGGATCTAGAAAGCAACCCCGACACCCCCACGAATGTGAGTTTTGTCCAGCCCTTTCTTGCTTATTCCACCGAAGGCGCGTGGACCTATTCGCTGCAAAGCGAAAGCGCCTATGACTGGGAAACTGATGCCTGGGCTGTGCCTATAAACGCTTCGGTCTCCAAGCTGGTCCAATGGGGGGCGCTGCCGGTCAATCTGCAAGCGGGGGCGGGCTATTGGCTCGAAGCGCCCGAAGTGGGTGCCGAAGGCGTTCGCTTGCGTTTGCAGGCTCAGGTCGTCTTGCCCAGAGGGCGCTGACGTTTGGCTGAAGAACTTTTTATGAAACGTCGAAAATAGGGAGGTCTTGATGGCCGATCAGATGCAACGCAATGCGCAAGCGCATGTCGAGCTTGACCCTGACCATTAGGATCTGATTGTCAGAAGCTGCAATCGGCTCATTCGACACGCCGTTCGGGTGATGTCTTTGTTCATGGTCGTTGTGATCGGATTTGCCGTCATCGACGCCGGTTACTCGTTCTACATCAAGCTTGTAAGTCCACCGGTCCTGATTCTTGACGTCAGTGTTCTGTTGGAGGTTTTTGCGGCCGCGCTTGTTGTGCTGATCGCTATCGAGATTTACACGAATGTCACGCTCTACCTGACGGCCGATGTCATACATGTGAAGCTGGTAGTTGCAACTGCCCTGATGGCCGTTGCCAGAAAGGTCATTACACTCGATACGACGGACCTGGAGCCGCTTTATTTCGTTGGGTATTCTGGACTCGGTCTGGCGTTTGGTGTCACGTATTGGTTGCTGTGGCGTGGCAAGTAGATATTTCAAAGGACGCCTGTATCGACGCTGGCATAAGCGAGATCGCCGACATTAGTGTTTTTTTGAAGCCGCAATCGCCTCCTTATTCAGCCAAAGAAGAAACGCTCGAAAATCTTAAAGAAATCCGGAAGCAGACCTTGGCACCTGCCCGGTGAAAGTTCCCTTTGTCCCGCAATACAGACTTTGCACAGATTTCACTGAATGACCAAACCGAGCCCAACCTGTACCCTGGATTTTATTGCTGCATGCGCTTGCAGCAGTAACGACACTGCAACTGCCGAATACCTTGTGCGGCCAAGCAGCGGAAAAAACTGTCATTCATGCAAATAGCAGCGATGCTCGCGGCGGCGGCTCACAGTTCGCTCAACAAAACCGTCCTTCACTTCATCCGCAACAGCTATCGCCTAGCTGAATTGGTGGACACGGGACCGTGGCATATGAACAGTAAACACAACAGTCGCCTTCCAACGGCTTCAAAACTGTTTTGCACGACTTGCATTCATAGAACCACTGGCAAGCATCCGTTGGCATTTGCTCGGTTTCACTGTGGCCGCACTTCGGGCAAATCAGGGTGCTTTCTAGGACTACAGTTTGTTTTGTCATAGTCTCACATCTGCATGATCAGGTAATCGTTAATCCATGCCTCGTTAAACACAACGACCCAACCCACGCCGGTGATTAGAGTCGTTCCTGCAAGCCACCATTTCAACGTCGGCAAGGAACCGCGCCGATAAGATACCATCCATGATATCACGACGAGCGCCGTTGACATCGTCAGCACATAGTAACTCGCTGCGGCAACCTTCCCAAAGATTGCCAACCAACTGCCACCCAGCCCCAGTAACATCATCGTCATGGGCAAAACGCAGCAAGTCGCGACGCCAAGCGCTGATAGCGATCCCAAATAGCTGAGGCTAAGGTACTTCTGCATTCTGTTTCCCTGATGGACTACGTCGCGCGGAGTTGTAGAGACAACAACCTCTCGTTTAACTTCTGTAGCCACTACAGGATCAAGACAGGGAATCTCACATGTTTGCGATTGGGGAGGCATCCCGGCAAAGCGGTGTCGGAATTGATACTATCCGCTACTACGAACGCGAAGGGATCGTGCCGAAACCAGAAAGGGCATCGAATAATCGACGCATGTACTCCGCGCACGATGTTGGACGGCTTCGTTTTCTAAGGAAGTGCCGAGACATGGGTTTTTCGCTTGCCGATGCAAAGGTGCTTCTCAACCTATCCGAAGGTGATAGCGAGGATTGCCAATCCGTTAAGGAACTGGCCGAGCTTCATATCTCCAATGTGCGTATGAAGATAATCGAACTTAAGCGATTGGAGGCCGCCCTGAATGAACTTACGGCCAACTGTAACATCGGGAACGTTTCTTGCCCGATGCTTGCGCAGATACGGACCTACTAATGGCACTTTGAGGCTCGCAGTCGCCCTATGCCAACGCAGCATGACCCAAGATTCGGGCCGCGCAGAATCTACCGTTCGTTAGAGAGGTCAACTCGTTGATTTAGCAATGTTTCAATCACTCAATGAACATTTGTGCCTTGCCGCGGTGTTCTTGAAGCACGCGGCGATTTCGGACAGTGAGCCCTACCTGCCGTGCCTGAGCAATCAATTTGCTGCATACGCATTCGGCAGGTTTTATCGGAAGCCGACCTCTGATTTCCGAACCACAGAGCAATGGTTCTGCTTATCTTTGTCCCAAATTGGGCTGGGCAGACTTAGATCTTCTGTTGCTTTCCGTTGTATCAAGGCTTGTATCGTGTGTACTCGAAGTCCATATACACAGGGCTTACGTTTTTCTTTTTCGACCTGCTGTCTCCCAAACTCGGCGTTCAGTCTTTCGATTCAGACCGACCACGCCGAGTCGCCGCAATAATGCGGGCGGCAAGTATTAGGAGACTTCCACCATGGCAAATGGCACAGTAAAATGGTTCAACTCGACCAAAGGTTTTGGCTTTATCGAACCTGAAGATGGCAAGCGCGATGTGTTCGTGCATATCTCAGCACTTGAGCGTTCCGGCATCAGCGAATTGAAGGACGGCCAGAAGGTCACTTTTGACGTCGAAGCTGGCCGTGACGGGCGCGACAGCGCCGCCAATCTGGCACTGGCCTGACCTTTTACGGGCACCCTTATGGGGTGCCCGTTTGCACAATGGGCTGCTAAAAGCCCTTGGAGAACAAGTCAGTTGCAACAGCAGGAATTGACCCGGGCGCTCGCGCAATACCGTGTGCCCGATACGAAGCGTAGCGTTATTGAACTGACAATCACTGTCATCCCCTTTTTCGCGCTATGGGGCGCAGCGTGGTTTGCGCTATCCCTTAGTATCTGGGTCACTGTTCTATTGGCCATCCTGAACGCCGCATTTCTGGTGCGTATCTTCATCATCATGCATGATTGTGGTCACGGATCTTTCTTTAGAAGCCGCACCGTTTGCAATTGGACCGGCCGGGTTCTGGGTGTTCTCGCCCTGACACCCTATGACGTCTGGCGGCAAAGCCGTGCGATTCACCATGCCTCAACCGGTAACCTTGATCGGCGTGGTATGGGTGACATTCCTACATTGACCATTGAGGAATACCTGAAACGGAATTGGTTCGGGCGTGCCGCTTACAGGTTAATCCGGAACCCCTTCTTCCTGTTCTGTATCGTACCGGTCTACACGTTCTTTTTTCAAAATCGCTTGCCCTTTGGTTTCATGCGGTCAGGCTGGCTGAATTGGGCAAGTGCAATGGGAACAAACGCCGCGATTGCGGTGGTCCTGGCTCTGATTTTTTGGACCGGAGGCCTGGATGTACTGGTTTTTGTATTCCTTCCAACCATGATCGTCGCCGCATCGATTGGTATTTGGCTATTCTATATTCAACACCAGTTTGAACACACGACTTGGGAGCGGGAAGAAGTGTGGAATCTTCAGAACGCCGCATTCTATGGAAGTTCTCACTACGCCCTGCCAGGCATCCTGCGGTGGTTCTCTGCCAATATCGGTGTGCACCATGTTCACCACCTTGCCAGCCGCATACCGTTTTATCGGCTAAACGAGGTTTTGCGTGACCATTCCGAGTTGGAAAATTGCCAGCGTATTACTCTATATGAGAGCCTTCATTGCGCACGATTGCATCTTTGGGATGAAGAAAGTCAGCGCCTGCTGACGTTTTCTCAGGCTTTGTCGAACGCCAATCCCAACAAGAGTTTAGTGTAATCTGGCGCGCACCAAAAAGGCGTCGACAGTATCACCGCCGAGGGCGCGAATGGCCTCTAGTCGGTGAAGGCCTTCAATCAGCACGAACCTCTTGTTGTCCGCGCGTATCTGAATCGGGGTCTTCTGGCCGTTCTTCAGGATATCTTCGGCCAGCGTCAGGACTTTTTGCTGATCAAGTGTTTTTGCACGCTTCACAGGTACATAGATCAGGTCGAGCGGGTATGGTTTCTTCTCCAGCATAAGCTACGTGTGCAACCTTTCGTGCATTTGTTCCGGTTCAGAGTTCTCTACAAAAGCGGGGGCTGGAACGTACGTCATAGAACCGAACGAACAGCGTCGCGCAGTTCCTGATGCATAATCCAAGTTGCTGGCTCATCGTCACTTTCGATGTGAGAAAATGCCAGGACCTGAGCGGCGCCATCATTCTGTACCGATCCGGCTTCGGGTAGGTCCAGTTCCAGATATTCTGCGATCAATAGTCCGATTTTCTTGAAAACCTTGATGGAGGCCTCGCGTGATTTGTAACCGGCTGCCTGAGACAAGTGACCAATGGTCAGACCTTCCCTACCTGCGATAGTAAGTGCTTTGAGCATTGTGACCTGCGCAGGGGTGAGCCTGATCTGGCGCAATGCCTCTGCATATTCTCTTGCACTGGGAACGAGCGTGCCGGAGTTTCCTTCCAAACGTCGTTGACCGCTACGTTTCCTGTCTCGTTCTTCGAGAATTCCTTTTAAGGCTTCAATGGCCAACGCTGGTGTTTCACCAACTGCATCGGCAATCATTACCTGCGTTTTAGCTGGTGGCTTGGGGAATGCGCGCGCAACGCTGTTACCGCTCAGAATGCCGGCCTTAATCAAGTACCTGCCAAACTGTTCCTCAATCACACCGGCTACGTCAGCGTTCCGCGACTTACGAACACTGCGTTCCTGAAATGCTCTTTGTTCTAGGTCGCGAATTGCCGATATTGGGTGCCGGAGGCTAACCTGAGGGGTGCTTTTACGCATCAGAGAAACACCACCACAATTATGGCCGCAACAATCACCGCCAATGCGACAAACATCTTTATGCTGTAGGACCAGCGTTGCGCCTTTTCGGCTTTGAGTATTTTACCCAGGTTTTCGTCAATCGAGTTATGGTTCACGGATTCGTCCTTCCGGATATGTCAGGAGGTATTGGTTCCCACCAACCTATTGTCGCGGCACATTTTCGGTGCACTTATCGTTCTGTCGTGTAAACGGCCGATTGCATTCCCAACCGTCACCTCTCCGATTCAAGTGAGCATTTGAAGGGACAAGGATCGCAATGCATCTGTCCCGGTTTGCGCGATAACCTCGTTTGCATTTCCATCCAGAAAAGGTTTCAGGCGCAAGATATGCATGCTGTGGAATTGCCACAGGTTCACAGCTACTCTCCGCTGCCCTGTAACCTCTGAGGCACACCCAACCATCCGCGCTGTTTTTGTCAGTCAGGCGGCCGTTGCTCGGGACATTAATCGCAACACAATCCTGATCCTCCTTACGAAATCCCCAGTTGCAGTGTATTTCTTGTACGCCAAACCTAGTTTCGACGTACCCATTTTGAGGTGAAATCACCTCTTCACACTCGTCCCCGATACGCTGGAACAACCGGTTGCATTCCCACCGATCTCCGGTTGAGGCAAGATAGGCATTTTCCGGAACTCTTATTTCCTCACAGAGTTCTCCAACGTTTTGAAAACCATGATTGCATTCCCAGCCGCTGCCATAGGAGCTACCCGTCAAATATGCGTTTTTTGGTACGTCTGTTCTTTGACACGATCCGTTCTTGTTTTCGAAGCCTTCGTCACAGACCGATCCATCAGCATTGCCTGCGACTTGGGCAGGAAGCTGCGTTCCGGAGAGCAACACCAAGAGTGTCGGGATCAAACAAAGAATGCAGCGCGTAAACACGATGAATGACTGATTGAAAAGGAGCCTGAGACCTGATCTATCGGGCATCAAACACGCAATTTATAAGCCATGTGCAGTTCATACGGCGCCTTCTTTCATGGTTCACGCGATGACTGGGGCTTGTCAGGTGACAGTTGCGAATGCTTGCGAGGAACGAGCTCATAGCGAAGACCCCAGCGAAACCCGTTCCTATGCTGGGGCACATGCTACAGTTATTCTGAAGGCCATTGGATCATCGAAGCCGGCAGCATCGCGGCGACGAGTAACTTTCACCAATGCACTTTTGTGGTCCTTAGCCAGAATAGAGTCAAGGAAGTTTCCCTTGTCGCAATGCAAGTACCGCCAGGGCAGGTAGTTTTTGAAACTGCCGGTGACCAAGATCCTTGGTGAACTACCGAAAGAAATTGTCTGGCCTGAGTGCGGCGAAAGAGGAGTATGTGATCAAGGCTTCCCCGTGACTATGAATGACTGGCCTGATAACATTGGCTGCAACGCAGCGATTTTCGCGCCGCTTCTGCACAAGTACTCGCGGCGTGATCAAATGGCCGCTCGGTCCCGCACCCTGTAAATTGCGCCTGAGCCGAGAAAACTGTGCTGCGAGCGTACGCAACAAGATTTTGACACTTCCGCTCAGGGCACGCTACGTCCCACTCCTGCGTAAAAGAACTAGAACCACTATGGATTGGCGACCGACAGCGCCGCTCGCCAAACTGTCTCAGATGTCTATGCGCTCTGCAATGCTTAGCGCGTCTTCCAATTCAACGCCCAGGTATCGCACGGTGCTATCGACCTTTGTGTGCCCAAGCAGAAGTTGGACCGCGCGGAGATTTCCTGTCTTGCGGTAGATCTCAGCTACTTTGGTTCGGCGAAGCGAATGCGTGCCATATCCGCTCGGTTCCAATCCGATTGCGGTCACCCAGTCTCGAACCAGCCTGCCATACTGGCGCGTCGAGATGTGTGGTCGATCATGGAATCGGCTTGGAAACATGAACCGGCTAGCAAACATTTCCGGTGATTTTACCCATACCAATACAGTTTCTCGCGTGTTTTCCGTCAGTTCGAATTGAACAGATCGCTTGGTTTTGCTCTGGATCACCGAAACACGCTCACGGACGCGATCGTCTTTGACAAGATCGGTCACAGCGAGTTTGACCAGATCGCAGCCGCGTAGCTTGCTATCAATCGCGACGTTGAACATTGTGAGATCACGCAGATTTCCAGAAAGTTCGAGCCGGGCACGGATCGCCCAGACCTGTTTTGGGAGTAGCGGTCGTTTCTGACCGATGATCCGCCCCTTGTTCCAAGCTCTGGGTTTTGGGGTGACTGCAGGTAGTTGGACTCTTGGCATATTTTGCACTCCGATCCACCCTCCGCACCCAAGCAACAGCACCGCGCTGACCACCGAATAGTACAAGCGGCGTGAATGCCTGCTGTCCGATTATGAATACTGGCATGGTTTAAGTGTGTGCATTAGGAGGCTTGAGCCCATATCACTACGCATAAGAACGGTTCGAGTCCAAACCGCGCGTACGCTTCGTCTTCAGCACCGATTACCGATCGGGTTCCACGTTAAAAGGCCCGGGTCAGCACCAATAAGATAAAATGAGATATGATCAGAAAAGCTGGTAAGACCGGCGTCAGGTTATCAGCGACGCCGAGCTAACCCAGGGCTTACTGATACGCCATTTCGCCACGCGCTCAACCCCTTGCAGCGTCGACAAATCCGCTCTCCGAACCCTTCGCTCCAGAATGGCGTTCTGCAACGAAGACACGGGCGTTCTTGCGGCACGTCATTGTGGGCGCGAGCCATGATCGTATCTGCGTCGTTGTCGAAGTCTTCCATCAGTTCTTAGCCTCGATTTCTGTTTTGGTTTATACAGCGACTGGAAAAGAAAGTTCCGAGCCCTAAGCCTTGAGATTGAAGGAGCTGCCTGGTTCAGACTGTCCGATGGGACGGCCTGTAATCCGAGGGGTTTTAATAGGACGAACTGGCATTCCTTCGTTCTCAGCAGCTTGGACAGCGAAAGCATACCGAGAACCGCTTGCGCATCCTCGTGGTATGGCTCGTTGATCTGATGATCCGTCGTCTGCCTCAGAAATGAGCGACTCCGAGTAGAGGTGCCGAAGTTGAGTCTCAGACACACCATCCGCTTCCATAATCAATTGCACCATGGGATCGGCCAAAAGTTGGTCGAGCAAGAACTGCGACAACTGCTTTGAAGACAATTTATCCTTTGCGCGGGCTCTCTCCAAATCAGTAAGAGAAACGGTCAAGGTTCGCGCCAGACCGGGGTGAGATTTCCGTGGAAGCAGAAAGATTAGCACTGATGCTTTCCAGGCTTCTGGATCCAAATAATCTGGTGGTGCGGAAAGCTCAGTTTCTATGTCGTATTCGCCCGCCGGGAGTAATTCGTCAAAGCCAGGGAAAGTAAACGGCCTGGAAAAGACTGCGATTGTCTTGCTGATTAGTTGGTTCATTTGGGTAGTTCTCCTTTGCTGATACCGCTCGCTCGGAGATGTAAACAAGAACAAGCCACCCGCTCCCGGCAGGGTATTATCAGTTTTGAGGTTTAGGCTTTGATTTTTCGGGGACGGCGTCCTGTCCTTTCGACGTCACTTCTTTTTTTGACGCGTCCGCATCGTTTTCCTTCAGTGCGGCAGCCGCTCTGGTCGTCAGGTCTTTGAAAGACATCATTTTGATCCTTTGATTGTCCGCAACACCCACGAGCCCAGATAGGGTGTGAAAAGTGAATGCGGCTACATCCAATATAGGGATTGGGTGCCTCATTTACTACGTAAAGCCGTAGAATAAGACGGGTGGCTGAAGCAGAACCGAGGCGGCGGCAACCCTGGCGCGCTACTTTCGCTTCGAATATGGGCGATCAGTGTTCGCTGGGGTGCAGTCAACCAATGCGCCATCACCATGGAAGACTTTTGCTACATCAGGTGCAGCCATGCCGCGCGAGAGCGCGCTATAGTTCAATTTCAGCTTTACCTCGCCACCAGGGCGAAGCAGACAATTGGTGTTTTCAACAACGATATGATCACTGGTGGCTCCGACGAACGTGACGCCAGCAGGGAATATTAGACCCGCTGCATCGGTGTCCTGGAGTCCAATGCCAAGGATCGACCGAGTTTTCGAAGGACTGTCTAAAGTCACACACTGCATAGAAGGTATAGGATAATTCAATTGCAAGGAATTTGGATTTGATTTGGTCTTCGTTTCGATCACTTCCGCCCAAAGCGTGAAAACATCTGTGTAAAGCCCGTCGATCGCGTACCCCGAAACGGGATCGGTACCCAGCAGGATGGCCTCACCCAGACGCAGGTTGTCGATTTTTCCGGTCGCCCCCTTGCCAAGCGCCCATGGCAAACTGGCAGAACCGCCGCCTGACACTGTTTCCAGAGCGGGTCCACTTGCAAGTTCGGTGTCGGCGGCAAGCGACGAAAGCAATTCCATTGCTCCTGCAGAGGGTGCCACATGACCCAGACAGGCAAAATTTGCGCCAATCCCCTTCAGAGAAATCCCTTCCATTCTAAGAATTTGAGACACAGTGCCCTCAAGGTGTTCAGGCAAGATGCCCTCCCGCATATCCCCCATTTCCACCATCAGGATAATATTGTGAGTAATGTTCTTCCCCAGCGCCTCGATGGCCAGGCTGGCGATAATGTCCATCTCAGTGTTGAAGCTGACATCGCAGTTATCAAGGACTTGCGCGACCTGGCTCAGCATGGGCGTTCGGATCAAGGATATGGAGCACGAGATTCCAGCATCGCGCATACGCATGATATTGCTGATCCGCGCGTCCGCCAGCCCTGTCGCGCCACCTTCAAGCATAGCATTCGCAATCTCAGGATGACCGCAAACGGCTTTTGTCACACCTGTCACCGTAATTCCGCGGGGTCTAAGGTGGTCGACCAGGAACCGTGTGTTGTACCGAATTTTGTCCAGATCAACGTCGATACGCAGCTTGCTCATTCAATCGTCGTAGCACGTACGGGTTGCAAGCGCGGAAAGGCAGATAGAACCATATTCACCAAGTTTTTTGGAGGACGGTTCAATGCGTCAGTGACCGGGAGATACAATTTGCAGTTGTAGTCTGTGATGGCCTTTGAAATCTCAACATCATTCATTCCTTCATGGTTGATCGTCATGCCAATTACCTCTGTGTTCGCAAAAGCCTCGATCAGGGTGATTTCATCGCAAGGGTCGGGCATAGTCATGTTGGGGAAATCACATCGACGTTTTCGTTTAGGCGCGTGTTGAAGAATAACTGCATGTGGCTGACTGCCTCGCAGAATGAAGGCTGATGTGCAAAAAGCCGGATGGCTTAGCGCGCCCTGGCCCTCGATCACTATTACATCCGGGTGCTCACCCTCGGATGCCGCAACGACAGCGCGCTCAAGTTCGCCACAACAAAATTGCGGCGGCACCGAATCCATCGCGACACCATACTTGGCGCCCTGCATCAAACCAGTTTGGCCGGTGCCGACCAAAACTGTTTTGATCCCATGCGCGTTAAGTGCACCTGTCAGGATTGTCGCGGTTGTACGCTTTCCAATTGCACAATCGGTGCCGAACACCGCAATGCGGATCGCCCGGACGTCTCCAATACTGCCATCTAACAGGCGCAGGTCGGGATTTGGCCGCGGCTTGCGAATGTCGCGTATCGTGACATCGTGAATTTTGGCAAATCCGGCGAGCTCCTTGTCATCGCTAAGAAATTCATGCAGCCCACTGACGATGTTCATTCCGAGCGTTATCGCATCCACAACAGCTTCGCGATCTTCAAGGGACATTCTGCCGCTGGCCGGCGCCATTCCGTAAATAAACGTGTCGGGGATCGTAGCTTCATTAGCGACGGCGGCATCAAGATCATCGAAGATGGGAACCTGATTTGCGACATTATCAAGCACTTTGCCACTGTCACAACCGCCATACGTGCTGTCGATCACCGAAAGAACGCGATAGGCCTGTGAATGTCGAACGAGACCATTAGCCGTCTTGCCATCGATCTTTGCGAAGTTTCCTTCGCAATACACAATTGCAGTCGGTGTATCTGTCACAAGTGTCTTGCGGTGAAGCTCTGGAAAAACTGCTTGTTCAGGCGGCAGCTTTTGCTCATTGCTGGCAATGAACTTCCTGTCATCCGACGCAATGGGTAGGGGTTTCATATCTGTTCCTTTTGGGAGTGTGAAACGCGCCGTCCTTGGTAAGAACGGGCACAAATTGTGAAGTTTGGAAAAATGGACTCTCTGCCTGAAACCTCACTTGTTCAGAACACACTGACCTTCTGACTGATGATAATTTCTGTGGCATTCCCACCTATTACCGGATCGGTCGATATGGGCATTTTCTGGTAACTCGATTGCATTGCAGCGATCACCGGACGCCTCGTAACCACGTTCGCATTTCCATCCAACTCCATGGATCGCGTCATCGTAGAAAGCATTTTCAGGCACAAAAACGGTATCGCACCTTCCGTCGCGCTCAAAATATCCACGCTCGCACGTCCACGGACGCCCGCTGGTTGATGCGTTCAGAAAAGCATTTTCCGGAACTGCTACTGCCACGCATGCTTCTCCGTCGATTTCGTAGCCACGGTTGCAACGCCATGTAGATCCATAAGTGCTGTTCGTCAGATAAGCATTTTCCGGCACCACGATTTTTTGGCAGCTATCGTCTACTTTTGTGTACCCCCGCAGGCACCGCCACCTCTCACCTGATGGATCGAGATATCCACCCTCAGGCACAATCACTTCAGTGCATGAGGTGCCGCCAACTTCAACAAAGCCATGCATACATGCCCACCCTGAGCCATAGGTTCTGTTTGTAGGGTAGGCATTTCCCGGCACGACAATGGCCACGCATTCTTCGCCTTTCAACCGATAGGACAAATCGCATTCCCAACCGTCGCCATACTTTTTGGGATGCGCGTTATCCGGGATCGAATTTGTTTCGGCCGAGGCGGGACTTGATGAGATAAAGGAGCCCGTCAAGCAACTGAAAACGCCAACAAACAGCGCCGTCATAAAGTGAGAGTAAAACCAGTGCTGATTTTTTCGATTTGTCCTGGTGCAAACGGCGTTGTCCGAATGTTGAGTGATTGAGTTACGATCCATCCAGGTTCAGCCCCTCAATGCAGGCCTGTGCCAGATCTTTATTGGGGGTTTGGGATCCCGGTACCGTTGCCCAGCCTGCCTCCATGACGGCATCCTTCCGCTTGAAAGAAGAAGCCTCTTTGATTGTCGTTATTTTTTCGGCGCGTTGGGCGTCAGTTCTCGCCATGTCGACGCAGACCGGAACCAACGCAGCGATTACATTGTCGCGGGACATGGCGTTGGCCATTTTGTCCGCACTACCGCCGGTCATCCATCCACCCCAAGAAAATCCAACGACGCCTACGAAAACCCCTCCGATCAGGGCGCCGTAGATTCCGGGTTTAAGCCATTCGGGCGTGTTCATAATCTATTCCTCCTGCGGGGAAAGCGCCGCATCGCTGTCATTGTTAGATGTGGCCAAGGTCTGGTCTTGCTTGAGCGCCCGTTCAAAATCTTCTGGGTCAATTGGGCGCATTTCCGTGCGGCCTGGCTTGCTGCCTTTGCCCTGAACTGTCAGGTAGGTTCCGGTTCTTCGATATGCTTCGAAACTCAGGCCCTGTAGTAGTTCTTCTTCAACAACTACTTCATACTCGCCTGCAGGAAGTTCATCTGGATAGCCGGACAAAGAGAACGGATTTGAAAACGTCACCAAAGAACTGGACGATCTCGTGCTCACCTTAGTCCTCCATATAGTTTGTTGGATCTTCCCCGCGCAATCTGCCGCGGATTACGCTCGTAAGCGCCACGGTAGTACCGGCGTTGTAATTTAGAATAATGTGCAAATGGCAGACGCGCGCTGATCGATGTTAGTCTGCGGCCAATGACCTGAAATTTTATTGGAATCTCAAATGCATTTGGTGCCCGAGGATCAGGTACCGCCAAAAATTGACTAACCTGCGTCAGTGCAACGATGTTTGGATTCCGGCAACGTGATGTGTGTTGGCGGGATATTTGCTGGCGTGTTCTTAACGAGTAATTAAGAAGCGCAGGAAATCCAGTACCATAATCGGACTGCATTTATCTTGCGCTTCTTTTTGAGTGAAACGCCAAATCTGCCGAAGCGACTTCCGTCTCTAACCAGGCAACTATCGTCAAAATCCCGGCATCGCCGAAGGGGTGAACCTATTGCTTCAACAGTGGCCCGACCTGATTCAGATAAGCGGGGTCAAAACCGGCCAACGTCACCAATCCGTCATAATCATCAAATGCCACTTGCCCGGATTGAAAAGTAACCAGCCCCTTCTCCCGCAGTTGCCGTAGGACACGATTAACATGTACAGCACTCAGTCCCAGCGCATCGGCAAGATGGTATTGTGTCAGTGGGCAGGCATATCCCAACTTGGTTGCCATCCCGACCTGAGTCAGCCTCACACCAAGTTCCAGAAGAAAATGCGCCATGCGCTCACCCGCATCTCGCCGTCCGATGTTGACCAAGTGCTCAACCACCATCGCTTCATCTCGAGAGACCGCCCAAAGAACTGCTGTCGCCAGCCGGGGCGTTTGCGCAAATGCTTCCAGAAGATCATCCACTGCCACCTCAATGGCTTGGATTTCCATGATTGGTTCTATGCTGTGATCCGAGGTGTGCAGCAGAACGCTTCGCAAGCCCAGAAAGTCACCCGGTATTTGGAAATCGACTATCTGACGCGACCCGTCTGTCTGGGTTTTGTAGGAGCAAACCCAGCCCGAGGCCAGAATGTAGGCCGCCTGCTCTGATTGCCCTTGATGCACAAGGTCACGTCCCGCTTCAAAGGTCCTGCGACGCTTGTGCAGGCGCGCTAATACCGCAAGTTCAACCTCAGTCAGAGAGACGAAGTTTGAGAGCTTTCGGGTGAGGGGGCTGTTATTGATAGTGGGCAAATATTCTTCCTTCATCAATGAGCCGTCCGCAAAACTATACCACGCAAAGACTGCTTTCGATCAGTTAAGTATACTGCAATCCATGCCAGAATGGTGCAATTCATCGTGGCGCTTCCTTGCTTGGACGCCTGTCAAAAAAGGACGTCTACCATGGCCGACCGGCAAGACTACTCAGGAATAGCCGCACTCTCAATCTGTGAAGCGCTTTTGCTTGCAATTAAAGATCGTGAGCTCCTTCCCGAACATGAGATTGTGGGAGTTCTGCGTGACGCAGCCGCTGCCCACGAAGCAGCGGTTGGCAACAAGGAAGAAAAGGATATGCACCAGGCCGCCGCTGTTCTGATAAACCAGATCATTGCTTCCGGCTATCGCGTTCGGCAGTAACGTTAATTTCTGTGTCAGAAAAACAAGATTACACTCGTCAAAAAAGCATAACAACAAATAGAAGTACTATTGGTGCCTCGTTCCCGATCAATTCAAACACGAAGCAAGAACCGAAGTTCCAATCTCTGCAATATCTCGACTTAATGAAAAATTCCACGACCGCGACTTACTCCCTCTTCCCCGCCGACCTGCATGAGCCACAACGAGAATTTGCTTACTGGCTGAAGGCCCGCAGGCCTGTCCTGCTGCACTGCCTGCGACAACGCAAACGTTGGCTTTGTTCGGCGTCTAAGTTGCTGATCCTATGTGCAGCGAAACTACAGTTTGATAGTATCGCATCATCATAGCTTTGAATGACCGGTCTGGCGACAACAGCTGCAACGCAGCGATGAATGTGCTGCTACAGCAAATCAATGCTGCGTCAGCAATTGCCGCAATCGCACAAGTCCGGTTTGTCCGCTGGCCCACCAATTGTCACCATGTGTTCAATGTCGGGTTTCATAACCTTCGATGAGTAAAGACAGCTTTTTGATGGTATCCGAAGCATCTGTGTTGTTTGTTTTTGGAAGTTTGTCAGCAGCAGCAAGTGTACCTGGGTTCACCACAACTTGACGGTCGTTACTGGTGTAACCACCAATCCAGTTTTTTGCTTCCATTACCTTAAAGGCGTTATGCAAGGTTTCTGAGTGCGGTCCGTATTACTGCTTGGTAGAATGGAGACCAAGATCGATACACAGAACCTGCAGGAAATATGCGATCCTTTTCCGACACGATGATGAGCAGGCCCAGTTTTGGAGCAGAAATCAACCGGTGAATTGGCGAAATTCCGCCAACTGAGGCTTGGTTAGTTTTGCTGATTTTGGCCCAGATCAGGTGTCAACAACGAATGCTGTCACTTCGAAGCTCCGTCATTTGAAATCCGATAAATGTGAAGGCATGCCGACAAGAAATTTTCGCTAAAAGTAGTACAATTCTGGCTAAGGTTTGATTTGCCTCTATTTTTCTGTTTTTCATGTAAGGAATTGAAAGTTAATAGTTAATTTGACTGTTTACGCTTCCTGGTAGGCGAGTTTCTGCCTGAAGAAAGTGAAGTGAATCCACGCCGGCCAGTTGTTCGGCAGAGATCTGGATCGGGTGCCCTCTGACATGAAAACTTAAGCTGTTGACCTGCGAGAATCGCGTCTGCTACGCCGATTCTAGCAATCAATTAAATGTTGCTACTTGAGAGAAAAAATTCCGATGCGTTCCGATCATGTCCTCATGTTCAAGGCGATTTTGACCCTTTCTGGGTCGTCTATATGCGGCTTCGCCGATCAGATTGGACGACATCAGAGTTCGGTGCAAAACGTGTTGTCGGGGGCGAGGCGAAGCCGTTTCATCGAAGAGAAGATATGCGAACGCCTTGGCAAGCCCTTTGCAGAGGTGTTTGGCGGTGAGGAAGTGATCGCAAAGAGTGGGGGAGATCGGAAATGACATGATCTAGAAACGAAAACCCCCCACGAAAGCTCTCGCTTACGAAGGGGGATAACAACACTGGGTGCCGTTGATTAGACACCTCTTCATCCCGTGTTTCATAGCAGAAGTCAAGAATGGTGCGCCGCAATAAAGTATTGCGTCCGATGCCGCTTGTTTTTGCAAAATCTCATTGCCCTTGATGGCAAACGGGGACGGAGCAGCACATGCTACATCTCGTGCGAAAGGCGCGACCATACTCTGCGATGACCTCGGAAAACGAGGAGCACGCAAGTGTACGATCCAATATTTCTTCCATCTCAAAGTCGTGCGAAACGACGATATTCGAATAAATCAAAAGGCAGGTTGAGCGGCGTGGGTCCGGTCTGCACTTCGCGACATCCGCATCCGTTCTCTTTGGGTTTCGAAAGCGGTGAAGAGCGTAAGGTGCGTGCGATGTTATTGGCGCGCCCGGATGTCGTCGACATCGTCGACCAACCATTTGAGATCCATGCAACGGGTGAGAATGGCACACCCTGCAAAAGCGTGCCGGACTATTTCGTCGAGTTCGAAGATGGGTCTTCGGCAGCAATCGAGGTCAAGCCGACAGAGCGAGTGGTGTCGCTCGACTTCGAGCAACGGTTGGAGTTCTTCAGCCAGTTCTTGCGACCAGATCAAGCTGACGAAATCATCCTGATCTCAGATGACTCCTATGAGGAATGGGAGGCAATCAACGCTGAGCGTCTTCTGGAGATGCGCAGGGATCTGGATGAGGAAGCGGACGCAGCGATCAGGGAGTTGGGATTGCGTCTGACATCGCCGACAACCGTGGGCGATCTCGTCGAAAAGGCAGAGATGGGTGGCCGCGCATTCCCGGCCATCTTCCGCGCGATCTACTCCGGCGTTCTTCGCCAGGTCGAGGCAGGAACAATCAACCTCTCAACAATCGTGGAAAATGGAGCAGGAAAATGAGCAATAAGGTAATTTTCGCCGAGCAAACACAGCCCAAAGTCGACGGGATTTCGAAGCATATCGTGCGCTATGAAAGCAACGCGATGGTGACGTGCTGTTCTGAGACTGGCGGGTTTGAAGAACATGCCTACAACGATATCATTGAGGGCCTCAATACGGGGCGCGTGGAAGCTGACCATGCCCACTTTGGGCTGTCTTGTGCGGAAGTGCGGGCGAATTTCGAAGTGGAAATGGTTTCAAACCTACCAGTCCATGCGCAAAAGAAATTGTTGTTCAAGCAGGCCTATTGCGACGCACTACTTGAGCTACTCTCGAGGGGAGATATCAAGCGCACTGAACAGAGCCTCAAAGACAACAGGGTTTTGATCGAAGAACTAACCAACAAGTTGTTCACGACTTCCAGTACCCAGGAGCGAAAGAAATACGCTTGTAAGACCAGCTTCTGCGAACGGTTTGATTTCCCGAGTGCGAGCCGGGGCCTGAAATGGCTTCGGAGATACGAAAAGATGGGTCGGTCGCCGCTTGCCTTGATCGACAAACGCTATCTCTCTGGCCGATCTGGACTTCAGATGTGCCATGAGGCGCAAGTTTTGATGAATGACTGCGTGCTTGGATATGCGTCTTTCAAACGGCCGTCCAAAGTCATGGTTGCAAAGGACACACAGCGTGCTTTCCGCAAAGCAAATGTTCAGCGTATTGCGGATGGTCGCGAGCCTTTGGACATACCATCGCAGTCGACAATTATTCGGGCAATCAATGCGTTGGAGCCATACCACGTAAAGTGTGAGCGAGAGGGGGTTGATGCCGCCAATCGGCATTTTGCAATTATAGAAGAAGGCGTTGATGTCCTGCGACCGATGGAGCGTCTGGAAATTGATGAATGGAAGGTCGATCTCATAACCCTGCTGGCCAAAGCAGGTTTGTTCGGACGGCTGAGTGATGAACAGATAAATGCGCTACCGCAAGGCCGTCGCTGGGTTTATATTGTCATCGACGTCCGGACCCGCTGTGTTTTGGGATTGAAAGTCGCATCAGATTACAGCCCGGTCGATGCAATTGCCGCCCTGGAAATGGCTACGCGTGACAAAACCGAACTTGCAAAAGCCTTTGGTTGTCAAAAGCCTTGGGATCAATTCGGTGGAATTTACAGCGTTTCGGCCGATCAAGGCTCGGCTTTCATCAGTTTCGAGTTCAAGCGTGCCGTCGTCGATTTGATGGGAACGGTGTCTTTCCCGCCTGCTGGTGTTCCGAAGCTTCGTGGACATGTCGAACGGTTTTTCAATACATTCGCGATCGAGCTGATGCCACTGCTGTCCGCAAGAACATTTTCCAACGTGGTAGAGAAGGGAGATTTCGAACCAGAAGCGATTGCCGCGTTGACCGATGACCAACTTGCTGAGGTGCTCATACGGTTCGTGGTCGATGTGTATCACCAAAAACCACATGCTGGTCTGGATGGTCAAACACCGGCCAATTGCTGGGCGGAGCAGGTTGAAAAGGTGGGGCGACTTGCCCCACCGGATCGCCGTCATCGTCTTGCTGCGCTGGGGCAAAACTACACCCGCACAGTGTCCGGCAGAGGTGTCAGGTTTTGCGGTATTCACTATACAAGCCCGGAGTTGCGTGATCACTTTCTGATTTCGACAAAACGTAAGGTCCAGATCAGGGTTGATCGCAGTGACCTGGGTTGCATTGAGGTCAATCTGGATGGTGGCTGGGTTCCTGCAAAGCCTTTGGCGCAGGGATTTGACGGGTTGTCACTGGAAGCCTGGACACATGCCTGCCAGGTATTACGCCGTAAGTACAAGGCTGAGGCAGACATCAGTCAGTCATGCGTCGATCAGGCGATCGAAGATATCTCCGAATTAGATCGCCAAGCGTGTTTGCGCATAGGTGTCACCCCTCAGGCGATGACGCCGGAACAAGTCAACCAGAACCGCAAAAAGCTGTTTTTGGGTCTGAATGTGATAGCGGGTCAGAAAACAGCCTCCAACGCGAAGAAGCGTGGGTTGTTGGGGCTTCGCTTTCCGGGTGGCGGGCGAACGGCCGAAACTGCGGAAATCGAGGTTGCTTTGGCTGAAAATGACGAAATGCCGGATTTCAATCGGGAACTTACCTGCAAGTTGGAGGATGAGTGATGGAATTGGATCGTCCAGAAGAGATCA
The DNA here is from genome assembly GCF_056542585.1 of Ruegeria sp. AB9. Classification (NCBI taxonomy): domain Bacteria; kingdom Pseudomonadati; phylum Pseudomonadota; class Alphaproteobacteria; order Rhodobacterales; family Roseobacteraceae; genus Ruegeria; species Ruegeria sp. AB9. The sequence goes on along the minus strand of NZ_JBQGAA010000003.1, from coordinate 261,398 downwards.
GCCAGATAGTGGCTGATCTATCCGCCCGTTTTGTCAGTCACGCCGGCTACAGAGAGTTAGAGCGAGAATTCAATCGTCTCCTTTGGAAACGCCGCGCAAACATCGCCTCCGGGCGTAGTCCCGAAGCACGAGGACTGATTGTCATTGGGAATTCGGGCAGCGGTAAGACTACGGCCGTGGATCGCTTGATCGCGCGCCATCCTCAGTTGGACCTTGGTAAGGATGGATCGGAGACCCTGGAGGCTTTGTCGGTTCGTGTGCCCAGCCCAGCCAGCCTGAAGTTTGTCGGTGAGAAAACTCTACACGGCTTTGGGATCACGATCGAACGCAACAGGACCAGCAATTGGTTTTGGGACAAGGTGCAGTTTCATGCGAAAAACCGCGGCACGCTCTTTGTGCACTATGACGAAGCTCAGGATTTCATCTCGAACTCCAAAGGCACCGAAATCAAACCGGTCATGCAGACGCTCAAATCATTCATGCAAAACAAACAATGGCCGGTTGGGTTGGTGCTCTCAGGATTGCCATGGCTGAAGGAACTGATGAATCTGGATGCCCAATTGTGGAGGCGCTTCAAACCCATTCATTTCCCGCAAATCAGCTATACAACCCATGGCCCGGATATCTTGGCAATACTGGAATCCTACGTGGGTGTCGTGGGCCTGAAGCTGGGTGAAGGCATCGATAACAAATTGTTCTTGCGCCGCTTGATACATGCCGGATCCAATGAATTCGGCATTACCGTCGAAATGATCGTGAATGCGATTGAGGAAGCTTTGCTGGATGACAGCAGATCCATCAGCAGTCACCACTTCGCCGAGATGTATCAGACGAGAGTTGGGTGTGTCCAAGCTCTCAACCCCTTTGTGGCTGATGATTTCAAAGTGATCGATGCTGGGAAGCTACTGGGCGGGGTCGATGATCTCCAATCTGAGAGGATGAGTCAGGCGATCGAAAGTTATCGGAGGGCAAGCTGATGTCAGGCAAGCTTCCTCTTAGCGTTAACCTTGTCCAGGGAGAAACACCCGCGTCATTCGCGGTTCGGCTGGGCCGTAAGAATGGCAGTGAGTATGCTGCAGATTTTTGCCTGGATCGGGGTTTTCGATTGCAGGATGTAGCGGATGGCAGAGCTCATGCTCTGTCATCACTCGCCGTGCTTGGCGGGGAGAGCCTAACCAATCTAAAGCGGTTCTCGGTCGAGAGAATAGGCGAAACGCAGTATTCGGTTGCTGGTCAAAGACTGGAAAAAAGATGGATACAACGTTCCAGGCTTCGGTTCTGCCCCCGTTGTGTCGCCGAGGACTTAAGTGACCCATCGCTTCATGGTTCGGCCCTGCGCGCTCACTGGCATGTTCCATTCATACGGACCTGTCAAAAGCATCAGGTGTCAATTTCGGAAATCGACAGCGTCTGTCATACACGAGGCCCCCATGATTTCACGGGTCGATTGAAAGACCTTGGGATCAGGCATGAAAAGCTCACCCAAAACTGTGGCCAGCGCACCCCATCGACCCTTGAAGCCTATCTGACTGGGCGGATGGATGGGTTTTTGCGAGAACCGTGGTTGGACGGGTTACCTTTCAATGCCGTCGCAATGGCCAGCGAGGCTCTTGGATTGATGTTGGCCTTCGGTCGTGACAGGAAGATAGGCGCCTTGTCACCCCGAGAGCGAATTGAAGCTGGGGCTGCAGGGTTCAGAGTGGTTCGTGATGGTGAAGAAGCCATTCGAGCTTGTCTGGCAAGCCGCCACCAACGTGGCGGCGCTCCAACCTGGTTTCAACGGCAATTCTATGGCTACTTCTTCCTATGGTTAGAGGCTTCGCATTCTGAATTATACGAACCCATCAGAAAGATCATGCGAGATCACATCGCGCAGACTTATCCGGTTGAAGACGGTGAAGTTATATTGGGCGAAGCATGCAAACGCCGACGGGTCTATAGCATCAGGACTTTGAAAGAGGCGACCGGAATTGAGCCTAAGAAGCTCAAACACATTCTACATCACCACGGTCTTCTGGGCAGAGATGAAAGGACTGGCAAGTTCGAAGGGGGTGTTGTCTTCAGTGCGGAAGACGTTGACCCAATAGTCGCACGTTTCAAAGGGTCAGTTTGCCAATTGGCCGCACGTCGGCGTATCAACGCCCCGCGCGCGCAGTTCGATGTACTCTTGAAGGCCGGAATCATACAGCCAATTGGCGGGGCGGGTGATGCCCGGCCAAGTTATGATCCCGAAAGGCTCGATGATTTTCTTACATCTCTTCAGGAAACTTCGACGCCAGTGGATGCGGACAACGAACACTGCGTTGATATTCAGACTGCGTGTCGCAAGACTGTGACAGGGGCGGCGGAGATTGTAGATCTCATATTGTCTAAGCGATTGAAGTTCGTCGGCCAGCGGTTAGGGCAGAAAGGATACTTGTCGTTGCGAGTTGATCCTCGCGAGATCGCTGAGCAGATGAGGTTGGCTGCTCCCAAGGGATATATGAAACCAGAACTTAGAACGCTTCTGGGTGTGAACGATCCGGCGATCAGATATCTGGCTGATATTGGTTTGCTTTCGACCATCAAATCTCGCCACCCAATATCACGAAAAGCTATCTCTATCGTCACTTACGATGCGATGGACGCATTCCTGTCGAAGTATGTGCCGGTAAAGCTGATGTCCGAGGTTTGGGGAATCCACATCCGCACCGTGGGGTACGGACTGTTGAAGCGTGGCGCGACGCTGCTACCGATGCCCAAAGAATGCAGCGGTAGAATATTTTTGCGTCATGATCTGCAACGTGTCACCGATCGCCAAATACCTGATGCAAAATCTGCGATGGAGATATTCAGCAAATGGGCGAAGATCGAAGGGGTCGGAAATTTCAGACCCCAATGAAGGGTTGCTTCCGTAAGTGTGTGCAAAGCTGACCACTTGTGTCACCGGGCCGCGCCGCAGAAATCAGTGGCCCGGCTAATCAATATCTCTGATCATATCTAAGATACCGTTGCGCAAACTGTCTCTCGCGTATTGTACAGTGAGAAGTGCCTGTTCGATCTCGTGATCATCGCCGCTGTCGTATGCCGCCTTAATCAGTTCGAACTGTGCGGTTTGGCTATTAGCGAGTGCGTATTCCTCTTCTATACTATTGACCGGCTCATTCCTTATTGGCTCGTTGCTGGGTGTGGAGTTTACTGCCTTGTTTGCATTCCACGATGTCAAAAGGACATCTTTTCTGAAAATAGTGGCTACTTTAGCATGCGGCTATGTTTGATGCTCGCAACAAAACAAGGGCCTTCTACCATGAAAAAGGTCATCTCAGATGGTTCGCATCACTTGTGATTGTGTGAAATTCAGAAGCAGTTTGATATTTTACCAGCTTAAATTGCAATTGTGACCACTAAAAGTTTGGTATCGCGATTGTAATCGCGACGGCAGTTTATCAGGGGGGAAGAACGGTTGATGAAGCGCTTGCTGTGGTAAAAACTGAGTATCCCTTTTGGTGTTACCTAAATCGAAACCCACCATCACAAAACCATTCGCATTCGGACATGGCGCGGTAGGCAACGGATTGCCATAAGTTTAAGCGATCCGCTTCCCTGCTTTCCATTTGTGTGACCAATTCTGCGCTGATTCCTTCTGGGCCTCTACTTTTGAACTCCCCCCCTGAAATTCGGACACTGACGTAAGCTACGATTTGTTGTCTGCTGATCTTCGACGGAGAGGGGATCAGAGATGTCGAAGCGGAAGAACCGCTAGCCAGAGTTCAAAGCCAAAGTCGCGCTTGAAGCTTTGAAGGGCGAGCGGACGGTTGCTGAGATGGCAAACCAGTTTGGCGTTCACCCGACGATGATCCACAGCTGGAATCAGGCGCCGCTTGAAGGCGCGTCAGGCGTATTCGAGCGTGGCGGCAAGAAAGCCCCAGAGATTGACCAAGAACGGGTCAATGAACTGCACGCGAAGATCGGGGGGCTGGTCGTGGTCAACGGAAGCAATATATGCCGTGTCGGGACAGTGAGAGAAACGCATGCAGCTTCAATTCGTGTCACACCTGTGTGTCACACCGCTCTAATGCTTGCTATCTAGTTGTATTGTTAGGTTTTGGTGGAGCCTAGGGGAGTCGAACCCCTGACCTCTTGCATGCCATGCAAGCGCTCTCCCAACTGAGCTAAGGCCCCATCATGGTACCGTCGGTGCGGTGGACGGACGTTTAGGAGACAGTGACGACGAGTGCAAGTCCAAAAATGAAATTGAACGCGAATTTCCGGTCACGCTGCCCGTCCAATGAAAAAGGCGACCCTGGGGATCGCCTTTTGCTTGATCAGTTTTCGTCTTCTGAAGACATGTCGGTGATGTCGTCAAGAGAAACGTCATCACTGCTGTCGTCATCGTCATCCAGCAGATCGTCATCCAGTTCCACGTCGACATTGTCGTCATCGTCCAGAACCAGATCCTCTTCGGACGCGTTCTCACGCGCTTTGACCGAAGCCGCATCTTCCGCATCCGCCGCGATCATGCGGCTTTTGGATGTTTCAAGCTCCACGATCTCGCCAGTGTAGGGGCTGATGATCGGGTCCTTGTTCAGGTCGTAGAACCGCTTACCGGTTGTCGGGCAAACGCGCTTTACGCCCCATTCTTCCTTGGGCATGTCAAATCCCCTTGATATCAGGTGAGTCGTCTAAATGATTCAGCTCACCTGCCACAGGCAGAGGGCACTGTCAAAGTCTTTGCGCAAGAGAGGTCGCGATATGGGAGAGCATGCATTGCCAGGGACACCGCCGGTGCCACTCAGGCTGCGCAAATCTGCCCGGGCGCGTCGCATCAGTTTGCGAATTTCCCAACTGGATGGCCGGGTTACGCTGACCTATCCGGTCGGGGTGCCTGAATCTGAAGCCCTGAGTTTCGCTCGCACCAAGGAGGAGTGGATTCGTCAGCACCTGCAAGCACGGCCAGACCTGGCCGTGGTACAGTTCGGGCAGATGATCCCGATTGAGGGCATTGTCCGGCGAATCGTACCTGCATCAGGTCGGAGGGTTCTGTTGCAGGCAGATGAAGTCGCGGTGCCGGAGGGCGCCGAAGCACGCCGGTTGGCCCGGTTCCTCAAAGAACTGGCGCGGGACCGGTTGATCGGTGCGTGCGATGATTATGCGGCAATGCTGGGACGCTCGTATACCACGCTCAGCCTGCGCGACACGCGGTCGCGTTGGGGGTCCTGCAGCTCGCATGGCGGGTTGATGTTCTCGTGGCGTCTCATTCTGGCGCCGCCTGAAGTGCTGCACTATGTGGCCGCGCATGAAGTGGCGCATCTTGTCGAGATGAATCACTCGCCCGCCTTCTGGGCACAGGTCGAAAAGATCTTTGGACCCTATCAGCAACCCCGCCATTGGTTACGCGACAATGGGGCCGAGTTGCATCGATATAGATTTGATGCAGAGCCGAGTTGACCTTGCGCTATTTTGTGATCACATAAGCGGATGTTGAGCGCACGCCCTTCCGAAACCCAAACCGCAACTCATGACCGGGTGTACCGGGTTCTGAGGTCTCGAATCATGCATGGCGAGATGGCGCCGGGTCAGGCGCTGACCTTGCGTGGTATCGGTAAGGAGTTCGGCGTTTCAATGACCCCAGCGCGAGAGGCCGTGCGCCGTCTGGCTGCCGAGGGGGCCTTGTTTCTGTCTACTTCAGGCCGGGTCTCGACCCCCGAGCTGACGAACGACCGGATCGAAGAATTGGCGGCGCTGCGTGCGTTGCTGGAGGTTGAACTTGCCAGCCGGGCTTTGCCGCGGGCGCATATTGCGCTGATCGACCGGTTGCAGAGCATCAATATGACCGTGGCCGAGATGGTGACCAAGCGGGATGCGGTTGGTTACATCCGATCGAATCTGGAGTTTCACCGCACCCTGTACTTGCGGGCGCAAGCGCCTGCGATGCTGGCGATCGCTGAAACGGTCTGGCTGCAGTTGGGTCCGACAATGCGCGCGCTTTATGGGCGTCTGCGACGCACAGAGCCGCCGCATTACCACAAACTGATCATTGCTGCTCTCAAGGCCGGGGACGAGCCCGGCTTGCGGCTTGCGGTGCGTTCGGACGTGACGCAGGGGTTGCGTTTGCTGGTCAGCTGAGCGGCTTCCTGCCGACACGCCGTCACCAGTTACTCCGGACGTCACTGTTCTGGTCTGCGCACCCCGGCTGCGTTACTCTTGAGGCAAATCACAAACAAGAGCAGACCTCAATCATGATCACACGCCGGACTTTTTCCTTTTGCCTCGGATCAACGTTATTGGCTGCGTGCACGGGCGGCAGCACGCCGTCCAACGCACCCGCATCCCGTATGCGAACAGTTCCCAATGCCGGTTGGGATGCCTGGGTTGCCGGATTCAAGGGCAGGGCGGCATCGCACGGAATTTCTCAATCCACCATAGATCGCGCGTTTCAGGGGGCAGGATACCTGCCGGAAGTAATTGAGCGGGACCGCAATCAGGTCGAGTTCAAGCGCTCGCTCGAAGACTATCTGGCCATTGCTGCTTCGGACGAGCGGATCAGCACAGGCCAGAAAATGCTTCGGCAATATAACGGCACCCTGTCACAGATTGAGGCGCAATACGGGGTGGATAAGGAAATCGTTGTTGCAGTCTGGGGGTTGGAAAGCCGCTACGGCGCGCGTCGCGGGGATGTTCCGGTTGTGTCTGCGCTGTCAACATTGGCCTATGACGGCCGACGTGGCCAATTCTTTGAAAGCCAGTTGGTCGCGGCGATGAAGATCCTTCAGAATGGCGATACCACGCCTGCCAACATGACCGGCAGCTGGGCCGGTGCGATGGGGCACACTCAGTTCATTCCGACCTCGTACCTGGCTTATGCAGTGGATTTCACCGGCGACGGGCGGCGGGATATCTGGTCTGATGATCCGACGGACTCGCTGGCCTCGACCGCCGCCTATCTGGCGCGCGCCGGTTGGGTGCGGGGACAACCCTGGGGCGGAGAGGCCGGGACCGTTTCCGGTACTCCGGTGGCCGTATTGCAACCGCAGACACCGGGGCCACGCATTGCTGTCTTCCGTAATTTTCAGGTCATCAAGCGCTACAACAACTCGGACAGTTACGCGATCGGTGTCGGTCATCTGGCGGACAGGATTGCGGGCGGTACGCCGTTTCAGGCGTCGTTCGGGCCAGATGCAAACGGTCTGACTTTGGAGGACCGCAAGGAATTGCAACGTCGGCTGACGTCGGCAGGGTATGATACAAAGGGCGCGGATGGCGTGATCGGCAAAAACACGACATCAGCCATCAGCGCCTATCAAAACGCCAATGGCCTGGCAGCTACCGGAGAACCTTCGGTTGCGCTATTGCGTAGGTTGGGCGGCTGACGGTTACGCCGCCAACCCTTTCGAGCCGATATCCAGGAATTTTTGTCGGCGGTCCTGAATCAGGCCCGCCGCATCTTTGCCGTCCAGCTCCGCCAGCATGGCTGTAATCGCCTCGCGCACGGCCTCGACAGCTGCCGGGCGATCGCGATGTGCACCACCCTTAGGCTCAGGGATGATCCGGTCGCAGACGCCAAGCTTGTGTAGATCCTGAGCAGTCAGACGCAGCGCCTCGGCTGCTTCGCGCATCTTCTCGGCATCTTTCCACAGAATCGATGCGCAGCCTTCCGGTGAGATCACCGAATATACCGAGTGTTCCAGCATCGCCACGCGGTTGGCGGTGGCAAAGGCCACGGCTCCGCCCGAACCGCCTTCGCCGATGATGACCGAGACCAGAGGCACACCGATTTTCAGGCACATCTCGGTCGACCGGGCAATCGCCTCGGACTGACCGCGTTCCTCAGCTCCTTTGCCGGGATAGGCGCCGGCAGTGTCGATCAGGGTGATCACGGGCAAACCAAACCGCCCGGCCATCTCCATCAGACGAACCGCTTTACGATAGCCTTCGGGGCGGGCCATGCCGAAATTCCGTTCGATCCGCGATTTGGTATCGCTGCCTTTTTCATGACCGATCACCATGACCGGTTGATCGTTGAAGCGTGCAAGCCCGCCAATCACAGCCAGATCGTCGGCAAAATTGCGATCACCGGCAAGTGGGGTGAATTCGGTGAACAGAGCGTCCACGTAATTGTTGCAATGAGGGCGTTCCGGGTGACGCGCCACCTGACATTTCCGCCAGGGCGTCAGATCGGCATAAAGCTCATCCAGAAGCTTGGCGGCTTTGGCATCCAACGCGGCGGCCTCTTCGGCCACGTCCATCTCTTCGTTGGTGCGGGCCAGCGCACGCAGCTCTTCAGCTTTGCCTTCGATCTCGGCCAGCGGTTTTTCGAAATCCAGATACTGGGTCATGACGCCTCTCAACGCGAAAGTTCTCTGCTATATGGCCTGACGTTGCTCCGGATGCAACTCAGCAAGATTTGTGTGTTGAGGATATGCAATCTCAGGTGAGCAAAGAGAAGGAAGGACACCGATGGCCACCAGCTATGAAGACCGCGTGTTGCGCGTCTTGGCGTATATTCATGACAACCCCGCTGGGGACTTGTCGCTGGATGCGCTGGCCGACGTTGCCGCCATGTCCCGGTTTCACTGGCACAGGGTATTTCGCGCCCTGACTGGTGAAACATGTGCTCAGGCAGTGCGTCGTATACGATTGCACCGAGCGGCCACATGTCTGGTGCGGTCGGATCGGGCCATTCCCGATATTGCGCTGTCTGTCGGGTATCCCAACCCTACCTCTTTTGCACGGGCCTTTTCCGAGGCCTACGGCAGCAGCCCTGCTGCCTTTCGCAAGGCCGGACAGTTCATGCCGGCCCATCCCAATTTCAGAACCGGAGACTATCCAATGCACCCGATTACCACCCGAACAGAACCCGCCCGCCGTGTCATTGCATTGCCGCATCAAGGTGCGTATTCCGAAATCGGCAAAAGCTTTGAGGCATTCGGGGCCATGTGCGAGTCCCGCCAGCTTTGGCCGCAGGTCGGGCCTGTTCTGGCTCTTTACCTCGATAGTCCGGATGACGTGCCCGAAGATCAGCTGCGTAGCTATGCAGGTGCTGAGTTTTGTGGTGATGCGGTGCCTGATGGACTGGAGGAGATGGCGATCCCAGGCGGCAAGACTGCTGTGTTGACGTACAAGGGGCCATATTCCGGGATCGCTGCGGCTTATCACAGCCTGTTTGGCAATTGGCTTCCTGAATCAGGTGAAGAACCAGCCGATCAACCTTGCTATGAAATCTACCTCAATGACCCTCGCAACACCGCGCCCGAGGACCTTCTGACGGAAATCTGTCTGCCCCTGAAGTAACTCAATCAGGCCAGAGAACCGGATAGAGCGAGGCCACAAGCAGCACCGCCATTGTCCAGTTGAAAACAACCAATCGGCGCGGGTTCGTTAGAACCCGGGCCATCTGCTGTCCGAGAAAGGTCCAGGTGCTGACCGACGGCAGGTTGACCGCCCCGAAAACCAGCGCCACGAGAACAATCGCGTGTAGGGTCTGGTTTGGCGTGTAAGCGGTTGTGGCGGTCAGTGCCATCGCCCACGCCTTTGGGTTCACCCATTGAAAAGCGGCCGCTTGCAGGAATGTCATGGGTACGCCAACCGTTTCGGTACCCTGAGCAGGTGCGGCATGTGCGATCTTCCATGCCAGGTAAAGCAGGTAGATCACGGATACGACTTTCAGGATGGAATAGCTGACCGGATACCGGTCAAAGACCTGCACCAGCCCGGCTCCGACAAGCAGAACCATGAAGGTAAAGCCAAGGCCAATACCCAACATATGCGGGACCGAACGTCGAAAGCCGAAATTCGCCCCCGATGCCATCAGCATCAGGTTATTTGGCCCCGGGGTTATCGAGGTTACAAAGGCAAAGGCGATCAGGGCCAGCAGAATGTCGTAAGTCATGCTGCGGAGTATCGTCCGAGTACTGGCAAATGTAATTGCTTTTTCGTGCGTCTTTCCGGTATTTCTGCAATCTATGATGAAAAATGACCAAATAAACCGCCAGATATTGCAAGAATTGACCCGAGACGGGCGTATCAGCAATCTGGAATTGGCCGAGCGGGTCGGCCTGTCGCCCTCTGCTTGCTTGCGCCGTGTTCAAGAGCTTGAGAAGGCCGGCGTGATCACTGGCTATCGTGCAGTTCTGGATCCGGTGGCCATGGGTGTCGGCTTTGTGGCTTACATCGGAGTGGGTCTCGGCGAACACACAAAAGCAGCTCAGGAAGGGTTCGAACGGGCCCTGCAACAAGCCCCAGAAGTTGTCGAATGCCACAACATTACGGGCACAATCGAATACCTGCTGCGCGTCGAATGCGCCGATCTGCCATCGTACAAAACTTTTCACACCGAGGTGCTGGGAACGCTACCGCATGTCACCTCGATCACATCCTATGTGGTCATGGGATCGCCCAAGGATTTGCGGGCGTGAACTCTTAAATTGTGAAGCTTCACTCTCTTGCAGGGCAAATATACAGGGCCTAGTGTCTTAGTAATGACGTTGCCAGGGGATACGCCCAGCCAAAACGGCACGCAAACAGGGAGATTATGATGAAACTCGTTCGAACAGTGGCGACCGGAGTTGCCATGTCGGTAGTTGCCGGGGTTGCTTTGTCCGCCCCGCTGAAACTGCAACCTGCCAATCCACAGCCCTCCCCGAAGGCAGGGTTAAACGTGAAATATTATGGTACAGGCAACCAACATAAGAAGATCCGAGATCTGAGTCAGGCAAAAAGCCTGCTGTCTCAGGCGAAGCCCGGAAAGCCGTTGCGTGGGTTGGATTACAGGGACACCAGTAAGGGTGAGGACGTTATGACGTTCGACCAGGCTTACAATGTTGCCGCCGAGGTGACAGGGTATATGCGGTTTGACTCACCCGGAATTTACGAGTTGGAAACGTGGTCGAATGACGGGATAGAAGCTTCGGTTGGTGGTCAACAGATTGGCCGCGTAACTGGTATTCAAGGGTGTGAAGCCAATCAACGTACCGAAGTAGAAGTGCCCAAAGCGGGCTGGTACCCATTGAAGATTGTTTACTATCAGAAACTGGGAACGTCTTGCCTGATGATGAAGTCAGGAAAAAAAGGTGAGCGCTTCACATGGACGCCCAATGAGGTCTTTGGCCGTTGAAAAATAAAAAGGGCGCTCGGTTGAGCGCCCTTTCTTTGTGACTTAGCTGCCCGCCGCAATCAGTTCGGCCTGTGCCACAATGACTTCGGCTTGCTTGATCGAGGCGATGTCGACCAAACGCCCTTTGTAGACGGTCGCGCCTTCGCCATTTGCCTTGGCTTGTTCCATTGCCGCAAGAATTTCGCGGGCTTCGGAAACGGCTTCGTCCGACGGGGTGAATACCTGATTGGCCAGCGCGATCTGCTTGGGGTGGATCGCCCATTTGCCGACCATACCCAGCGTGGCCGAGCGTTTCGCCTGAGCGATGTACCCTTCGTCATCGCTGAAGTCACCGAACGGCCCATCCACCGGCAACACGCCATGGGTGCGGCAGGCGGCAACGATGGCGGCCTGCGCCCAGTGCCACGGGTCGGACCAGTGTTTTTCGCCGTCACGCAGCATATAGTAGTTTTCCTGTGTGCCGCCGATGCCGGTGGTTTGCATCCCCATCGAAGCAGCGAAATCCGCGGCTCCAAGGCTCATGGCTTGCAGGCGGGGGGAAGAAGCTGCGATCTCTTCGACATGGGCGATACCAGCAGAAGATTCGATGATAACCTCGAAGCTGATCGGTTTGGTACGGCCCTTCGCGCGCTCGATCGCAGTGACCAGAGCATCCACTGCATAAACATCGGCCGCGCAGCCGACTTTGGGGATCATGATCTGGTCCAGACGATCGCCTGCCTGTTCCAGCACATCAACTACATCGCGGTACCAGTACGGGGTATCCAATCCGTTGATCCGGACGGACATGTATTTGTTGCCCCAGTCCACAGTGTTCAGCGCTTCGATGACATTGGCGCGGGCCGCATCCTTGTCCGAAGGTGCAACCGAGTCCTCAAGATCGAGGTTGATCACATCCGCAGCAGATGCTGCCATTTTCGGGAACAGTTTGGTGTTCGATCCCGGACCGAATAGCTGACAGCGATTGGGACGTGCAGGGGCAGCGGGTTGGATGCGGAAGCTCATCTGGACCTCGTGTGGGTAATGAAGTTGCGATTTTTCTGCTCAATGAGGTATTAAATTGCGCAACGTGGCGCAAGGGCGATTGTGCGCCTGCGGCAATGCGGTTGCAGAATATAGTATGCGAGAAGCTGAAGGAGGGGTGATTAAAGTTTAATCACTTTGAAAACTTCGAAGAATTTTGCGCCATTGCAAAAAAACGTGCAAGAACATCGCGCGTAGGCTGTGTTTCGCAGATCAAAACGCGAAACGCTCGTTTTGCCGCTTCTCTAGCTTAAGCCGGAATCAAAGGAGTGACCGCAATGATCGAGACACCGTACCTGCTGTTCTTGGGCGATGCGCCCGACCAATTGGCGGCCAAAGTGGCTGTGGGCATCAAGGACTGGCGCCCGGAAAACGCCGTCGGCCAATACCGTATGGACGGCTGCAAGGCTGACCTGGGCCTGACAGATATGACCCTGACCGAGGCGAAAGAGGCCGGAGCCAAGACATTGGTGATCGGCGTGGCCAACCGTGGCGGTGTGATCAGTCAGGAATGGAAAAAGGTTCTGGTCATGGCGCTGGAGGAAGGGTTTGACTTGGCTTCCGGCCTGCACAACCTGTTGCGCGATGAGCCCGATCTGGTGGCCGTTGCCGAAGCGACCGGTCAAAAGCTGCACGATGTGCGTGTGCCCGAAGTCGATTACCCGATTGCCAACGGAATCAAGCGCAAGGGCAAGCGTTGTCTGGCCGTGGGCACCGATTGTTCGGTCGGCAAGATGTACACCGCCATGGCGATGGATGCTGAAATGCGCAAGCGTGGCATGAAATCGACCTTCCGTGCGACCGGTCAGACGGGCATTCTGATCACCGGTGATGGTGTGCCGCTTGATGCAGTCATTGCCGACTTCATGGCCGGTTCGATCGAATGGCTGACGCCTGATAATGATGACGACCACTGGGACCTGATCGAAGGGCAGGGCTCCTTGTTCCACGTGTCTTACTCTGGCGTGACGATGGCGCTGATCCACGGCGGCCAGCCGGACGCCCTGATCCTGAGCCACGAACCGACCCGTGAGCATATGCGCGGCTTGCCGACCTATCAGCAGCCGTCTTTAGAGACCCTGCGCGACACCGCGCTGGCACTGGCCAAAGTAGCAAACCCGGATTGTCAGGTCGTCGGCGTTTCGGTCAACACGCAGCACATGTCCGAAGAGGACGCCGCTGCTTATCTGGCCAAGATCGAAGCCGACATGGGCCTGCCTGCGACCGACCCGTTCCGCTTTGGTTCGGGCAAGCTGGTGGACGCGCTGGCTGCGATGTGATCTGAGACAGGTGCCGGTGGCGGGTTCATCCGCCTCCGGCAAAAGCATTTGGCAAAATATGAAGGAGCGGGTGCGTGCAGATAGAGGTCTCTCGCGATGTGTTTCGGCTGGCGCAGGTATTTACCATCTCGCGCGGGTCGCGAACTGAAGCAAAGGTGCTGACGGTTCGGGTATCGGACGGAGCGCATCAGGGCTGGGGCGAATGCGTTCCATATGCGCGCTATGACGAAACGCTCGAGTCGGTCGAGGCCGAGATAGCCGGTCTGCCTGTAGATTTTTCGCGCCAGTCGCTGAAAGACCTTTTGCCTGCGGGTGCTGCCCGGAACGCCGTGGATTGCGCGTTGTGGGACCTGGAATGCAAACGCGCTGGCAAGCGTGCCTGGGATCTGGCTGGCCTGCCGGTGCCCGGCCCTGAGATCACGGCCTATACACTGTCGTTGGACACTCCGGAGGCGATGCAAGCTCAGGCGGCCGAGAACGCGCATCGCCCGCTTCTGAAGATCAAGCTTGGCACGCCTGATGACATGCCCCGGCTTGAGGCAGTGCGCGACGGTGCTCCGAACTCTAAGATCATCGTAGATGCGAACGAAGGCTGGTCTGCCGAGGTTTACGCCGACCTCGCCCCGCATCTGGTGCGGCTGGGCGTGGCACTGGTTGAGCAACCTTTGCCGGCAGGGGAAGACGATGCGCTGATCGGGATGGAGCGTCCTGTACCTGTTTGCGCCGATGAATCCTGCCATGACCGTGCCAGCCTGCCAAAGCTGAAGGGCAAATACGATGTCATCAATATCAAGCTCGATAAAACTGGTGGCCTGACCGAGGCGTTGGAGTTGCGTAAGGCTGCGATCGCCGAAGGCTATGACATCATGGTTGGTTGCATGGTCGGCAGCTCGCTTGCCATGGCGCCTGCGACATTGCTGGCGCAAGGTGCGATGGTAACGGACCTTGACGGCCCGCTTCTGTTGGCCGAAGACCGCGACACCCCGCTGACTTTTGACGACGCCGGAGTTCACCCGCCCAAAGCGGCGCTCTGGGGCTGAGGAGACAAAACATGACCCGCACCGTTTACGTAAATGGCGAATACCTGCCCGAGACCGAGGCCAAGGTGTCCATTTTTGACCGTGGCTTCCTATTTGCAGACGCGGTTTACGAAGTCACCAGTGTTTTGGATGGCAAGCTGATCGATTTCGAAGGTCACGCGGTGCGTCTGAAGCGGTCTCTGGACGAGTTGGAGATGGCCGAGCCCTGCACCAAGGACGAACTGCTGGCGATTCACCGCAAGCTGGTGGAGCTGAACGGCATTGAGGAAGGTCTGGTTTATCTGCAGGTCTCGCGCGGCAGTGACGGCGACCGGGATTTCGTGTTCCCATCGGCTGATACCAAGCCCAGCCTCGTTCTGTTCACTCAGAACAAGCCGGGATTGGCCGACAGTCCGGCTGCACAGAAAGGTGCAAAGATCATCTCGATCGAAGACATCCGCTGGGGCCGTCGTGACATCAAAACCGTGCAATTGCTGTACCCGTCGATGGGCAAGATGATGGCCAAGAAAGCAGGCTGCGACGACGCATGGCTGGTTGAAGACGGTTTTGTGACCGAGGGCACCAGCAACAACGCCTATTTCGTCAAGAACGGCAAGATTGTCACCCGCCCATTGTCCACCGACATCCTGCACGGGATCACCCGCAAGGCTGTGCTGCGCATGGCGGCAGAAGCCCAGATGGAAGTTGAAGAGCGTCTGTTTACTATCGACGAAGCCAAAGAGGCGGATGAGGCGTTTACAACCTCGGCCAGTGCCTTCGTTATGCCCGTGGTCGAGATTGATGGGGTCGCGCTGGGCGACGGTACACCGGGGCCGATTGCCAAACGCCTTCGCGAGATCTACCTGGACGAAAGCCGTAAGGCAGCGATCTAAAAAAAAGGCCCGCCGTTCTGGCGGGCCATTTTTGTTTTGGACTCAGCCCTTTTTCGTTACATTCTCTTCGAACGCGACTTTGAAAGCTGCCTGTTTCTCGGGGCTGGCCTCGGTCTGGTAGTTTGATTTCCACTCGTCCATCGTCATGCCGTAGAAAATCTCGCGGGCCTCGTCTTTGCCCATCTCGATCCCCTTTTCGTTGGCTGCTTCCTGATACCAGCGTGACAGGCAGTTGCGGCAGAACCCGGCGAGGTTCATCATGTCGATATTCTGGACGTCCTTGCGGTCTTCCATCAAATGCTGTTGCAACCGGCGAAACGCGGCGGCCTGAAGTTCGATTTCGGTTTGCTTGTCCATGTTGCAATTTCCCACAGATGCTACTTTCTCTAGGTAAGGCTATACCGGATTTTTCATAGGTTTCGCGATGCGTTTTATGCTTTAGGAGAGTTTTCAAGCAATGTCTTTACCATTCAAGTTCGTGCCGTTCTCGCCATCACCCTTGGATTACGAGCCTATTGAGGCATTATATGGTTTGCTTCTTGTTCCGCTGATCCTGTTTGTCGGGTGGGCAATCGTAAAATTGTGGAAGCTTTGCTGGCGGGGTTACGACCAGAGGCATCAAGAACGCGACGGGTGCAACGATCAACGGGAATGAACCTGCCTCGCCGGCACTGCAACAGTGGAAGTCTAAAGGCCGCTGTCCGCCAGAGCGTCCTGCAGGATCACCGCCAACCGCTCCGCCCATTCCCTCTGCCTGGCGTGATCCGCAATCAGATCATTGCGCAGCTCGATCAATGCATTGGGACGGCCAAAAGCGGTGCAGTGCTTGTCAATGGCATCACCCGGCAACACGCCAGTATAGGGTTCGTTGACGCCAACGCACAGGTCATCTTCCCGTTGCAGCCGGTCGACCAAGGGGCGCGAAAACCGTTCGTCCGGGGTGTGCAGCACGCCGATGTGCCACGGGCGCGGGTCGCGTCCGCGCAATTGTCGCGTAAAGGAATGCATCGAAACGATCACAGCGTGCGGCAGCGCCGCCAGTTGGGCCAATGCCTCGTGATAGGGGCGGTAGCACATGTTCAGGCGCCGTTCACGTTCGGCTGCGTCCGCGTGGCGGTTGCCGGGAATGATCGAGCCGTCGTAGAGCTTCATCAATAATGTCGGATCGTCTTCTCCGCGGTTGGGATCGATCACAAGGCGCGAGAAGTTGGCGGCAACCACCGGCGCGTTCAGGATTTCGCCCAGATGCTTCGATACCTCATACGCTCCGACGTCATAGGCGATGTGACGTTCCATGTCCTCGCGCGGCAGGCCAAGGTTGCCGCCGTTCACCTCGGGGGGGACAGTATTGGTTGCGTGGTCGCATGTGATCAGCCAGCGCGACGGGCGGTCCGCACCGTGGACGAAAAACGGGGTGTATGTCATGAGCCTGTCATCTAGTTTGCCGCAGGTGTAGGGCAGTTGCTTTGAAAAGGGAATTGCGCAATAAGCATCGAAATGATGTTTGCGGTAACATTTTGCGGAAGCTGATCTGCAGACCTGAGATGACGTAAGGAGGTCAATACCAATGCGACGCCTGAGAAATGTGAAAATCGTGGCGACGCTGGGGCCGGCGTCCAGTGACTATGACACCATTCGAGCCTTGCACGAGGCTGGTGCGGATGTCTTTCGTCTGAACATGAGCCATGGCAGTCATGATGAGATCCGCGAACGGCACAAGATCATTCGACAGGTTGAAAAAGACCTGGACAGCCCGATAGCCATTTTGGCCGACCTTCAGGGTCCCAAGCTACGTGTTGGTGTTTTTGCCAATGAGGCAGAGGAGCTGGAAGAAGGCGCGGCTTTCCGCCTCGACCTTGACCCCGCTGCTGGCGACATCAATCGGGTCTGCCTGCCGCACCCCGAGATTTTTGCTGCACTTGAACCAGGCGCGCGCCTGCTGGTGAATGACGGCAAGATCCGTCTGACCGTTCAAGACTGCGGTCAGGACTTCGCCAATTGCACGGTTGAAGTTGGGGGTACGATCTCGAACCGCAAAGGGGTGAATGTTCCTGATGTAGTGTTGCCGTTGGCAGCTTTGTCAGCAAAAGATCGCGACGATCTGGAGTTTGTCTGTCAACTGGGTGTCGACTGGTTGGCGCTGAGCTTCGTGCAGCGCGCCAAGGACGTTTTCGAAGCCCGCGCGCTTGCCGATGGCCGCGCCGCGATCCTGTCCAAGATTGAAAAGCCCGCCGCAGTTGAGGCGTTCGACGACATCCTTGATGCGTCGGACGGAATCATGGTGGCACGGGGCGATCTGGGTGTGGAACTGCCCGTGTCTGCCGTGCCTCCGATCCAGAAACGGCTGGTTCGTAGATGCCGCGGGGCTGCCAAGCCTGTCATTGTCGCCACACAAATGCTGGAAAGCATGATCGAAAGCCCGATGCCGACACGGGCCGAAGTGTCGGATGTGGCAACCGCAATCTATGAAGGGACGGATGCCATCATGCTCAGCGCGGAATCGGCGGCTGGTGCGTATCCGATCGAAGCCGTGCAAACCATGAACAAGGTTGCCATCGAAGTTGAAGCTGACCCGACATATACGCAGATCATCGCAGCCTCGCGCACGGCCAAGGGGACCACTGTTGCAGACGGGATCGTTGCCGCTGCGCGTGAGATCGCCGAAAAGACCGACATCAAGGCCATCTGCTGTTTCACTCAGAGCGGTACAACAGCATCGTTGACCGCACGGGAACGTCCTGGAGTGCCGATCATTGCCATGACCTCGCAAAGGGGCACGGCGCGCAGGCTATGTCTGAGTTGGGGGTGCAATTGCGTCATGACGCCGGAACTGCAACGATTCAAGGGCGCTGTGGTCAACGCAGCCCGAGCCGCGCGGGCCGGGGGATTTGCATCCGAAGCAGATCAAATCGTAGTCACGGCCGGTGTGCCTTTCAACGTTCCGGGCACAACCAATATTCTGCGTGTGGCCCCCTGCGATGAACGCCTGATCTATAGTACCGATCCTGAATAGAAAGTTGATGTGAAACATCAGCAGAGACTGACAAACGGCCGCTCGTGAAGCGGTCGTTTTCTTTTTGTTTCTGGTGAAAATATTGATTTTTAAGAGAAATTTGACTCGGAGGGGCGACTTTGGCACAATGGGCTTCATTCGTAGGTAGAATTTCCTGATAATTGACCCAAGGGCAGTCTCAGCCAAAGTTTCAAGTTCCGGCTGCCCTGCCGGGGGCACGGGCCCCGGACTTAACAACAATAACGGAGGAACGAGATGACAACAAAGATTGTCATAGGACTCGACGGGACAGAGACCGGCGAACGTGCGATTACCTTTGCCAAAGACCTGGCAAAGCTGATCGGAACATGCGAGTTGGTGGTCGCTTATGTAATCGAATGGTCCCCTTACACGTTTCAGACACCGGAAGAAAACGCTCAGCGCCATAAGCGGCGCGAAGAAGAGGTGGATCTGGCAACGTCGCGCATTGTGACGCCTGCTGTTGATGCCCTGAAGGCGGCTGGATTCGCGGCGCAGGGCGTTGTTCGTCATGGTGATGTGGCGGAAACTCTGAACGCCATCACAGTCGAAAACGGCGGCTCTCAGATTGTTGTGGGCCGGTCTTCGTCTGATGGGATCAAGAAACGTATCTTCGGCAGTTCGACACAGAACCTTGTGATGCATGCCGACGTTCCGGTCACAGTTGTAAATTGAGGTGGGCAGATCAATGAAAACGCTACAACACCTGTATCTTTCTGCGGTTGCCGCCATGATGGCCACCGCAGCTTCGGCGCAAGAGGCTCCGGGCCTTGATGACAAAATCAATCAGGCCTTTGCCGATGCAACCGGGCCGTTCGTCAGCTTTATCTTTGCACCGTTCCCGGGAACTGGTTTCCCGTGGATCGTAGGGTGGCTGGTGGTCGCGGCTACAGTCTTTACGCTTTACTTCGCCTTCGTGCAGTTCCGTTTTTTCGGACACTCGATCAGCCTTGTCAAAGGTGACTATTCCGATCCGAACGATGCCGGTGAGGTCAGCCATTTCCAGGCTCTGGCCACGGCGCTTTCCGGGACGGTTGGTCTTGGTAACATCGCCGGCGTGGCGGTTGCTATCGGGATCGGGGGACCAGGTGCCACATTCTGGATGATTATCGCGGGCCTGCTGGGCATGGCGTCAAAGTTCACCGAATGTACGCTGGGCGTGAAGTACCGCAACGAATACGATGATGGCACCGTTTCGGGCGGCCCGATGTACTATATGTCTAAAGGGTTTGCTGAGCTTGGCCTGCCGGGGGGCAAGATCCTTGCGGTTCTCTTCTCGATCTTCTGTATCCTTGGCGCGCTGGGTGGGGGCAACATGTTCCAGGCCAATCAGGCACATCAGCAGATCGCAGGCATCGTGGGCGATTATCCCGGCTGGATCACGGGGCTGGTCTTTGCTGCCATCGTGTTTGCTGTGATCGTCGGTGGCCTGAAGTCCATCGCACGGGTGACCGAGAAAGTCGTGCCCTTTATGGGTGTGATGTATGTGCTGGCCGCGCTGGTCATCATCTTCATGCATGCAGATCAGATCGGCTGGGCCTTTGGCCAGATCTTCGCAGGTGCCTTTACTGGCCTCGGCGTTGCAGGTGGCATGGTGGGCGCGCTGATTCAAGGCTTCCGCCGTGCTGCGTTTTCGAACGAAGCGGGGGTTGGGTCGGCGGCGATTGCCCACTCGGCCGTGCGGACCAAGGAACCTATCACCGAGGGGTTCGTCTCGCTGCTTGAGCCGTTCATCGACACGGTCGTGATCTGTACCATGACCGCGCTGGTGATCATCATCACGCAGCAGCTGATCATTGATCCGGAAACCGGCAAGTACATGCTGAACGAAGCGGGTAACGCTATCGCGACCGTTGATGGCAATTCAGGTGTCAGCCTGACCTCAGCCGCCTTTGGCAGCGCTTTCAGCTGGTTCCCCTTTATCCTGGCTATTGCCGTGGTCCTGTTTGCCTTCTCAACCATGATCAGCTGGTCTTACTACGGCCTCAAGGCCTGGACTTACCTGTTCGGGGAAGGTCACACCAAAGAACTGGTGTTCAAGATCATCTTCTGCGTCTTCGTGGTTATCGGTGCAGCGGCCAACCTTGGCCCGGTCATCGACTTCTCGGATGCGGCAATCTTCGCGATGGCTGTGGTGAACGTCTTCGCGCTCTACTTCCTTATGAAAGTGGTGCGTCAGGAATTGGCGTCTTACGCCGAACGGCTGAAAACCGGTGAAATCCGCAAGTTTGAGCATTAATCCAATCCACCGGGGCGGCAACTGTCGCCCCGGTGCCAGACCGTCCCCGCTAAAACCACAGATTCTGGTCGAATCCCCCTTGCCAGTATGACGGAACTTGCGTAAATGGCGCTTCTGATCGCGTGACCGGCCGAGATGGCATGCCGAGTCGCGTTTTGAACCGAACCCGGAAAAGGAGACGGAAATGCCTAAGATGAAGACCAAATCGAGCGCCAAAAAGCGCTTCAAGGTGACTGCGACCGGTAAGGTCATGGCAGGCCAGGCCGGCAAACGGCACGGCATGATCAAGCGGACCAAGAAATTCATCCGTGACGCCCGTGGCACCACCACCCTGTCCGCCCCCGACGCCAAGATCGTCAAGGGCTACATGCCCTACGACCGCTAAGAGGAGATTAAGAGATGTCCCGCGTTAAAGGTGGAACCGTAACTCACGCCCGTCACAAGAAGGTCATCAAGGCCGCCAAAGGTTACTATGGCCGCCGCAAGAGCACCTTCAAAGTTGCCCGTCAGGCCGTCGACAAGGCCAACCAGTATGCAACCCGCGACCGCAAGAACCGCAAGCGCAACTTCCGCGCGCTGTGGATTCAGCGTATCAACGCTGCTGTCCGTTCGCACGACGAGGCACTGACCTATTCCCGCTTCATCAACGGCCTGAACCTGGCCGGTATCGAAGTGGACCGCAAAGTTCTGGCCGACCTGGCCGTGCACGAACCGGAAGCGTTCGGCGCGATCGTCGCCAAAGCTCAGGCCGCTCTGACCGCCTGATCCTCTTTCGAGAGACAGTGAAAGAAAGGCCGTCCCGTTTGGGGCGGCCTTTTTTCTTTAAGCGTTTTCAGGGTCGGTATCTCCTTGACTACACCAGTGAGCCCCCCATTCCCTGAAGTTCGAATTCTCAGGGAATTGCCGTGTGTAAATCGGCCTTGTTAGGTTGAAACTGGCGGGACGCAACACGATTCGTGATCAAGTTTCTACCGCTCCTTTACGCAACCTAGGCTATCGCTGACTTTGCGCCTTGCGCGAACACTCGACGCAATTGGTTAAGTCAGTGTTTCTGGGTAAAAACGCTCAAGCAAGTCCCTGTAGTGCGTCCTCACATAGTCGATGATAGGTTCAGGAAGCTCATCGCGCCAGGTATCTACCTGGCCTCCTGATCGATAGTGTGAGGCTTCGTCAACAACGCCTTGTTTCCGGCCCAGTGAGAATTTCTCAAATGAGAATTCACTGTTTTGCGGTAGCGCGAGGTTATCAATGCCTACACTTTTCAAGGCCTTTCCCAAGCACCCGTTCATGTCCTCGAATAGATCTTCTGATCGTAAGGTGAGTATTTTGGAGTCGTCGAAGTCCCAGGCAGAAAGCGAACAGAGCGGACCAGGCGTTCTGGGGAAAAACTCCAGTTGTTGGAGAAACGAAAGGGTCAGATACAGCCCTTCATTTTTTCCGCAGTTGTTCAGAGTGTTTCGCTGAGCCTCGAGTATTTCCCATCCATCGAGCGAGTGTGTTTTGAGGTGCGAGTGATAGGCGGAACAAATCAAGTTCAATGGATTTCTGATCACGTGAATTGTGGGCAGGTCGATTGAATTTGCCAAATTGGGGTAAAACGAGTTTGACGCAAAAAAAATCGATACGTTGGGTCGATCAAAAACTCCCACATTCGATTCAAGAAAGGAAAGGTTGTTGTCGTCGGCTACTCGTATCAAAACTGATCTTAACCAGCGTGTACCACATTTGTGGTGAGCGAGAACGTTGATTTGGGTAGTCATTTAGCACCTTAAATGTGTATCTTGAGGCAGTGATAAGAGGTCCAGGCGAGCTCCTCAAGGATATGAGGCAAAGCAGGCCATCCTTTACCAGTTGTTTCATCGAAATCAAGGCTGTGAAAACAACCCGCCAAGCTAAGTGGCCCTGTCGTGTCGCGCTCTTTTACAGGCCGTTATTCAAATCGGTTTGCGACTTTTACCTGTCAAACTTCCAATTGGCTTCGGAACGTATCCGTCTTTGGGTTCATTCTAGAAAACGGTTTCCGTGTGATCGATTGCCAAAGCACGAACCGAGGTCAAAAAAACCGGCGCACAATGCGCCGGCTTCAAACTGTTCAATTGCGGAACTGTCTACCCGAACACACGTCCCAGCGCGCCATCGACGGCGTCGGTGATCTGGTCAATGTCATCCGCCGTTGCAATCAGCGCAGGCGAGAAGCACAGAGTGTTGTTACGGCTCGGGATCGAGCGGTTGGTGACGCCGATGATCACGCCCTGCGCCATGCAGTCGGCGACAACGGCCTGCGCGAGTTTCTCGTCCACCGGCTCTTTCGAGCCACGATCCGCAACCAATTCGGCACCCAGGAACAGGCCCTTGCCGCGGACGTCACCGATGACCTTGTGTTTTTCCATCAGTGCCTGAAGGTTGCCCATCATGCGGTCACCCATTGCCGCGCAATTGCCCAGCAGGTTTTCATCCTCGATGATACGCATGTTTTCGATCGCTGCAGCCGGACCAGCGGTGCAGCCGCCAAAGGTCGAGATATCGCGGAAATAGCTCATCGGGTCCGAGGCATCATCCTTGAACATGTCAAAGACTTCCTCGGTGGTGACCATGCAGGCAATCGCCGCATAGCCTGAGGCTACGCCTTTGGCCATGGTCACGAAGTCGGGCTTGATGCCGTATTGCTGATAACCGAACCATGTGCCGGTCCGGCCTACGCCGCAGACGACCTCGTCGATATGAAGCAGTACGTCGTATTTCTTGCAGATCTCTTGTACGCGCTGCCAGTAACCCTCGGGCGCTTCGATCACGCCGCCACCCGCAGTCACCGGCTCAAGGCACAGCGCACCAACGGTGTCGGGGCCTTCGCGCAGAATGACTTCTTCGATCTGGTCCGCAGCCCATTCGCCGAAGTTCTCTTCGGGCGCGCCGTCAAGCTCGTGCTTGCGATATTCCATGCAATGCGGCACACGCACGAAATCAGGCGCGAAGGGGCCGTATTGCGCAGTACGCTCGTCCTGACCACCTGCCGACATGGTTGCCAGCGTTGAGCCGTGATAGTCCCGGTCGCGATACAGGATCTTGGTCTTCTTGCCGCCGTACTTCTTGTGCGCGATCTGGCGCACCATTTTAAACGCCTTCTCGTTCGCCTCAGAGCCCGAGTTTGTGTAATATACGCGGCTCATGCCGGGCATCTTATCGATCAGCTTCTCGGCGAAGATTGCGCCGGGGATCGAGCCGGCCGAGTTGGCGAAATAGCACAGCTTCATCAACTGGTCGTAAACGGCCTTACAGATCGATTCGCGGCCATAGCCAACGTTGACAGTCCAGACACCGCCGGAAACTGCATCCAGGTGCTCTTTGCCCTTCTGATCCCAGACGCGCATGCCTTTGCCTTCGACAATGATGCGGGGGTCATTGGTTTCAAAGGGTTTATGCTGGATCAGATGGTGCCAGATATGGGCGCGATCGGCCTCAACTACGCGGGAAAGATCGTTTTCGTTGAACGTGCCGTCCATGACAAGTCCTTTCAGTGAGATGCGGTGCACGGGATAGGGAATAGTATAACCCGGCATGTGTTTAAGATGCTTCAGATCACCGCGAAAGCCCTGATGTAGATAGGGCCAGATCGTATCATCCGTATTGCCAGTCAGACGTTCTGCCGTATTTTTACGGGTTTGTCAGACGGACAAGTTTGTGCTCAATTCGCCGAAACTGCGATTTGGGAGGATCAGCGGATGGCCACGACGAATATCTACGAACGTCATTTGGACAGATGCCAGGCGAACTACACGCCTCTGTCTCCTCTTTCGTTTATCGAGCGCACAGCTCAGGTCTACCCGGATTACCCGTCTGTCGTGTATGGCGACCGCCGTCAGACTTGGGCGGAAACCTATGCCCGTTGCCGCCGTCTGGCAGGCGCTTTGACCGCACGCGGTATCGGAAAGGGCGATACTGTTTCAATCATAGCTGCAAACATCCCCGAGATGTATGAAGCGCATTTTGGCGTGCCTATGGCGGGTGCCGTATTGAACGCCATCAACACCCGGCTGGACGCGCCGATTGTCGCTTTCATCCTGAACCACGCCGAGGCGAAGGCTTTGCTGGTCGATCTCGAGTTTTCGGGCGTTGTGAAAGAGGCGCTGAAGCAGGTCGACCATGAAGTTCTGATCATCGACATAGAGGATCCCAGTTTCGACGGCGGTGAAAAACTCGGTAGCCTGACCTATGATGCCCTGATTTCTGAGGGAGACGCTGAGTTCGACTGGTCTCTGCCAGAGGACGAATGGGATGCCATCACGCTGAACTACACTTCGGGCACCACAGGCAACCCAAAAGGGGTCGTTTATCATCACCGTGGCGCCAACCTGAATGCTCAGTCGGATTTGTTGGACTGGGATATGCCCAAGCATTCGGTCTATCTTTGGACCCTGCCGATGTTCCATTGCAACGGCTGGTGCTTCCCTTGGGCAATGGCTGCCAATGCAGGCGTTTCCGTGTGTTTGCGCGCCGTCCGTGCAGAGCCAATCTATGCGGCATTCCGGGATGAGAAAGTCACCCATTTCTGCGGGGCTCCTATCGTGTTGAACATGCTGGCCCACGCGCCGGATGACCTGAAAGATTTCGATCACCAGATCAAGGTGATGACTGCGGGCGCTCCGCCACCTGCTGCAGTGATCGAAGCCATGGAGGCTATGGGCGTCGAGGTCACGCATGTCTATGGCCTGACCGAGACCTATGGGCCTTCGGTGGTTTGCGCCTGGAAAGAAGAGTGGAATGAGAAGGGGGCCGAAGACCGCGCTGCTCTGAAAGTACGGCAGGGGGTGCGATATACGGCTCTGTCTGGCCTGATGGTGGCCGATCCCGAAACGAAGGAACCTGTGCCGGCGGATGGCAAAACCATGGGCGAGATTTTCATGCGAGGCAACGTGGTGATGAAAGGGTACCTCAAGAACCCCGATGCCACGGATGGGGCCTTTCAGGGCGGCTGGTTTGCGTCCGGCGATCTGGGTGTCATGCACACTGACGGCTATATCGCGTTGAAGGACCGCTCCAAGGACATCATCATCTCAGGCGGCGAGAATATCTCTTCTGTCGAAGTGGAAGGTATCCTTTACAAACACCCCGCGGTCATGGAGGCGGCCGTAGTTGCGCGGCCAGATGAGAAATGGGGCGAAACCCCCTGCGCCTTTGTCGAGCTGAAACCTGATGCCACCGCGACCGAGGCGGAGCTGATCGCGTTCTGTCGGGACAACATGGCTCATTTCAAAGCGCCCAAGACCGTGGTATTCGGTACCTTGCCGAAGACTTCAACTGGCAAGGTGCAGAAATTCGTGCTGCGGGATCAGGCGCGGGCGTTGGGTTAAAGCTTGTCGAAAATCGACAGGTCCAGATCCAGTATCTCACCCATCCAGATTGCGCGATCCCGGTGGTCGGCCAGATGATTGCCCGTTTCAGGGTGGGTGAAAACCGTCAGGCCCTTTCGGTTCAGCATCAGCCAAGGAATGACTTGCTCGAATGCGTCAGCGGCGAAGCCCAACTGACAACTCCAGCGCTGGTGAGGGCCGACATTGCGGGCATGCATGCGCCCCATCTGAACAGGGAACAGACGGGCCGCTTCTTCACACACTTGTTGCGCCGTGTCCTGTGTGTCGGCGTCAAAATAAACATGGGCGTGGTAACCGGTAATCTCGGGCATGCGGACCTCTTTGCTTTGTCAAACAAAGTTAAGACCGATCAGACCGGACGCCTAGGCGCACGCGCACACAGGGGCTGTGCGAGGTTATAGGGGGGCGTGTCCGTCCGGGTGCGCCGCGACAAAAGCCGAGTGATCGGCGCAGGCCTTTTCCACTCCCAGAATACGGGGCATGTCCGACAGATCAACTTGCCACCGGCGCGCGTTGTAGATCTGCGGGATCAGGCAGATATCGGCGAGACCGGGCTGTGAACCAACACAACAGGGGGCCTGTTCAAACTCACCCAACATGGTCTCAAATGCCAACAATCCTGGCCGGATGAAGTGTCGCATCCACTCTCCGGGCATATCGGATGGGTCTCTACTGAGGGTAGTCGCATGACGAGCAACCGAAAGGTTGCAAACGGGGTGAATGTCTACTGCTATCGCATAGGCCAGCGCCTGCACACGCGCACGCTCTGCCGCATCAACGGGCAGAAGGTTCAGTTGGCGCGTGCTGTCCAGATAGTCGATGATGGACAGAGATTGCGTCAACCGTAGCCGATCAATTTCCAGAACCGGAACTAGCCCTTGTGGGTTTCGCGCAATATGTGCATCGCTTTTGTGTTCGCCATCCACCAGATCGACAACAACCGCGCGATAGTCGATCCCGGCCAAATTCAGGGCGATCCGCACCCGATAGCTGGCCGAAGACCGCCAATAGTCGTAAAGAACGACTTCGCTCACGTCGGGGGCCGTCAATTGTCGGCCAAAGCGGCAGCGCGAATGGCGTCAGACAGCACTGCACCGTCGCCGATGTGATTGGCCAGCACCAGAACCAGTCGGGCGTTCAGCGCGTCGCTATCGGCTTTTTCAAGCCCTTCATGCGCCGCCAATAGCTCTGCATAGAAGTCGTCTGCCTTGGCAATATTCGGGGATAGGATCAGATCAGACATTGCGCTTACTCCTTACCACAGGCTCTGCGGATCGCATGCCGGAAACTGTTTTCTTCATAGCTATCGCGCCTCGCCGCCACGTGCTGATCTGGTCGGATCAGATAAACCGCGCTGGTCGCATTGCCCAGATAGCGACGTTTGAGCGCCAGTGTCAGGTCGTCCTTGACCGACAGCGCCAATCGTGTGACCTCGACTCCGTCTTCTTCCAGCATCTCCGGGGCATCTGCGTCGATGGTCAACAGGGTGAATTTTCCGGCCAGCTTGGGCAGCAGGAACTCTTCACCCAGCGGTGCGTCCGGGCAGGCTGAACCGGGGCGCGTCTGGGTTGGGCCGTCCAGAGCATCGGCAGAGTTCAGCGAAGAGCCGTCATAGGTGCAAGGTTGGCTCAGGCGTCCTGAGTTCACCAACGGACGGGCGAATTCGTACTGTTCGCTCAGATTCAGAACCGCATCTCTCAGAACTCGGGACATCTCGGATTTCGGTGTGATGAAATCGGTCGATCGGCTGGACTTCTGGATGTTCTCATCAGCCCCATGCACACGTTCGGAATTGTAGCTGTCCAGCAAGCTATCGGGAGCTTTTCCATCCAGCACCAGTTTCAGTTTCCAGCACAGGTTATCGGTGTCCTGCAGACCTGAATTGGCCCCGCGCGCGCCAAATGGGCTGACCTGATGCGCACTGTCGCCTGCGAACAGGACACGACCCTTGCGGAAGCTTTCCATGCGTCGGCATTGGAAGGTGTAGATTGAAACCCATTCCAACTGGAACTCGACATCGTCGCCAAGCATGGCCTTGAGGCGCGGGATCACGTTCTCAGGGCGCTTTTCGCGTTCCTTGTCGATGTCCCAACCCAGTTGCAGGTCGATGCGCCAGACATTGTCGGGTTGCTTGTGCAAAAGCGCGGACTGCCCGCGATTGAATGGTGGATCGAACCAGAACCAGCGTTCCGAGGGGAAATCAGCATCCATGATCACATCCGCGATCAGGAAGTTGTCTTCGAAAACACGCCCTTCGAAATCAATGCCCAACATGCGCCGAGCGGGGGAGGTCGCACCGTCGCACGCGATCAGCCATTCGGCTTCGATTGTGTATGGGCCTTCAGGTGTTTCGACCTCCAGCCTTACGTGATCGTCGTGGGTGCCAATCGCTTCGACCTTGTTGCGGCCGCGTATCTCGATGGGTGCGCCTTCCGCCTGTAGCTGACGGACCCTTTCGACGAAGTAATCTTCGAAGTGGTATTGCTGCAGGTTGATGAAAGCGGGGTTGGCATAGCCTTCATCCGGTTGCAGGTTGAAGTCATAGACCTGACGATCATCGAAAAAGACCTTGCCGCGGTCCCAAAGAACGCCCTTGTCGACCAATCGCTGACCGCAACCCAACCGGTCTGCGATTTCCAGGGTGCGTTGAGAAAAACAGATGGCGCGACTGCCAAAGCTGACCTTGTCGTTCTCGTCCAGAACCACAACTTCGACCCCTTGTTGGGCCAGATCGATGGCGGCGGCCAGACCAACCGGGCCTGCACCGATCACGATAACCTTGCGCCTGACGGGCGTCGGGCTGTCCTGATCCGGGCTGCGTTCATATCCGTAAAGCGGTGTTTCAAAGATCTTGTTCATGGGCTCCCCCCAAGCAGATGCACCAATGTGCTGCAAATCCTGTCCCCCGGCGACAGGCGCCGGAGGCCTTGGCTTATGGTTTCATTGAATCCCGCCGCACAAAACGATCTGGATCAAATCGGGCCGTTTTCCGTCACCCTTGCAGCGCCTCCCACATTTCAAGGTCGCGCTGGGCGGTCCAGATCCGGGGTGTGTCGATGCCACGCGCCTCGTCATAGGCGCGCGCCACGTTGAACGGCAAACAGTGCTCGTAGATCGCGTAATCGGCGAACTTCGGATCGCATTCGGCGCGCACGGCGTCCCATGCTTCCTTCAAACTGCCACCACGTGCAGCAACTTTGGCTGCCGGGCGGTAAGTGCTTTCGACGAAATCGCGGGTATTCTCGATGGCTGCATTCACCATGTCCTTGCCGACCAGCGCATCGCCACGACCCGGTGCAATGGCGTCGACATCGAACCACTTGATCTCGTCCAGCGTGTCACCCCAGTCGCTGAAATGGCCGTCGCCACAATAACAGGCCGAGTGATATTCGACGATGTCACCGGTGAACATCACGTTCTGATCAGGCACATGGATGACGATATCGCCCGCCGTATGGGCGCGACCCAGATGCATCAGGTCGATCCGGCGATTGCCCAGATAAACAGTCATCGTGTCGCTGAAAGTTGTGGTGGGCCAGGTCAGGCCAGGGATGCTTTCATGCCCTTCGAACAGGCGTGGAAAGCGTTGGAATTCGCTGTCCCAGTCCTCTTGCCCGCGTTCCACGACCATGGCGCGCGCCATGTCCGACATCAGAATCTGCTGAGCGCCAAATGCGCTTGCGCCCAGAACACGCACGGCATGGTAGTGGGTCAGGGCAACATGCGTGATTGGCTTGTCTGTAACTGACCGTACGCATTCGATGACCTTGTTTGCCAGGCGCGGGGTCGCCTGTGCCTCGACGATCATCACGCTGTCGTCCCCGATAATGACGCCCGAATTCGGATCGCCTTCGGCGGTAAAAGCATAGAGCCCCTCGCCCACCTCGGTGAACGAGATTTTCTTTTCCGACATGTCCCCCTGGGACGCGAATGCTTTGGCCATGGTGGGTTCCTTATCGTGAATATGGGTTCTCAAGAGCGGGTAAAACGGTGCCGACACACTCACCGAAGCCGATTGTGTAGCCGTCGCCATTGGCGTTGCCAGTCAGAGTCAGGGTGTCGCCGTCCTCGATGAAACTGCGGGTTTCACCGCTGTCCAACGTCAGGGGTTCCTTGCCGCCCCAGCTGAGCTCAAGCAACGAGCCACGCTCCGGTTTGGTTGGCCCGGAGATGGTTCCCGATCCCAGCAGGTCGCCTGCATTCATCGGACATCCGGATGTGGTGTGATGGGCCAGTTGTTGAGCGGCCGAATAGTACATCTGATTGTAGTTGGTCTGCGCAATCGTCGTGGCCGGTTGCCCTTCAGGTGCCATGGTGATCGCCAGATCGATGTCATAGAGCATTGGACCGCGGTCCTTGAGGTGATCCAGCAATTCAAACTCACGGGCCGGAGTATCGCAGCGGAACGGTTCTAGCGCGGCTTTGGTCACGATCCAGGGGCTGATCGAGGTTGCAGTAGCCTTGGCCTGAAACGGGCCCAGTGGCTGGTATTCCCAGGCTTGAATGTCCCTTGCAGACCAGTCGTTCAGAAGGACGTAGCCAAAAATGTTGTCGTCCGCTTCCTGCACGGTGATCGGACCATCCGAGGGGGTGCCGACAATCGCGCCCATCTCAAGCTCGATATCAAAGCGACGGCTGGGCAGGAAGGCGGGCAGGTCCTGATCGGGGGATTTCAATTGACCCCAGGGACGGCGAATATCTGTACCCGACACGACAACCGAAGATGCCCGGCCATTATAGCCGATGGGAATATGCAGCCAGTTCGGGGGCAGTGCGTTTTCCGGACCCCGGAACATGGTGCCCACATTGAAGGCATGGTTCCGACCAGCATAGAAATCGGTGTATTCACTGACCGCGAAGGGCAGGTGCATTTCGGCGTCATCTTGTTTGACGAGCAGTGGTTCGACCTTGGCTTGCTCGTCTGAACCTTCGGCCAGCAGGCTGATCAGCCGTTCGCGCAGTGCGGTCCAGACCGCGGGACCTTCCTCCATCAGAGGGTTCCAGAACGGCATGTCGAACAATGGCTCATCGTTCAGGGTGATCAGACCTTCGGCCTCGGCTGCGGTAACGTCGAGGATCATGTCACCAATGGCCACACCACAGCGAGGATCATCACCCTCGGTTGAGAATACACCATATGGCAGGTTGTTCAGCGGAAATGGGTGGGTTGCGCCATTGGCCGACGCCACCCAGGATTTCAATAAAGTCATCGGTCTTCCTTGTCGTCTTTGTCGTCGTTGCGAGCATGGCATCAGCAAAGGGTTTGCCGCATAATCCTGCTTCCATCTTTCAGTCGCTGCCCGGGTCGGCCCCGCCGGAAGAACCCTCCTGGCGATGGCCGGGCATTGGATTGTGCTTGTAGTGGTCGCGCTTGCCGTTCCAGCGCCCGCGCCGTACCCAAATCGATATACCGAAAATGCTCAAGAACACAGCGATGACTATGTAGCCGGCATCCATCACTTCTTGCCTGGTGTCCCGTCGAATTTCTTCTCAAGTGATGTCCAGCAGTCGATATAGTCATCCTGCAGCGGGGCTTCGGTGGCTGCAAACGGGGTCAGATGCTGCGGGAACCGGGTTTCGAACATGAACGACATCGTCTGGTCCAGCTTATCCGGCCCCAGATTGGAATATGACGCCTTGTCAAAGGCTTCCCTGTCGGGGCCATGCGGGATCATCATGTTGTGCAGGCTCGTGCCACCGGGGACAAAGCCCTGCGGTTTCGCGTCATACTGGCCGTAGATGTTGCCCATCAGTTCCGACATGATGTTCTTGTGATACCACGGCGGGCGGAACGTGTCTTCCATCACCATCCAGCGTTCACGGAACAGGACAAAGTCGATATTGGCCGTACCCGGCTGGCCGGACGGGGCCGTCAGAACGGTAAAGATCGAGGGGTCGGGGTGGTCAAACAGGATCGCGCCAACGGGGCAATAGTTGCGCAAGTCGTATTTATAGGGCGCGTAGTTTCCGTGCCATGCCACGACATCCAGCGGGCTGTGACCGATCTTGGTGGTGTGGAATTGCCCGCACCATTTGATTGTCACGGTAGACGGGGTTTCACGATCCTCATAGGCCGCCACCGGTGCCTTGAAGTCGCGTGGGTTCGCCATGCAATTGGCCCCGATCGGGCCGCGACCCGGCAGTTCAAACTTCTGACCGTAGTTCTCGCAGACGAAGCCGCGCGCCGGGCCTTCCAGAACCTCAACCCGGTACAGCAAACCACGCGGGATGATCGCGATTTCCTTGGGCTCGAGGTCAATGATTCCAAGCTCGGTCGCAAAGCGCAGCCGCCCTTCCTGCGGTACCACCAGCAGTTCGGAGTCGGCTGAGAAGAAGTAGTCATCGACCATGGATTCCGTGACCAGATAGATGTGGCACGCCATGCCCACCTGCGTGTTCACATCACCCGCAGTCGTCATGGTCCGCATACCGGTCATCCAGTTCAGACCTTCATCGGAATGCGGGACGGGATCCCAGCGATACTGGCCCAGACTGATCACGTCCGGGTCGATGCAGGGAGCTGATTTCCAGTATGGAAGATCGATTTTTTCATAACGATGTGAGTGCTTTACGGATGGGCGAATACGATAGCACCAGGTGCGTTCAGGTGGGTTGGCGGTAAAGGCCGTGCCACTCAGCTGCTCTCCGTAAAGACCATAGTTGCACCGTTGCGGGCTGTTCATCCCCTGCGGCAGAGCCTCTGGCAGGGCCTCGGTCTCAAAGTCGTTTCCAAAGCCGGGCATATAGCCCGCATGAGTTCCGACAGGCGTTGCAGCCTGTGTCAGCGTATGCGGATCAGTCGGACGATTCATTGCGTTTTCCTCCGTTTGCTGCTTGTCGGTTAATAGTTGATTTTGTAACTAACAAGCATGACACACGATGAATCCGAAAAAAATGATGACTTTGATCTGCAAAATTTTCTGCCCTTCCTGCTGAATCAGGCTGCCGAACGGGCTTCGCTTGAATTTCAGGCTGTCTACAAGGGCCGATATGGGATGCTCAGAACCGAATGGCGGGTGTTGTTCCATCTGGGGCTATTTGGCGAGATGACGGCCAAGGAAATTGGTGAACGTGCCAGAATGCACAAAACCAAGATCAGCCGTGCGGTCGCCAAACTGGAAGAGCGTCGATATCTGAAACGCACACGGGACGAAACTGATCGGCGGGCGGAATGGCTGGCACTAACACCGGCAGGGCAAACTGTGTATCGTGACTTGAACGGCGTTGCTGCCGAATATGATGCGAAACTGTCGGACCTGTTCAAACCGGAAGAGGCTGCGCTGCTGCGTCAAATGTTGCAAAGGTTGGCAGGTTTGGATTGAACTCTGGCAATTGCCACGTGCCACCCCCAAATGGGGATCATGCTTGATATGGATATTAAAATGACCTCTCTAGGTTCCGCTTCGGTTTCCACGCAATCACTGATCGATTGGCTGGTCAACAAGGGGCTGGAGGGGGCCGGGCAAGAAGAGCTGCTGGAAGGGTTTTGTACCCAATTGGTTAATATGGGTATTCCGTTGATGCGGTTTCATGCGGCGCAATCGACTCTCCATCCGGTTTACGGCGGCATCGGTTATAGCTGGTATAACGGCACGGGCGGCGAATCCGAGAAATTCGAAAACACGGATACACCCAGCGAGGTTTGGCAGCAAAGCCCACTCTATGCGCTGCTGAACGAGGATTTGGACGAAATCCGGGTCAAACTGGTTGACCACAACGAACCTAGCCGCTTTCCCCTGCTGAACGATCTGCGTGAAATCGGAGCGACCGATTATTATGCAACGGGTCTGTCTTATGAAGGGGTCAAACAATTGCGCCCCAACGGCACGAAAAAGGTCAGCGATGGCGTTCTGATGTCGTGGACCAGCGACGCACCGACCGGATTCGAAGACAGCGATCTGAACCGTATACACACTGTCCTGCCACATCTGGGATTGGCGCTCAAATCCGCCAAGAACCAGAACCTGACCAAGGATCTGATGCGGGTATACCTGGGCCGGGATGCCGGTCGACGGGTTCTGTCGGGTGAAATCCGGCGCGGGTCCTTACAGCAAATCGATGCAGTGATCTGGAATTTCGACCTCGAGGGCTTCACTACTCTGTCCGAGGACCTGCCCGGGCACGAGATCATCGACATGCTGAACGACTATCTGGCCGTGGCTGTGGGCGTGGTTCATGACAAGGGCGGTAACATCTTGAAGTTCATGGGCGACGGGCTGATGGCCATGTTCGACGTCGGTGAAATCGACGAAGACGCCCGCGCTGCGCTCAGCGCCGTGCCTTTGTTGCAGTCCCGCATGGATGAATTGAACGCGGGACGCAGTCAGCAGGGTCTGCCGGTGGCCAACTACACACTGGCTTTGCATTCGGGCGAAATTCTCTATGGCAATATCGGGTCCGAGACGCGGCTGGACTTCACTGTGATCGGCCCGGCCGTCAACCAGGCCGCCCGCATCGCGGGGATGCACCGGTCGTTGGGTCAGAGGATCCTGATCTCGGACGACGTCGCCCGCGCTGCACAGCCCTGCGCGCAGGAGCTTGTCTCGGTCGGCCGCTACATGCTGCGCGGTGTGAATGAACCAAAAGAGCTGTTTACTGTATACAGTCCCGGCGGGTCACCAGATACCGATTGAAACTGCGGCTGATCCGTTCAGCGGTTCCGAATCTAAGAGATTTGATGGAACGTTTTTGCTCCACTGGACATGAGCAGGCAGGTTTGCCCGGATGCTCGAGTTTAGCTCGGACTCGAACCAAAAGCTGGCTTGCGCCCGAGGTGGACAATCAATTTGCTTAGACGATAGGGTAACGTGTGTCGCTGAGCCAGGACCTCGAACCAATTCTGGACGTTGTTAAACGTACCGATCCGAGCTTTGCTACGGTCGATCCGGAAGAAATTGACGCTCATATCGAAGATGCCAAAAGGCACGCGTCTCAGAATGCAAAAGAGCGGTTCTTGCTTTCGGCCATGCGTCTCCTGGCCCTTTCCGGCAACGGTCACACACGCCTGATTCCGAATGATGCAATCTCAGTGCTGCCGTTTCGATTTGTGACCATCGGGAGGTCGGTCTTTCTGACCAGGACCTCGAGGCCACTCACGGAATTTCCGCCCTGCAAACTGGTCACCGTGAACGGCGTAGCTGTAGAAAAGATCGAACGCGCAGCAGCATGCCTTCTGGCGGGAACACGGCAAAGAAAGCGCGTGATTGGACCTCTTCTATTTGCTTGGCCTGCGGCGTTGGCCCATTTGGGTTTTGCATCAATGGCCCGTGAGACCCAATATCAACTTCAAAGTGCCGACGGGCGAACAACCGTGGTAAAGGTGCGTAACGACGATACTGTTCCGGCGTCAGAGTTGTATCCAAGGAACGAGCACGGCCAAGTTGATCCCGTCTGGAATTACAATGGGTTTGTGGAAATTCGCGACTGTTCAGCGAATGGCCTCGTTGTGAAGCTGCCAAGCTTCTTCGATCCCGACAAAAGTGCGTTTCCCGAAGCAATCGACAGAGCCGCCACATGCGTTCAGTCCCACCGCGACAGTTTCCTTTTGATCGATGTTCGAGGCAACACCGGTGGCGACTTTTTGGTAACGATGCCGTTGATCGATGCCATCGCCGAAAGCGCACGGCGACGCGGCTGTGCTGTGCTGGTGGATAAATTCACCTTTTCCGCAGCGATCGTCTTTGTTGCGGTCCTCAAATTTCGGCTTGGGCGCAAGTTAAAGATCGTCGGGGAAGAAATGGGCGACGGGCTCAAGTTCTTTGCGGAAGGTGGCCTGATCAAGTTGCCGACCAGCGGCGCCGTTGTGCGATACTCCTCTGCGCTTCACGATTGGGAAACAGGATCGACGGATCACACGACACCACCTGACATCGCGCGCCAGCTAGTGCCAGTCCATAGACTGGAAATTGATCGAGATTGGGTTTTGTCACCGTTCGAGACAGTGCCGGAAGACATCGTTTACAAGGGGCTGGTTAAAGATCTGGCTTGCGCGTGAACGGCAGTAGAGTCCCGCATAACGGCTGCCGAGACAGCTGATCAGAAATCGATCTCCACACCCGGCAGGTTCAGCTCTTTCATCATGTCGCGCAGTTCCTGACGGGCCGCGATGTTCGAGATGTTCAGCTGTTTGACACCAATGTCTTTGAGGTCCAGCAGGGTCAGGCCACGGGGAAACAGTTCGCGGAAAATAACCCGTTCGGAAAAGCCGGAGGCGACGCGGAAACCGATGCGCTGCGACAGCATCTCGATTGCGCGCTGCATCTTTTCCTTGTTGACCATGCGCTGCGTGCCGACCCGGTTGCGGACAACGACCCAGTCGATGGGCTTCAGCCCGGCTTGTGCGCGCAGCTGACGCGCATTCCAGACCATTTCGGAATAGACGGATGGGCCGAGGATTTTCTCGCCCTTCGAGTCGATGCGCGCCAACAGGTCGAAGTCAATGAAGCTGTCATTCAACGGCGTGATCAGCGTGTCGGCCAGCGAGTGCGCCACCTGACTGAGCCGGGTGTGAGAGCCAGGGCAGTCAATCAGGATGAAGTCGCTGTCGCTTTCCAGCTGGGATACGGCAGCGGACAAACGATGGTCATAGATATTCTCGCCCGGTTTCAGTGTGGCGGCGTCGATCTCTGGCAGGTCGTGGTGGCGCGGGCTGGGCAGAGTCAAATCCGAGCTTTTGAGAAAGTTATTTCGATTCTCGAAATAACGCCCCAAACTGCGCTGACGCAGGTCCAGATCCAGCGTGCTGACCTTGCGTCCCAATCGGGCCAGCGCGGTTGCCACATGCATCGACACGGTCGATTTGCCTGCGCCACCCTTTTCGTTCCCGACCACAATAATATGTGCCATGCTTGTATTCCCAAGTCTTGCCGTGTTTCACTACACGTTGTTGGCAGCCACTATATGTTGTGTCGGTCGCGAAGAAAAGAACCTCAAGCGGCGCATTGGGGCAATATCAGACGCTATTTTGGAAAACCTAGCGCAGTGTGCGGGTTACACAGGGGCGCTTGCCATTGCAATGGCTCTGATTCACTGTCGAAAATGGTTTCGGTAAGGGGATTTTTGTTTGGAGCACCTGTTCCTCAACGTCTTGAACGTGGTTCTGCCAGTCCTGATCTGCGCTGGTATCGGCTATGTTCTGGCTGTGATTCAGGCCCCTTTTGATAACAAGGTCATTGGAGGGATCGTGTCGAAAGTCGGCTACCCGACACTGATCATTTCGCATTTGTCGACCACCAAGCTGACCGTGGGCACTTTTCTTGACATGATGACGGCCGCTGCCCTTGCAGTAGCCGGTTTCGGCATTTTGGGATACGTCGCGCTCAGGAGTCTCCGCTTGCCGGTGCGGGCGTTTCTGACGCCGTTGATGCACGGGAATGTCGGGAATATCGGCCTGCCGATCGCTCTGCTGGCACTGGGCGATGCAGGAATGGCCTACACCATGGCATTTGTGGTGGTCGTGCTGATCAGCATATTCACCGTAGGTATGTGGATTCCGGCCGGAGAATTCTCGCCCAAGAAACTGGTGATGTCCCCGATTATCTACGCCGTAGGTCTCTCTCTGATCCTGATGGCAACAGGGCAAAGCCTTCCGCAACCGATCGCAAAGTCCTTCGACATATTAGGTGGATTGTCGATCCCTCTCATGCTGCTGACCCTGGGACATACGCTCGCGACATTGCAGGTGAATAGGCTGGGCCGGGCTGTTCTGCTGACGGCTGTGCATCTGGTGATGGCCGCAGCAATTGCCAGTGTTCTGATCTGGTTGTTTGGATTCACGGGAACCGAGCGGGGTGCTCTGATCTTGTGTTGTCTGATGCCTTCGTCTGTGGCGACATATCTGTTTATCGACCAGCATATTCCGGAATACGGACCGGATGTGGCCGGGTTTATTCTTGTCTCAACACTCAGCACGATCCTGGTGCTGCCGATAGCGCTGTCCTACTGGATCTGACGCCACCCTATGCGGCGGGTGAAAAATCGCTAAACTGATGAATAATTGCATTAAACAATCTTGGTCTGAGGGTATTTTATGAGCGACGAGACCCCGGCAGATGTATCTCCGCAGTCCCGCGCCCGCGTGGTGCTGGCAATGACGGCAATTTGCATGATGGTCGTGGGGTTTAACACCACAGCCGTGACCACCATTTTGCCCAACCTCAAGGCCGAGTTCAATTTGACCCCGTCTGGGCTGCAATGGGTGATGGCAACTTATTCCGTGGCCAGCGCCACGCTTGTTTGCATCGTCAGCCGCCTGGGGGACATCACCGGCAAGATGGGGGTGTTTTTCTTTGGTATGATTGTCTTTGCAATCGGGTCGGCCTCGGCCCTGTTTGCACAGGATGGGGCCATGCTGCTGTTCGGGCGCGGTGCGCAAGGGGCAGGCGCAGCAGCGCTGTTTGGCACCTCCTTGTCACTGCTGACTGCGGCCACCCCTGAGGAGCAGCGCGCCAGCGTCACCGGCATCTGGGGTGCGATTGTGGGCCTGGCTATCGGTGTTGGTCCAATCGTCGGCGGTGCTTTCGGACACTATGTCAGTTGGCGCGCGGTGTTTGCGGTCGACCTGATTCTGCTGGCTGTGGCTTTTGCCATCGGTCTGCATGTCAGCAAACGGAAATATGTTCCCGACACACGTCTTGCCGGGGCCAAATTCCATTATGCCGGGGCCGTTGCCATCCTGTTTTTCCTCGGGCCATTGTCTTTTGCGCTTAGTAATGGGGAAAGCAGCGGATGGACTTCGCCTTTGACGTTGGTGCCGCTTGTTGTGGCCGCAGTGTCGGTAGTTGCCCTTGTTATCGTGTCCGGTCGCAGCGACGATCCTCTGATCGAGCTACGTTACTTTCGCCATCCGCGTTACTTGATGGCTGCGGCAGGGATGTTCTTTACCGGCTTTACGCTGTTCTGTTTCTTTGTCTATTTCAACACCTTCGTTCAATCGCCTGATGCCTTTGGGTACTCGTCCATCGGTGCGGGTCTGGCGATCATGCCGCTCAGTCTCAGCATGTTCGTGATTTCGGTTACCGCGCCCCGCTTTCTTGCCCCCTATAGCTTTCAGTGGCCGATTGCGATTGGCCTGGGCGCAATGGCCTGCGGGTTCCTGCTGCTGATGACGACGACGAACACCACGCATTTTACCGAAATCTGGTGGAAGCTGTTGATCGTCGGGGTAGGACTGGGCATCTGCTTTTCGCTTTTGCCACGTCTTGGTCTGCGCCTGCTCCCCGAGCAACATGTGGGGCAGGGTTCGGGGGTCATAAACGCCTGCCTCTATTTCGGAGCAACACTTGGCGCCGTAGTCGGAGGTCTGGCGGAAGCAATTACGAAACGTCGGGGTTTGTCCGAGGTAATCGACGCATTGCCCGCCGGGTCGACCCAGCGCGAAGATCTGGCCCACGCGCTGACACATGGAACGCCTAACCAGATACAGCAATTGATCGCGGGGATGGATCCGACAACGGGAAGTGCATTGGCGAAAGCTTTGCGGGATGTGCAGGACAACGCCTTCGACAGCGCCATGATGGTTGCCGCGATTGCGGCGCTTGCCGGGATGGTTCTGGCGCTGATGTTGTTGCGTGGACCTATACCACCTGTTCACAGTGCAGCCGAATTGACGCGTAAACCGTA
This sequence comes from Ruegeria sp. AB9, assembly GCF_056542585.1. NCBI lineage: Bacteria > Pseudomonadati > Pseudomonadota > Alphaproteobacteria > Rhodobacterales > Roseobacteraceae > Ruegeria > Ruegeria sp. AB9. The sequence continues at coordinate 221,832 of NZ_JBQGAA010000003.1, read as the reverse complement.
ATAATCCTGCTCTAGCCGCCGAGGTAAACCCCCTTCTGCGGCCGGTAAAAGACCTTCTGATCGTGTAGCTTACCCAGAAGTTCGTGAATGCGCCGCAACGTGTCTTCACGGCTGGCCTTGCTGACCTCCGGTTCATCCAGAGCGGCTTGTGACAAAGAAGCGACCGAGCCGCGCAAAGCGGTTTCAATCAGATCCATGTCCTCGACCGAAAGCTCGATCATGTCATTGTACTGGGGCATATTCTGGTCTCCGTCGTTTCTGGCCGCGTGGTACAGCCGAGTTTAGCACTTGCCAGCCACTGACGGAATTGTTCCGTGCCGGGGTTGGTATTGATGGTGCACAGGGGAAAGAACTGTCGTGAAACCTTACGATACTATCAGCAATGCAGCACCGCGCGCAGTTGTAGAATTTTCCGGCTCTTTTCGGGGGAGACACCGCTCAAGGTGTGCAAGAGCTTTATTCATCTTCTTCATACAGGGCAGGCACATTCTCAAAAACGCAAATCATGTCGCTTAGAGCATCTGGAACCGGTCTGGGATTTTCATAGTAGATATGGATCAGGTGTTTTGGCGCGCCCGCTGAAAAAGTCGTAAAGCCGATTTGTCGGACGCGCTCATCGCTGCTTAAGCTCAAGGATCCGTTGAATAACCCCTTGGTTGAGTCGACGATCAGCGTGGTTGCGTTGCTTTTGAGGTCCCGATGCTGGTCGATCTCCAGTGTATAGCCGGCCACAATACGAAGTCGCTTTGACGATCCGATAGTGGACCTGATAGAAGAGCGCTCGGCTATTTGGACTTTTACGCCTGCATCTGATGCGTCTGCTGACTTAAGCCAATACCGTTTCGCTGTCGGTTCATAAATAAAACTAAGCAGGTTGGGCCAAATATTGCGGGAAAACTCACATGCGGACACGCTGCTGGTTGAAAATCCAAAAAGCGTGCAGCAGACAATAATCCTGAAGGCGCAATATCTGTAACTCGAAAACTCCATATCCCTTAGGAATAAGCTAGTTGTTGAAGCGAAATACGCGAAATGTCTCTGAACCGAACACAACCTTATGGAGAGGTCAAGAACTCCACCCGTTAGTTATCAGGCAATCTGTGCCAAGCTGAGCATCTTGCTTCCGGAAGAGAGCTTGCACAGGCAAGTTTGCGGTGGTGCAACATACCTGGCCCCGCCTAAATAGATCCAACGCTCTGATCGGGGCGTTCAACAAAAAAAGGCCGTCCCATGGGACGGCCTTTTGAATTCGAAACCAGTCAGGCTTAGAAGCCCAGACCTTCGTATTTCTTCTTGAACTTCGACACGCGGCCGCCTGCGTCCATCAGGCGCGACGAGCCACCGGTCCATGCAGGGTGCACGGAAGGGTCGATTTCCAGAGCCAGCTGATCGCCTTCGGCGCCCCAGGTGGACTTCATCTGAACCACGGTGCCATCGGTCATTTTGACGTCGATGACGTGATAATCGGGATGGATGTCTTTTTTCATCTTTCCGTTCCTTACGCTTCGGCGCCAGCCTTGGGCTTGTAGTTGGTGACTTCTGCGATACGCGCGGATTTACCGCGACGGGTGCGCAGGTAGTACAGTTTGGCGCGACGAACGCGGCCACGGCGGACAACGGTGATGCTGTCGATGTTGGTCGAATACAGCGGGAATACACGCTCCACGCCTTCGCCAAACGAAATCTTGCGTACGGTGAACGAGCCGGCAATGCCATTGCCGTTGTTGCGCGCGATGCAGACACCTTCGTAGTTCTGCACACGGGTGCGCGACCCTTCGGTCACCTTATAGCCGACACGGATGGTGTCGCCGGCTTTGAAGTCGGGGATGTCTTTCCCCAGGGCGGCAATCTGTTCCGCCTCAAGCTGTGCGATCAGGTCCATCGCAATTACTCCTATCTGCTCGTGGTTGGTCCACGAAGTTTGGGCACGGCCTGAGAGCTCTTGGTCTTCACCGGGTCCTGCACGCAGCCCGCCAGAGGTCAGATCGACTGTTCCTTTGATCTGGTCCGCCCTGTCGCGCCGTGGCCGAAGAAAGCCGGGCGTTACGTCAGAATGCAAACCAAAACACCGGAGTCGCGCAAAGCCACACCGGATTGCGGTCGTTTAAGGCTATTGTGCAGAGGGATCAAGAGAAAACCGCAGCAAATAGCAGTCCGATCCGGTGGGTTTCCGCCATTTGGAAACTGAGGCGTTGCCATAGCCGTCAGATCGGGCATTCTGGACCCAATAACAAGAGCAGATATTTCAGACAGGATCCAATGATGCGATTTGCATTCATGCTGGCCGTAATGGCCGCTGTGCTTATGTCTTGCGGGCGCGGCGGTCCGAAACCGCAATCCGTGGAACCCTCGCCCGGGGTGGATAGGACCGCGCCGTCCGTGATCTATCCCGATTTTGGCGATGCTGATCCCCATGACTGGGACGGACGTCATCCCGGACTATACCCGATCCACGGATTGGATATCTCTCGTTGGCAAGGTCCGATTGACTGGCGCACAGCCAAGGCATCGGGTGTGAGTTTTGCGTTTATGAAAGCGACAGAGGGCGGAGATGTGGCCGACCCCATGTTCGATGACCATCGGCGCGGTGCTCAGGCTGCGGGCGTTCCCTGGGGGGCCTATCACTACTACTATTTCTGCCGATCAGCCCGGGAACAGGCGCGTTGGTTTATCCAGAACGTCCCGAAAGGTGCGGACCTGCCGCATGTGCTGGATATGGAGTGGACGCCGCATTCCAAGACCTGCACATTGCGACCCGATGGCAGAACCGTCCGCGCCGAAGCGCAACGTTTTCTGGACATTCTTGAACAGCACTATGGCCGACGTCCGATTGTCTACACCACGGTGGATTTCTTTGAAGACACCGATATCGGGCGCTTGCCCAAGACCGAATTCTGGTTGCGATCTGTCGCGGGTCATCCGCGTCAGGTCTATCCCCGCACGGTCTGGCGGTTTTGGCAATATACCGGCACCGGGCTGGTGCCGGGAGTTCAGGGACGGGTGGATATCAACACGTTCAACGGCACCCCAGAGACTTGGGCCAGCTGGAAAGCGCAGCGTTAGGTGTTTGGCGTTCCGTAGGTTTCGATTGTACCGCCGCTGACCAGATGATCCAACCGCCGTTCGCGTTCATCACCAAAGGCATTGCGCACCCAGAACGACTCGCCCGCGCTCAGTTCGCGACGCTCGAACCCGCGCTCACGCAGGCAACGATCCACCTGATCGATTTCACCCTGCGCACGCAGTTCGTCCTGAAACGGGGCAGTGACCGCCGGGCCCAAAATGATGCCCCAAAGAAGGATGTTGGTCGCATAACCTCCGACCACGGCGCTGTTGCCACCTTCGTCAGCTTCCTGAGAACAGGAATCAACCGCAACCCTGGCAGAGTGCAGATTGTGACCGGCTTGCGTGGGAACGGACATCCCGAGCGGTTTGGTGGTACAGGCGGAGGCAACCAACAATGCGCCAAGCAATAGCTTTTTCATAATGTCGTCAGTCTCATTTATTGTTACCCAAGAAACGTATGGGACCTAAAAGTGAATAAAATGAGGCGTGATCAACTTCAAATGGCAATCTGACAAACATTGAATCTGCGGCATGTCCGCCACATGCAGCCGCTCTATTCCGATGTATCCGAACGGGACTTCTCATAGTCCGCCCAGATATCCGGTCGTCGTTCGCGGGTGATGTCTTCGGCCATTTTGTGACGCCATTCCGCTATGCGTCCGTGATGACCGGACATCAGAACTTCCGGAATCGGGCGGCCGTTCCAATCTGCCGGACGAGTATATTGCGGGTGTTCCAGCAGGCCTGAGGAAAAACTTTCCTCTTCGGTCGAAGCCTGATTGCCGAGAACGCCGGGGATCAGCCTTACGGTGGCATCAATCAGGGCTTGTGCGGCGATTTCTCCGCCGGTCATGACGAAATCGCCCAGTGACACCTCTTGCACGCCGTAGTGTTCCAGCACGCGTTCGTCCACACCTTCGAATCGGCCACACAACAGGGTCATGCCGTCACATCTTGCAAGGTTCTGCATCATGCGCTGGTCCATACGGCGCCCGCGCGGGCTAAGGTATATCAGTGGCCAGTTCCCCTGAATGCCAGCCATGCTGTGCTCGATTGCATTGCCCAGTACATCTGCCCGCAGGACCATCCCCGCGCCCCCTCCGGCAGGGGTGTCATCGACGTTGCGATGCTTGCCGACGCCAAACTGCCGCAAGTCAACGGTTTCCAGCTGCCACAGCCCTTCTTGCAGGGCCTTGCCTGTCAGGCTTTCGCCCAAAACACCAGGGAAGGCAGAGGGGAACAAGGTGATGATCTTGGCTTTCCAGACCCCGTGCAGGTCCGGAGTAGGCGTCATCAATTCACGTGGCTTCAGGGTCGGGCGGATTGCCTTACGGCCATGGGATCTGCTGGGTTTCTCAGTCATGTCTGGCTGGCCAGTTCGTTCTGCGCGGTTTGAATCAAAGCCTTCTTCTGGGCGATCATGGCGGTTTCGTCCAGCGAGGAACGGTTCAGCGCCAACATTTCCTGCAGCACATCTTCGGAAAACGCAGGAGTGCTATGTGCAGGCCTGACTAGGTGTGCAGCGTGTTCAGGCGCCAGGTTCAGAAATTCGGCCAAGGGTGCGCCTGCGCCAAAGCGATGGTTCTTCAGTGCCTCCATCCATTCGGTTCGAACAGTGACAGATGGCAGCCGGTTCCGGACGGCGTCAGCGGTTTCCAGTAGCGATGGCAAATGGGCAAGATCGGAAGAGAAGGCATCTAAATCCTGCACCAAGCGCGATTTCTGCAAGTCATGAGCCCACAGGCTCCGCAGCCATTGATCGCGGTCGCGCAAGGACATGTAGATGGTGATATCGGTCTTGTCGCCCAGAAACCGGCGCCGTACGAGGCTAACCACAGTTTCTGCCAGTTCCGGTGCGGCTCCGTAACCTTCGCGCTTGTTCCTGCTGGGGCGCAAACCTGCGAAGTTTTCTTCGCTCAGGATCAACCCCCGGCGTGCGCCGAAATCAAGATTGTCGAGAAACTCGTGCAATTGACCGCCAAATCCAGCCAATGTGGAATCCAGCCGGTAAAGCGAGTGACGCGTGGCCGTCTCGCTTAACCCGCTTTTGCGTGTTTTATAGGGAAGGACCAAAGCAAAGCGTGGCCAGATCAGCTTCCGGTTTTCATGGAGGAAAGACTGTGCTGCGGCCATGCCTGTCTTGTGCAGGCCCAGATGCAGCAGGACCCGTCGCATCAGATCAGGCCTTCGGGCGGGTCGGCCACGATACGGCCATGCTCCAGGTCCACTGTGGGCACAACCTGCATCGTGAAGGGCAGCAAAACAGTGGTTTTCAAGCCCGGCCCGTGCAATTCCAGCAAGTCTGCAGCTCCGTGGTTCTGCACGGATTTGACCTTGCCCAACAAGTTGCCGCCGGTGTCATAAACCTCGAGTCCGATCAGATCGTTGTGGTAGAACTCATCATCCGGCAGCGAGGGCAACTGATCGCGCCTTGCAAACAGGCGCAATCCATTCAGTGCATCCGCCTGCTCCTTGGTTTCAATGCCGCCAAGGCGGGCCGCGAAGCCATTCTTGATTGCGCGCGTCAGAACAACCGGATAGCGCTCGTCGCCCGCTTCATCGGTCAGTGGCGAATACGCTTCGATATCTTCGGGAACGGCGCAATAACTTTTCAGGCGCACTTCGCCGCGCACGCCATAAGACCCTGCAATGCTGCCGACGCAGATTAGATCACTCATTGGCGGCCCCCGTCGTCAAGCAAATCCCATTTCTCCACTCGCCAAGCCCATCGCAGGCTTCGCGCTGATTGTTGCGCTCAAAGAACACGCCCACAATAAAGGCGATCAGCAACAAAATGGGAAGTCGTATCAATCCGAACATAAGGTCTTACCGTGTTTCGATCGTCAGGCTCTCGGCCCGGTTTTCCCAGCCGACCTGTTCCAGTTCAGGCTTGTCCGACATCTGTTCGGGCCAGCCGACACAGAAATATCCGATCAGGCGCCAGTTCTCAGGAACATTCAGATCGCGCATCATCTGGTCGGGATCCAGAATAGAAACCCAGCCCAGCCCCAGCCCTTCGGCCCGTAGGGCAAGCCAGAACAGGGTGATGGCAGAAACGACGGAATAGCGCCGCATTTCGGGCATCGTGCCTGCGCCAAGGCCCATTCCCTTGTCCGTGCTGTCGTCGCAGAAGACGGCCAACTGCACAGGGGCTTCTTGCATCCCGGACAGTTTCAGGCGGCTGTAAAGCTGCGCCTTGTCACCGGAATACCCTGCCAAAGCTTCATCATTAGCGGCTTGAAAATTCTTCAGCGCTGCGGCCCTTGCCGCTTCGCTTTCGACGCGGATCACGCGCCAGGGTTCGCTGAGCCCAACCGAAGGGGCCAGTCGAAATGCGTCGAGGCAGCGCACCAGCACTGCCTCGTCCACGGGTTCGGCGCGGAACCGGCGCACATCACGCCGGAGCCGCAACAACAGTTCGAACTGCGTGCGAAAATCGTCAGTAAAGGTTTGATCCCGCACGCGCCTGCCTGCTTATTCTTCTGCAGCAGCTTCGGGCGCTTCAGCTGCCTTTGCCGCTTTCTCTTCTGCGCGCTCCTGAGCTTTCTTGCCCGGGGTACCCTTGTTGGGGTTGTTGCGCTCGGCCTTGTCACGGGCACCGGCTGCTTCCAGCATACGTGCGATACGGTCGGTGGGCTGGGCACCCTGGTCCAGCCAGTACTGGATGCGCTCCATGTCCATTTTCACGCGCTCTTCGCTGTCTTTCGGCAGCAGCGGGTTGTAGGTGCCCAGTTTCTCGATGAAACGGCCGTCGCGGGGCATACGGCTGTCAGCAGCCACGATGCGATAGAAGGGACGCTTTTTCGAGCCGCCGCGGGCGAGACGAATTTTCATTGCCATGGTGGTATCTCCTTTGAATGGCGTGTCCGGCGAAAGGCCGGTTTAGTTCTGGTGTTTCTTGTGGTGTCGGATGACTTCCTGAATGATGAAATTCAGGAAAGCCTTGGCGAAATCGGGGTCCAGATCGGCCTCTTTCGCCAGGTCTTCTAACCGTGCGATCTGCGCCGCTTCGCGCGATGGATCGGACGGGGGAAGGTCGTGTTCGGCCTTGAGCTTGCCAACGGCCTGCGTGTGCTTGAACCGCTCGCCCAGTGTATAAACAAGGATCGCATCCAGCCGGTCGATGCTTTCGCGGTGGTCCTTCAACAGCGTGGCAGCCTGTGTCACGGGGTTGGTCATTGGCCGGTCCTTTCGGAGGTCAAAACGGGTTCAGACAATTCGATTTGCGGGTGCCGCCAGATCTGGGCGCGTTTGCCCAGCAGTTCGGCATCCTGTTGCTCCAGCGTCGCGCCGAGGCGCTCGGCCAGGGTGCGCGAACGTTCATTGGCATGTGCTATATAGCTGATGACGCCATTCAGCCCCTGATGGCGCGCAGCGTATTCACGCGCAGCTTGCGCGGCTTCAAAAGCCAGACCTTTGCCTTCAGCATGTTCCATCAATGTCCAGCCAAGCTCGGGTTCCTGCCAGCCGGGAACATTGATCATGCCAACCCAACCAACGAAATCACCGCTCGATTTCTCGGTCAGATGCCACAGGCCAAAACCATTGAGCGCCCAATGGCCCAGGCGTTTGGCCAGCGAATCCCAGCTGCCAAGCGAGTCCTTCGGTCCGCCCACCATATGGCTGCGTTCCGAGGCGAAAAACTCGGTCATTGCGGGCAGATCATCATTGTGTGGTGCGCGCAGAACCAAGCGGTCAGTTTCGATTTGCGGGATCTGGAACGTTGTCATGCGCACGCCTCGGACAACTGGTCGGGTCCTGGATGGCGATAGACCATCTCGGTGGCGTGAGTGACGTTTTCAAAGCTGCGCTCGTAATACGCGCCCATCCGCTCGGCCAGGGCGACCGAGCGGTCGTTGCCCGGCATTATGTTCGAACTCAGGGTTTCAAAGCCCAGCACTTCATAGGCGTAGCGCCGGATCTCTTCCGCTGCTTCGCGCGCATATCCTTTGCCTTCGCTGCCTTCGTACATGACCCAGCCCAATTCTGGCTCGGGCCAGCCTTCGGGGTACCAGAGGCCAACGAAACCAACAGGCTCTCCGTCGTTCGTTTCCGCTGTCCAGAACCCATAGCCGTGCAGAGCCCAATGGCCGATCATACTGGCAAACCAGCGCCAAGCCTGATTCCGGTTCAACGGGCCGCCGAACCCCCAGCTGCGGTCTCTATCGGCAAAGAAATTGGCAACGTCGTCGAAGTCGCGGGCTTCGGGGCCGCGCAGGTTCAGTCGTTCGGTTTTGAGCGTTGGGATCTGGAGGTCGATCATGCGTAGGCCTCCATGCCACCATTGACCAGATCGTCCGGGGCAGGGTGCCGCCAAACCTGCATCGTGCCAAAGCCGGGGTGTTCAAAGAGGTAATCGAACTGTGCCCCCAGCCGTTCAGCGACCGCCTTGCTGGCAAGGTTGTTAGGATCAATCAGAGAGATCGAGGTTTCCCAACCCAGTATGTCATAGGCATGTGCGCGCGCGGCCAGCGCCGCTTCGGTCGCATAGCCTTTGCCGGTTGCGTGGTTCATCAGGGTCCAGCCGATTTCGGGCTCGGGCCAGCCGTGAGGGTTCCACAAACCAACATGGCCGACATAGGTGCCGGTGTCTTTTTCCTCGACACCCCAGAATCCATACCCGCGCATCGCCCAATGGCCCAACAGCATGGCAACGCTGCGCCACGTCTCGTCCGGGCGTTTCGGGCCGCCGACAAATTTCGAGGCGTCGCTGGCAAAGAACTCAGCTTCTGCTTCGACATCTGCTTCACAGGGTGCCCGCATGATCAGGCGTTCGGTTTCCAGTGTCGGTATGGCCATGGTGAGCGTCATGCCTGCACCTCGCCATAGCGCCAGACGTGCTGGTCTGCACCGAAGGAACGCTCAGCGTTCTCGTCGCGCCGGGCTCCCAAACGTTCGGCAAGCGCGTTCGAACGGGTGTTGGCGGCAGACACATAACTTACAAACTGTCCTGATCCCAGAAGATCAAAGCCAAAGTCTCGCACTGCACCGCAGGCTTCGGTGGCATAACCTTGCAGCCTGTGTTCAGCGCTAAACATATAGCCAAGCTCGGGCTCATGGTCGTCCCATTCCAAACCCAGAATGACGAAGCCGATAGGCTGGTTGGTTTCCCGCAGCACTACTGTGAACAGGCCATGACCATGCAAAAGCCAACCGGACGTGTAATAGGAGAACTCTGTCCAGGCTTCCTGATCGGTATCGCCAAAGCTGTCCTTGCAGATTGACGTCCACACCGGCAGGTCGTCCAGAGTGGGCGCACGCAGAACCAGCCGCCGAGTCTGAATGACCGGCAGGGCTGCGCGATACTGCGCTGCTGCCATCGCCGCCTTACCGGACGGGGGCTGGGTGCAGCGTGCTGGCGTCACTTTTTCTTTCCAAACCCGCTCAGACCCGGGGGCAGACCCATGCCGCCGCCCAGTCCGGGTAGGCTACCGCGTCCGCCCATCGCCTTGGCCGCCTGTTCCAACGCCTTGGGGTCCATGCCTGCGGCCATTTCCTCGGGGCTGGGGCCGCCTTTGCCGAACATGCCTTTCATGGCCTGTTTCAGCATCTTGCCTTTGCCCATCTTGCCCATCTTCTTCATCATGTCCGACATCTGCCGGTGCATCTTGAGCAGCTTGTTGAGGTCGCTGACCTCCATCCCGGAACCGGCGGCGATGCGCTTCTTACGGCTAGCCTGCAGCAGCTGCGGGTTGGCGCGTTCGCGTTTGGTCATTGACTGGATCATTGCGATTTGCTGGCGCAGGATCTTGTCGTCCAGTCCGGCCTGATCCATCTGCTTGGCCATCTTGCCCATGCCCGGCATCATGCCCATCATGCCCTGCATGCCGCCCATCTGGATCATCTGCTCCAGCTGCATTTTCAGGTCGTTCATGTTGAACTGACCTTTGACCATGCGCTTCATCATGCGCTCGGTCTGTTCCATCTCCATCGTTTCCTGGGCCTTTTCGACCAGGGCAACGATGTCGCCCATGCCCAGAATACGACCGGCGATCCGGTCCGGCTCGAAGGTTTCGAGCGCGTCCATCTTTTCGCCCAGACCGACAAAGCGGATTGGCTTGCCGGTGACGGCGCGCATCGACAGCGCCGCACCGCCGCGCCCGTCACCGTCCATCCGGGTCAGGACCACGCCCGAGATGCCGACCTTGGCGTCGAATTCCTCGGCCACCTCGACGGCAACCTGACCGGTCAGGCCGTCGACGACCAGCAGGGTTTCGCGCGGGTCGACCACGTTGCGGACCTGCTCGACCTCGTCCATCAGGACTTCGTCGATGTGCAGACGGCCCGCCGTGTCGAGCATGTAGACGTCATAGCCACCAAGCGTTGCCTGCTGCTTGGCCCGCTTTGCGATATCCACGGGTTTCTGGCCAGGAACAATCGGCAGCGTATCGACACCAACCTGCGTGCCCAGTACAGCCAGCTGATCCATCGCCGCCGGGCGATAGACGTCGAGCGAGGCCATCAGAACCTTCTTGCCCTCTTTCTCTTTCAGGCGTTTGGCCAGCTTACCGGTGGTGGTGGTCTTACCCGAACCCTGCAGACCGACCATCAGGATCGGGGCGGGCGGGTTGTCGATCTTCAGTTTGCCGGGGTCTTCCTCGCCGCGCAGGGTATCGACCAGCGCGTCGTGCACGATCTTAACGACCTGCTGACCCGGAGTGATCGATTTGGTGACGGCCTGTCCGGTCGCCTGTTCCTGCACCTTCTTCACGAAAGCGCGGGCAACCGGCAGCGAGACATCGGCCTCAAGCAGGGCAACCCGTACCTCACGCAGGGCGGTCTTGACGTCTTCCTCGGACAGGGCACCCTGTTTGGTCAGCCGGTCAAAGACGCCGGAAAGGCGTTCGGATAGATTTTCAAACATGCCTTCGGCCTCCTTAGCCGGTTATCAGTTGGCGCCCCCTAGATAAGGGCAGACGGGTCAATGCACAAACGCCCCCACGGGCGAAACTCGCTGGTGGGGGGCGATCCCTGAACGACTCAAGGGACCGGAAGGTCAGACGCTTCCGGATGTTTGGCAGTCATCTACGCCTCTGGGCCGCGCGAGTCAAGATGAGCTATTTGCAGGCCCTTCTTGTGGGGTAACCTGATCGAAACAAGCTTTGGGAGGGGGGGCAATGAAGGACAATCTTCCGCAAAAGACCGCCGACTATGTTGGCGAAGTCACCAACACGGATATCTGGTCCGAATTCGAGATACGACCCGACGACATCTTTGTTTGCACACCACCTAAATGCGGCACCACATGGACGCAAACGCTGGTGCGTATGCTTATCACGCAAACCGCCGACCCCAGCGTTTACGACAATAAGATATCGCCATGGCTGGATTGCGGATTTCGGGATCGGGTCGAACAGGCAAATGCGCTGAACGCGCAAAACCATCGGCGCTGCATCAAGACACATACGCCGCTGGACGGCATCATGTTCTCACCGGAGGCGCAGTACCTGGTGGTGCACCGCCATCCGGTGGACGTTCATTTCTCCATGCGCAGCCATGTAAACAACATGAAGGCCGATTGGTTGGATTATCTGTTCCCTGACGATCTTTCAGAAGCGTTTGTCATGTTTCTGGACCGACCCGCGTCGTCAAAAGGTACCGACGACCTGACGCTCAGGGCTTTTGTCCATCACTTCCAGTCCTTTTGGGTGTTTCGCGACCTGCCCAATATTCATTTCTTGCACTATGCCGAGCTCAGCCGCGATCTGCCGGGACAGATCGCGCGGCTTGCACGGATCATGGACATTGATGTTGACCCGGATCTGGTCAAGGACATAGCCGAGGCCGGCAGCTTCGGGTCGATGAAAAACAATGCCATACATCTGGAACAAACCCCCGGTTTCAGCAGCGGGTTCCATGATTTCGCGCAGTTCTTCTCCTCGGGTACCAGCAACAAGTGGGAAGGCAAACTGACGCCGGAAGACATGGAACGATATGACACCTGTATGTCCAAACTTGTCACTCCCGAAGAACGCTTGTGGCTAGAAAGCGGGCGCACCCCTTAGCCGGTTCTGGCGTCACGGTCGTCTTGCCTGAGCTTCGAAGGAAGCCATTCATTTACAGCTTCTGTCAGCCGGTGCGATCCCGACCCACTGGAATACGCTTCGGTAATGGGATGGCGACCGGCGCTCATTCCTTTGTCAAGAACAAGGACCGGACGATACAGCGTCGAAGTGCCATTGTCGCCGCGGGAAGTCGTGCTTTCAACTTCTGCGTGGGACAGGTTGGATAGCTTGTGTTCTACTGCCTCATAGCCAAAGACAGACTGGCGGCGGATCAAAACACTGTCCCTGTTCCTGTCCAGAATGATCTGAACCCGTCTGACAAAAGCGCAAAACGCACCAAAGCCCAGACCGCCCCCGCCCAAGGCGAAGATCAGACCGAACAAGATGCCTTCACCGCCGGTGCTCATCAGGAAAATGCCAAGGCCGACAAAGATCAGGATGAAAATGATCAGCGTGATGTCGATGAACCAGGGCGTGTTGGCGATGATCAGTTGGTTTGGGGCGTTTTGTTTGACTTTCATAGCGGTACGCTAACACTGAATCTGTGGGCTGTCGTGGATTGAGTAGGCGTGCGTGTCGCGCGTGTGGGCCACTGAGCAATAGTCACTTATCTGTACGAGATCGGCTTGATTGCGATGAAAGCTGATGGGGACGCAAAGGTCGCACCCTTCACGCGGGTGTGATCGGCACAAAGCCATTGCGGGGTTGAGCCTGACCGTAGTTGGCGGCAGTGGGGACAAAGCAATATGTCCGACAGATTTCAAAACGAGGCCTTGTGATGCTTTCCAAAACCCTGACCACCGTTGCCCTGATTTTTGCTGCCTCGGCAGGCGTTGCCGCTGAAAAGACCCTGAACTCAAGCGAAATCGAAACACTGCTGACAGGGACTACAATCAAAGGCCTGCATTACGGCGTCGAAACCCGCCAGTACTTCGCACCATCCAGTTTGACGCTTTGGATCAAGGAAGGCGACGACGCGCCGTCCGAGGCGCGCTACAAGATCGAAGACGACCAGTATTGTTCCAGTTGGGCCGGCCTGTGGGCAGAGCAGGATTACGGCTGTTTCAATATCGCCCATGACGAAGATCAGGGGTTGTATTACTTCATCGGCGACAATTTCCGCGCACCTTTCGTGACGCTGCAGGGGTTCGAACTGCATTTCGACTGATTGCGGGTCGGTCCGTTCTGTGGCACAGCGCAGAAAACTCTGAGCAGGGAGATCGGGATGGACGCCTCATCCGCCTATCAGGACACACTACCGCTAAGTTCCGACGCGCTGCTGGCGCAACTGGACGATTGGGGGCTGGCGTATCGCCTGCACACTCATGTGCCCTTGCGTACAGTTGAGGATGCCAAGGCCGTCGAAGGTCAGTTCATGGTGCCGGGCGAAAACGTGCTGCGGGTCAAGAACCTGTACTTGCGCGACAAGAAAAAGCGCAACTATCTGGTGACGCTCGAGCAAAGCCGCGAGATCGATCTCAAGGCCTTGGGGGTAGAGTTGGGCATTGGTAACCTGTCCTTTGGCTCGGCGGACCGTCTGTTACAGAACCTTGGCATACGCCCCGGCGCGGTCAGTCCGCTTGCTATGATCAACGGGGTTCAGAACAATGTGCAGTTCATTCTGGACGCCGCGGCCCAACAGGCCGACGTGATAAATATGCACCCGCTGGTCAATGACCGTACCGTGGTTCTGAAACAGGCTAACATGATGGCTTTCTTCGATCGCATCGGGTGCGAGATCACCTGGCTGCCCTGATTACTCAAGCGCCTCTTTCAGCGCGGCGGTGACATGCGCGGCTGACGGGTTGACGAACAGGTGCCCGTCAGCCTCGAACACCGGATCATCCAGGTGGTTGGGGAAAGCCAGCGGCAGCTCGGTACAGGCCAGCAGGATCGCGGATCCAGGCTTCGCGTGCTTGTTGCAAAACGCCAGCAATCGCGTGCGGGCCGTTTCGGATGCGCCACCGTAGAAATCACTGTCGATCATGGCCTGCATCTCGGCAATCTCGGGTTCGGGCAGCCGCTCGTTCGCCGTGATGCCCTCGGCAGCCAGACGCTCTGCGTAGTTGGTGGCCTGCATTGTCACAGTGGTTCCCAGAACCAAGGCCCTTGACGCACCTGTGCCAGTCGTTGTGTCAGCGGTAGCGTCAAAAATGCTGAGGATGGGCATGGAAACACCCTGCCGGATCGCGTGAAGCCGGGCGTGTGGCGTGTTGGATGCAATGATGCCGAAATCGCAGCCAGCGCGTTCCAGAGTTAGCAGCGCATCGCGAAACACCGCGTCAAAATCCGTCCAACTCGCCTCGTCCCCGGGGACACCACGCAGGGCACGTGTTTTTGCCTGTGTGACGGATTCGATAGTCATCGGTGGGATGGGTAAAGGCGAACTGCGGCCGCGTTCCGCGTAATGACGCCCGGCCCCTTCGGCAATCGCTCTGTAATAATCGACGGTCGAGGCCCAGCCCACGCCGCCCAGAATGCCGATTTTCTTCATGCGTCTGATCCAGTCTGCCAGCTTCATCTGAACGGCAGACTGGACCTTTCGAGGCTCATTGACCAGAGGCGATCAGGCTGCAAGCTCCGCGACTGCCTTATGGGCGGTTTCCAGCGCGGCTTCTGGGTTCACGGCTATCTGATCTGCGGCAATGACCTCCACGTCATGGATGCCGATAAAGCCCAGAACATGGCGCGCGTAATTGGTCGCGAAATCTGCTTCGGATCCGACAGGGACACCGCCCGAGGCGATGGCCAGAATGGCGCGTTTGCCTTCCAGCAGGCCTTTGGGGCCATTTTCAGTATAAGAAAAGGTCAGACCCGCGCGCGCAACCAGATCGATCCACGCCTTGAATGCCGCAGGGACCGAGAAGTTGTAGATCGGCAAACCGATGACGATGGTGTCAGCATTCTGAAGTTCGGACACCAGCTCATCCGACAGAGCCAGCCGATCACGCTGTACATCGTCGCGCTGGTCGGCGGGGGTGAAGTTGGCGGCAATCCAGTCTTCGGTCAGCAGGGGCAGTGGGGTGGCCAGATCGCGGCGGATGATACGTTCCGCGCCCAGTTGCTTGACCGCGCGGTCTGACAGATCGCGGGTGGTCGAGTCAACGCGGCGGGCGGATGAGTCAATATGAAGGATAGTTTTAGCCATTGTTCAGGTCCTTTGGGTCAGAGAAATCTTGTCTTGCTCCCAATATGATTGTTGCGTTTGCGAACAAAACTCGGATACATCAACAGCTATTGTTGGAAATTGCACAGTGACGACATTGCCATGGACAATTGGGACGAAGTGAGAACCGCCTATCAGGTGGCCCGCATGGGAACGGTTAGCGGCGCGGCCGAGGTTCTTGGAGTTCACCACGCCACAGTGATCCGCCACATTGACGCGATCGAGTCGCGGCTGGGCGTCAAACTGTTTCAGCGCCACGCGCGGGGATACACACCGACCGAAGCGGGCGACGATTTGCTGCGCGTGGCACAAGCCACCGAAGATCAGTTCAACCAGCTTGTTGGCCGGATGAAGGGTAGGGGAGATGATGTTTCTGGCGAATTGGTTGTGACATCTCTGGGGTCTCTTGCACCGTTGGTCGTGCCAACACTCACCGCGTTTCAAAAGATGCATCCGGACCTGATCGTACGCTACCTGACAGGCGACCGGCTGTTCCGGCTGGAATATGGCGAGGCGCATGTGGCGATCCGGGCCGGATCGGCTCCCGATCAACCTGACAATGTCGTGCAGCCTTTCCGGCAGGAGGAAGTCGGCCTTTATGCCAGTACCTCGTACATCGAACGGTTCGGCAAGCCATCGAGCATCGAGGATTTTGGAAACTACCACTTCGTCAGTTCTGACGACGAAAGCAGCCGCGCGCCGTTCACCCGATGGCTGCGCGCTACGGTACCTGCCGATCGCATCACCTTCCGCTGTACCAACAACTTCTGCATGCGCGAGGCCGTTCTAGCCGGTGCGGGCATCGGATTCATGGCCCGTTGGGAGGCCGCCCGCCACGACAATCTGGTCGAGGTGATCGATCCTCTCCCCGAATGGTTCGGCAATCTGTGGCTGGTGACCCACGTGGACTTGCACCGCACCACCAAGGTACAGGCCTTTCTGAGCTTTCTGAAAGAAGAAGCCAAAGGCTGGCGGCCATGAGCCCGCAGATGCGTGGCCATCTGGCCATGCTTGCCTTTTCAGCCCTTGTGGCTGGCAGCTTTTCGCTGGGGTCCATGATCGCCAACGAAATCGCGCCAGCCGCCCTGAATGCGGTTCGCTTTGCGATTGCCGCTGCCGTGATTGGTTTGGCCGCGCTGGCGACAACCGGCCTGCCGCGCAGCGCCGCGCGGGCTCCTTGGCGTTATCTGGTACTCGGGGCTTTATTCGCCACCTATTTCGTCCTGATGTTCTATGGGCTGCAAACTGCCCCGCCTGTCAGTGCGGCAGCGGTGTTTACCCTGACACCTGTTGTCTCTGCTGTCGCGGGATGGGTCTTGTTGCGCCAGATCACGACGCCGCGCATGGCGCTGGCACTGACCATTGGTGCGTTGGGGGCGCTGTGGGTGATCTTTCGGGCCGACTGGCAGCTGTTTCGTGCCTTCGAAATCGGTGGGGGTGAGATTATCTATTTCTGGGGCTGCGTCGCACACGCGATCTACACGCCTATGATCCGCAAGCTGAACCGAGGAGAGCCCGCAGTGGTGTTCACCTTCGGCACACTTGTCGCCGGGTGCCTGTTGCTGGTCGTGTTCGGTTGGTCCGACCTGATGGCGACCGATTGGGCAGCGCTTCCGGCTGTTGTCTGGGTTGGTTTGCTCTATATTTCGTTCTTTGCCACAGCAGCCAGTTTCGTGCTGGTGCAGTTTTCATCCCTCCTCCTGCCGTCTGCCAAGGTCATGGCCTACACTTATCTGGTGCCCAGTTGGGTCATCCTGTGGGAGATCGCGCTGGGCAAAGGCGTACCAACCGGTTTGATCCTGGGTGGTGTAGCGCTGACAATCATCGCCTTGCTGATGCTGTTGAAAGAGGAAGCCCCGCGCCCAGTTCCGGTTCGCCGCGCCATGGAATGAAATGCTGGGCGAATCCAACAAGCGTTCCGGAGATCGAATTTGTTGAGCCAGATCAAGGCGCCCCTGCAGCCCCTTCAATAACCTCATTGGCAGGCAAGAGGAGGAGGTCATGTTCAAACACATCATGCTACCGATTGACCGGCATCTACCATCCGAGGTTCGCAAAGCTGCCGATGTTGCGGCCCAAGTTGCAAAATGGCAGGGGGCCCAAATCACTCTGGTCAGCGTCACCGGGGCCCATATGGGTGAATCCACCGAAACCGAAGCTGAGATCGACAAGGACCTTGCCGCCTTCACCGAACAATTGGCCGCTGACGGAGAAGCCGAAGTGTCCATACGCAAGATTCACTCGGTCGACGTCGCCGCCGAAGTGGACAGCGATCTGACCCGTGCTGCGGAAGAGATCGGTGCAGACCTGATCATTGTTGGCACTCATGCACCCCGGATCACCGACTATATCTTCTCCAGCCACGCCGGTTATCTTGCCAAACACGCCAGCATGTCGGTCTTTGTGGTGCGCTAGACCTCGTCCGACCTCGGCAGTTCAGTTTCCAGAAACCGTTCGAACGCGTCAAGGTTGACGGGTTCGAACTGTCCGAACCCCTGCATCCAGACCGAAGCGGCGCGCAGGGCATCTGGTTCCAGCTTGCACCATTTCACCCGACCGCGCTTTTCCTGACTGATCAGACCTGCTTTGGTCAGTATGACCAGGTGTTTGGAAATCGCCGCCAGCGACATCTCGAACGGTTCGGCCACGTCTGTCACGGCCATATCATCCTCCAGCAGCATCGCCAGAATGGCGCGGCGGGTGGGGTCAGCGAGGGCTGCAAAGACGGTGTCGAGATCGTTGGACATGCTTCCGCTCAACCATAGCCGCCCGGATTGGTCAACCATTTGGTTGAATATACAGATTCACGACACTAGGGACGGAGCCGCAGGTACTCAATCCGCTGGTGCAGTTTTAACTCTATAAGTTATTTATTGATTACAACATGTTAAGGTGCGTCAATCAGGGCGCTCAAGGACGTTGACTCTGCGCCTTTCGCGCCTTAGCACCGTGCCCAAGACTGTACGAGGGAAACGCCCGTGACCGATGATGACCAAAAGCAGCGTATGGCGCAGCTGGAGGCTAAGATCGAAGCGGCGAAAAAGGCCAAGGCGCCGAAGCCGCGTGCGGATGCTGACGTGTCCGGGGGCGAGCTTGCCTGGAGGATGGTCATCGAAATGGTATCCGGTCTTGGGATCGGATTTGGCATCGGATACGGGCTGGACAGCCTGCTCGGGACGATCCCGATCTTTCTGGTGCTGTTCACATTGCTGGGCCTTGTCGCGGGCGTGAAGGTTATGCTCCGCAGCGCGAAAGAGGTTCAAGAGAAACAAGCGGCCTCAACACAGGCCGAGAAGGACGAGAGGGACTGAACGTGGCAACTGAGACCACCGCAGCAGAAGGCAGCAGCCTGGTATTCCACCCGATGGATCAGTTCATCGTCAAGCCGCTGTTCGGCGACGGCGCGGTTGGCATGTTCACCGTTACCAACGTGACCCTGTGGCTGTTCTTTGCGATCCTGGCCGTTGTCGCCCTGCTGGTATTGCCGACATCCAAGCGCGCCATCGTTCCTACCCGCATGCAGTCGATAGCCGAGCTGACCTACGGCTTCATCTACAAGATGTTGGAAGACATCTGCGGCAAGGAAGGCGTCAAGTTCTTCCCATATGTCATGACCCTGTTCATGTTCATCGTCTGTGCGAACTTCCTGGGCCTGATCCCGACTTCGTTCACCACGACGTCGCACTTCGCCGTGACCATTCCGCTGGCGCTGGCTGTGTTCCTGACCGTGACCATTCTGGGCTTCGTCAAGAACGGTGCCGGCTTCCTTGGTCTGTTCTGGGTTTCAAGCGCGCCTCTGGCGCTGCGTCCGATCCTGGCGATCATCGAGCTGATTTCGTACTTCGTACGGCCCGTCAGCCACTCTATTCGTCTTGCCGGTAACGTCATGGCTGGCCACGCGGTTATCAAGGTTTTCGCAGGCTTCGCCGCGATCGCCGTGATCTCGCCCGTATCGGTTCTGGCGATCACCGCTATGTACGGCCTTGAGGTCCTTGTGGCCTTCATTCAGGCCTACGTATTCACCATTCTGACCTGTGTTTATCTGAAAGATGCGCTGCATCCTTCGCACTAAGGTCCGATACCCCAACATCGAAACTTCCAATTCGTAAGGAGATACATCATGGAAGGCGATCTCGCACACATCGGCGCAGGCCTGGCAGCAATCGGTTCCGGCGCAGCCGCAATCGGGGTGGGCAACGTTGCAGGCAACTTCCTGGCCGGCGCCCTGCGCAACCCTTCGGCGGCTGCTTCGCAGACCGCAACCCTGTTCATCGGTATCGCATTCGCAGAAGCCCTGGGGATCTTCGCATTCCTGGTCTCGCTGCTGCTGATGTTCGCCGTATAATCTGCGGAACCTGATCCTTACGCGCAGGTGGGTCCAAGCCATAGCGGCCCACCTGTTGTAAAGACAAGTTTCCGACGGAGGATATCATGGCGACTGAACCCCTTACAGAAGAGGTAGCTGGCTCGTGCGTCGACTCCTATGGCTCTGCCATCGGGATGCCACAGCTCTGCTTCGATTGGTTCCCCAACCAGATTTTCTGGCTGGTCATTACGCTGGTCGTCATCTTTCTGGTCCTGTCCCGCGTGGCTCTGCCCCGCATCGCGGCAATCCTGGCTGAACGTCAGGGGACCATTACAAATGACCTGGCTGCGGCCGAAGATCTGAAGGCCAAGGCGGTCGAGGCCGAAGAGGCCTATAACAAGGCGCTGGCCGATGCCCGTGCCGAAGCGCAGCGTATCGCTGCCGAAGCACGCGCTGAGATCCAGTCTGGTCTGGATGACGCGATTGCAAAGGCTGACGCGGAAATCGCTGCAAAGGCGGCTGAATCGGAAAAGGCAATCGCCGAAATCCGTGCCGGTGCGCTGGAAAGCATTCAAGTGGTTGCCAAGGATACGGCGGCTGAACTGGTAACTGCGCTGGGCGGTGAAGCAGATGCTGCTGCCATTGCCAGTGCTGTTGACGCACAGACGAAAGGATAAGTGACATGCGGAACACTCTTGCCCTTATCCTGACCGTTGGCGCAGCCAGCCCGGCCTTTGCTGCAAGCGGCCCGTTTTTCTCGCTTGGCAACACTGACTTTGTCGTCCTGCTGGGCTTCATCGTCTTCATCGCGGTCCTGTTCTATTTCAAGGTCCCCGGTATGATCGGCGGTGCGCTGGATAACCGTGCCGAAGGGATCAAGTCCGAACTGGACGAAGCCCGTGCCCTGCATGAAGAAGCACGCACTTTGCTGGCCTCGTACGAGCGCAAGCAGCGTGAGGTTCAGGGGCAGGCCGATGCAATTGTAGCTGCAGCAAAAGAAGACGCCGTTTTGGCAGCAGAACAGGCGAAGGCTGATCTTGAAAAGTCGATCGAACGTCGTTTGGCCGCCGCTCAAGACCAGATCGCTTCGGCTGAAGCGTCTGCTGTGAAAGAAGTACGTGATCAGGCCGTTTCGGTTGCGGTTTCCGCTGCCAGTTCGGTTTTGGCCAAGCAAATGACAGCAGCGCAGGCCAACAAGCTGATCGACGCGTCGATTGCAGATGTAGGTACCAAGCTGCACTGACGGGTGACCCCGACAGAAAAGTGATACAGACGACCCGAGAGCTTTTGGCTGTCGGGTCTTTTGTTTTTGGCGTGCTTCTGCTTCTTTTGTTTGAAACACTCCGAATCCTACAATCTGCCGGGGATCAGGTTGATAGGAACGCTCCGCAGAGGGCATGACGAAAACAGGGAACGACAAGCGGTGTCAGGCAACGCAGTTTCGATGAATATTGTTGGCGTAGTCAGAAATGGCGGGTCGGCTCTGATCGATACAATCAACAGGATCGAATACCTGACTGCCCAGCTGCGACGGTACACGGTCACCATTGCGACCAATGACAACACGGATGGCACGGATCAGGTGTTATCCGGTTACGCTGGACGCAACCGGCATGTCGATATCATTCGGCTGGATGAGCTTGCTTCTAAGCTGCCTGACAGATTGGAACGTAAAACGGCCGCCAGAAACGCAGTTCTCAAAAAATTGGAAGAGCAGGACAGGGACCACGAGCTGACACTGGTGCTGGATCTGGATGGCCCGAATGTCTGTCTGGACGCTCAGTCCGTTCTGACCGCAGCTCAGCGGGTTTCCCCGTTGTGGGAGGGTGTTTTCGCCAATCCCAAGCCTGCGTATTACGATATCTATGCGCTGCGTTGTCCCGGCTGGTGTGATGAAGATGTATGGCAGCGTATTCAGAGCACGCGCAGGCCGTTGTTTGGACGACGCAAATGGCGTCAATCCGTAGTGAAGTCAGCAGTTTTTGACCGCCAGTTTCACATTCCTGCCGACACGCCCCTGATCCCGGTCGACAGCGCATTTGGCGGTGCAGGGTTGTACAAAACCCGCGCGCTCCGCGGCCTGCGCTATTCTTGCCGGGACGAAAAAGGTCAGCAGGTATGTGAACACGTGATGCTGCACAAACGTCTGAGAGACCGTGGTGCAAGACTGTTCATCGACCCAGCGCTGACAACATTGGCTGCGGATGATCATCTGGGAGAAGGCAGCGGGGCGCCGTTCCCTCAACATCTGATACCAGCCGCATCAGGGGCTGCGTGATCCCCGTTAGTTCCCGCAATGTCCGCAATAGCAGGACGGCCTTCAGGTGCGCCCGGTTTCGTGCTGCAACCTTTGTTGCGCAATAGCCTCGTTCCGGTCGGTCTTTTGTTGGTCTGCCATGCAGCGTTCGACAAAGTCCAGATGGTGTTCAATCGCATTGCGTGCAGCCAAGGGATCACGCGCCTGCAGAGCCGCATTGATGGCGCGGTGCTGATCCAGGATGGCCTCGCGGGTGGCGCGTTGCCGGAACATGGTCTGACGGTTGTAGAACACCCCCTGAACCAGCAGATCATACATCGACCGCATCATGTGCAGCATAACCACGTTGTGGCTGGCCTCGATGATGGCCATATGAAACTCGGCGTCCAGCTGCGCTTCGTCATCCGCTGCGTTCCGGTCATGCGCCGCCTGCATCTTGTCGAAGATCGCCTGCACCACCTTCAGGTCGCTATCTGACCCCAGGCGCGCGGCCCGTTCTGCCGCCAGCCCCTCCATGTCACGGCGAAAAGACAGGTAGTCGAATACGGCTTCGTCATGGCTGCCGAACAATCGGATAAGCGCGGGGGAAAAGGCAGAGCCCAAAACCTCGGCCACGTAGATCCCGGACCCGGCTTTCGCGGTCAAAAGCCCCTGTTCCTGAAGTTCGGAAATCGCATCGCGCAGGGACGGGCGCGACACGCCCATGCGTTCTGCTAATTCGCGCTCTGATGGCAGACGTTCACCGGGACGCAGGATGCCACGCAGGATCAGAAGCTCGATCTGGCGAACGACTGCGAGCGACAGCTTTTCCGTCTGGACTTTGTGAAAAGGCATCTCATCTTCCGAAATTGGTCAATTCATTTGACCATGTACGCCGGGGCTGTTCAAGAATCCCCGGTCACATCCATTGAAATATTAGGTCAGTAATGTTGACTTTAATTTGCGAAGGCATAGGCTGCCCCGAAATGAGATCGGAGGAGCCTCATGTCCCAACACCCATTGTTTGCCACCCGGGCCTCCCGGATGAAGGCATCAGAAATTCGCGAACTGCTAAAGCTGCTCGACCAGCCCGGCATCATTTCCTTTGCCGGCGGAATTCCCGACCCCGCTCTGTTTCCCGCCGATGCATTTGCTCAGGCGTTTCAACAGGCGCTGGGGCCGGATATGCAAGCGCAAGCGCTGCAATATTCGGTCAGCGAAGGCTATGTCCCATTGCGGCAGTGGCTGGCGCAGCACATGCGTGAGATCGGGGTGGAGTGCGATATCGACAACATCCTGATCACATCGGGTTCACAACAGGCGTTGGATTATCTGGGCAAGCTGTTCCTGTCCCCCGGCGATACGGCCTTGGTCGGATGGCCGACCTATCTGGGCGCGCTTGCTGCGTTCAACGCCTATGAGCCGCGCTTTGACCGGCTCAATGGCAATCTTGGCGCGGAGGAATACAAGGCAGCAACCGGGGATGGAGCGGTGAAGTTCGCCTACCTCTCGCCAGATTTTGCCAACCCGACAGGCGAGACCGTGGATTTGCAGGGCAGGGCGGATCTGCTGGATCTGGCCGACGATCTGGACTGCGCGGTGATCGAGGACGGAGCCTATCAGGCGTTGCGCTACGATGGCGATCCGATCCCACCGATGCTTTCTTTGGAACAGGCCCGCAAAGGGTCGATCGAAAACTGTCGGACGATCTATTGCGGCAGTTTCTCGAAAACTCTGTCACCTGGGTTGCGCATGGGGTGGGTTGTTGCGTCCAAGCCAATCATCTCTCAGATGGTTCTGCTGAAACAAGCGGCCGATCTGCATTCCGCGACCATCAACCAGATGGCCGTGCATCAAGTAGCGCAGGCTTGTTTTGACACCCACATCCCCAAGGTGCGCGATGTTTACAGAACCCGCCGCGATGCGATGCTGGACGCGTTGGAACAACATATGCCGGGCGGGGTAGAATGGACGCGGCCCGAGGGCGGCATGTTCATCTGGGCGACGCTGCCTGCTGGGACCAGCGGGTCTGACCTGCTGGCACGGGCACTGGACACGGTGAAAGTGGCTTTTGTGCCGGGGCAGGCGTTCTTCCCGGACGGAAGCGGGGCAAATACCATCCGCCTCAGTTTCTCGAATTCTGATGAGGTGACGATCCGTGAGGGTATCCGTCGGCTGGGAGACGTCTTGCGCGCCTGAAACGGGAAAGGATTCGTTAATCATATTGCCGCTAGAAAGGCGGCATGATCCGAGTGCTTGCCTTCCTGTTCCTCGCCGCGTGTTCGGGCGGCACGCCCTATTTTCGCGACCTGCCCGCAACACGCGTTGCGGTGAATGGCAGCATCTTTGACGTGCGCGTGCGTAATGAACTGGCCGAGGCCGTACGTGTAAACGCACAATACGCGCCACGCCTCGGCCCGATCCGCGATCGAGCCGCACTGGCGATGGAGCATGTGTCGGGCTGTCCGTTGCTGGACGTGGTGGGCGACGCGGCCGTCACTGTTGGCGTACTGGGCTGCGACCGCGAGTTGGGGGAAAAGCTGATTTTCGGTGCGCTCCTTCGCCGACCCTATGAATGCGTCAGCTACGGCTATTCCAGCGGATATGATTATCAGGTCTTTGAATGCACGCCCTACTGAGATACGCGATCTTGCGCGTAGATTCGCCAAGATATTGTGGATAACTCGGACCAATAGCCCATATCCTGCGCAATCACGTTGACACCTCCCCCATCCCTTGCGCAGACTTCTTATCCATAGGAATCATACCAAGAGCAGCCATTGCGCTTTAGCAAACTCAAACTGACCGGCTTCAAAAGCTTCGTGGACCCGACCGATCTGATCATTGCGGACGGGCTGACCGGAGTGGTTGGTCCCAATGGCTGCGGCAAATCCAATCTTCTGGAAGCCTTGCGTTGGGTGATGGGTGAAAACCGCCCTAAGTCCATGCGCGGAGGGGCGATGGAAGATGTGATCTTTGCCGGTGCCGCCACCCGCCCGGCGCGTAATTTTGCCGAAGTGGTCCTGACTATGGACAACTCGGAACGCCTTGCCCCGTCAGGTTTCAATGACAGCGATCAATTGGAAATCGTGCGTCGCATCACCCGCGACGTGGGCAGTGCCTACAAGACCAATGGCAAGGACGTCCGTGCGCGCGATGTGCAGATGCTGTTTGCCGATGCCTCGACCGGGGCGCATTCGCCCGCGCTGGTTGGCCAGAACCGCATTGCCGAGCTGATCAACGCCAAGCCCCGCGCCCGCCGCCGCATTCTGGAAGAGGCCGCCGGGATCTCGGGCCTCTATCAGCGCCGCCATGAGGCGGAGCTGAAGCTAAAAGGCACTGAATCCAACCTGACCCGCGTCGATGACGTGCTGGAACAATTGGGCGGTCAATTGGCCCAGCTTGCGCGTCAGGCGCGTCAAGCCGCACGTTATCGCGAAATTGGCGAGCTGCTGCGTCAGGCCGAGGGGATGTTGCTTTATCGGCGCTGGAAAGAGGCGGACATGGCCCGTCAGCAGGCCGAAGAAAAGCTGCGTGAACGGATCACCGAAGCCTCCCGTGCCGAGGCCGAAGCCCGTGCGGCTGCCGCGAAACGGGCCGAAATTGAGGAAACCCTGCCGCCACTGCGCGAGGAAGAGGCCATCGCCGCCGCAGTGCTGCAACGCCAGCAGGTGCAGCGCGATCAGTTGTCCGATCAGGAAACCCGCGCGCGTCAAACGATTGAGACGCTGACCAACCGAATCCAGCAACTGGGCAACGATATCGAACGCGAAACAGGATTGAACCGTGACGCGGGTGAGATGATCGAACGGCTGGAGTGGGAAGCGCGCGAGTTGGCCAAGGCCGCCGAGGGCCATGATGAGAAAGTAGCCGAGGCGGCGGAAATCGCCCGCGAGGCGGCGTCGATCCTGCAGGAGCGCGAAGACCACCTGTCGCAACAAACCGAGGATATGGCCCGCCTTGTCGCCCGGCACCAGTCGGCCCAGCGTCTTGTGGAAGACAGCCGCAAAACACTAGCCCGGTCTGAGGGCGAAGAAGAAAAAGCCCGGCTGGCCGTGGACGAGGCCAAAACGGCGCTGACCCGTGCCAGCGAGGCGTTTGAGGCTTCCCAGGAAGGCGAGGAAGAAGCCCGCGAGGCGGCAGAGGCCGCTGAAGAAGCCCTTGCCGCAGCGGATGAGCTGCGCAATGAAACTCAGGGGCGCGAGGCTGAGGCGCGGGCGCAACGGTCCGAGGCGGAAGGCGAGTTGGGTGCTATCCGGGCCGAAACCACGGCGCTGGCCAAGCTGGTGGAGCGTGATACGGCCGAGGGTGGCCAGGTGCTGGATCTGCTGCGCGTGGAGCCGGGATATGAAAAGGCCTTGGGCGCAGCACTGGCCGACGATCTGCGCGCGCCTCTGGTCGAGGGCGATGGGCCCTCTGGCTGGGTGCAGGTTGCAGGATATGACAGCGACCAGCCATTGCCTGAAGGGGCCGACCCTCTGGCCCTTCATGTTTCGGGGCCGGATCGCCTGAGCCGCCGAATTGCTCAGATCGGATTGGTGGACGCGGATCAGGGCGCCCGATTGCAGGCGTCGTTGAAACCGGGTCAACGGCTTGTGTCGCGTTCGGGCGACCTTTGGCGCTGGGATGGGTTCCGTGCTTGGGCAGAGGATGCTCCCAGTGCAGCAGCGCTGCGGCTGGAACAACTGAACAAACTCGAGGCCCTGAAACAGGAACTCGCCCGAACTGAGGCGCAGGCCGATGGTGCCCGTGCCGCGCATGAAGCTTTGTCTCAGCAATTGGCAGACGTGACCGAAGCCGACCGCCGTGCGCGCGAAGCCCGCCGCGCTGCCGATCAGCGCATGGCCGAAACCGCACGACTGCTCAGTCGAGCCGAAGCGGATCGCAATCTGGCGCAGGGCAAGCTTGAAACCCTGACTCTGGCCGTCGATCGACACAAAGAAGATGCGATGTCCGCCCGTGCGCAGCTGCGTGAGGCCGAAGGTGCCTTGAGCGATCTTGGTGATCTCGACAACGCCCGCGCCGAGGTTGAGGACATCAAACAAACTGTTGAGGCAGCGCGGATCACCATGCTGACCCACCGCTCGACCCATGATGAGTTGCGCCGCGAAGGGGATGCGCGCACGCGTCGTACGCAGGAGGTCACGAAAGACCTCAGCGGGTGGCGGCATCGTCTGGAAACGGCAGAAAAGCGGATTTCCGAACTGGCTGAACGTAAGGAAAGCTCGGAAGAGGAGCTGACCGAGGCGATGGCCGCTCCCGGCGAAATCGCCGAAGCGCGGGAAGAGTTGAACGAACTGATCGAAGCCGCCGAAGCACGGCGTGCAGAAGCCGCCGATAAATTGGCCGCGGCCGAGACTCAGCAGCGCGAAGTTGTTCTGGCAGAGCGGGAAGCGGAGCGTCTTGCATCGGAAGCGCGCGAAAGCCGTGCTGCGGCTGAGGCGCGCTGTGATGCAGCCAAGGAAAGCGTTGTCGCGGCAGCTGAACGAATTGCCGAAGATCAGCAATTGACCCCCAACCAATTGCTGAACCAGCTGGATGTGAACCCCGACCAGATGCCGGCAGCAGATGCTCTGGAATCTGAGGTGAACCGCCACAAACGGCAGCGTGACGCGATGGGTGCGGTGAACCTGCGGGCGGAAGAAGACAGCAAAGAGGTTCAGGAAGAATTCGATACGCTCAGCAGCGAAAAGGCCGATCTGGAAGAGGCGATCAAAGCCCTGCGCAGCGGCATCGCCAGCCTCAACCGCGAAGGGCGCGAGCGTCTGCTGACGGCGTTCGAACAGGTGAACTCGAACTTCGCGATGCTGTTCAAGCATCTCTTCGGCGGTGGCGAGGCCAACTTGGTCATGGTCGAAAGTGACGACCCGCTGGATGCGGGCCTTGAGATCATGTGCCAGCCGCCGGGCAAGAAGCTTTCGACCCTCAGCCTGCTATCTGGCGGTGAACAGACCCTGACAGCCACCGCGCTGATTTTCGGTGTCTTCCTTGCCAACCCAGCGCCAATCTGCGTGCTGGATGAGGTCGACGCGCCGCTGGATGACGCCAACGTCACCCGTTTCTGCGATCTGTTGGACGAGATGTGCCGCCAGACCGACACGCGTTTCCTGATCATCACCCACCATGCGGTGACCATGGCGCGGATGGATCGCCTGTTTGGTGTTACCATGCAGGAACAGGGCGTCAGCCAACTGGTCTCAGTTGATCTGAAGAAGGCCGAACAGATGGTCGCCTGACCGCTCACCGCAAATTTATGACGGTTGCGGCTTTATCGCGCTAACTTGGGTACATGACGCGCTTTCTGATCCCCGCCCTCATCGCCGCCAGCCCGGCCTTTGCCGCCGACTGGCCTGTCAAATCAGGGGACATTCCCCTGACAACCGCAGAGCTTGACGCTTTGGCAGGCCGAACACTGACTTTCTACGATGATGGGCAGGCGAAATTCTCGGCCGGGGGGGCCTATTCCTACACCTACGCCAGTGGAGACGCCGCCTTTGGGACTTATTCCATCGCCGATGACGGTAGCGTCTGTATTGCTTATCGCAACGGGTTCAGCCGGTGCGATCTGTACGTGCGCAGCGGAGAGCGGCTGATCCTGATTGATCAGAAAGGGAACCGGTATCCGGTTCGTCCGGAATAAAGCGCTGGGTGATCAAGGCCCCACTCTAAAGCGCAAAACAGGTAATCTCTTCATTATGGTAAAAGAGCTTGCAGACCGAACATATAACCGTGTCAGCCGATGGCTCATCAAGGAACTGAATTTGTGACAGAAGACACCAACAACCGGCTCGCTCTGGGAAAACAACGCGGATCGCATGGCCGACAGCAGGACGAAGGCGTTCTGGTTATTCGCACGATTGCGATGCCCGCAGATACCAATCCGGCAAGTGATATTTTTGGCGGATGGCTGATGTCACAGATGGATCTGGCTGCCGGTAATATGGCAGCGCGCGTGGCGCAGGGGCGAACAGCGACAGTATCCGTCGAGGCAATGCAGTTTCTGCAGCCAGTCAAGGTTGGTGACGAAGTGACGCTTTATGCGACGCTGGTGAATGTTGGACGCACATCCATGCGCGTTCATGTGGATGTCTGGGCGCGCCCAAGGCAATCCGACAATGGCCAAAAGGTAACGGATGCAGATTTCGTGTTTGTCGCTCTGGACGAATCCGGTGTGCCACGCCCTGTGTTTGAAAACGGCTAAAGCAACCTATAGGCGGTTTAACAGCTCTGCCGTTGGCCACGCATCCGCGGGCAATCCAAGTCGCACCTGTTCCGCCTGCACGGCGGCCCTTGTCCCGGCGCCCAGAATGCCGTCGATTTTACCAACATTATAGCCCTTGGCCTGCAATTTGCTTTGCAACTGCTTCATCTGCGCGCCCGACAACCCCTGTTCCGGATTGCCCGCGTCGTAAATCTGTGCGCCTTCAAGACGCGTGCCGAAATAGGCGGCGGTCAGAACATAGACAAAGCTCTGGTTCCATTCGAAATAAACGTCGAAATTCGGATAGGCCAGAAAAGCCGGGCCGTTGCGCCCCTGCGGCAGGATCAGAGAGGCGGGGAGTTTCGCCAGAGACCCATTGCGCGCCTGCACGCCCATTGCCTGCCATTCCGCCACCGAACGGGGCTTGCCGGGCCCCGACAGAGACCAATCCATCTGCGCGGGCACCGTGACCTCTTGCAGCCAGGGTTCGCCTGCTCGCCAGCCCAAATGTGACAGCATCTTGGCCCCGGACATCAGCGCATCGGGGGCCGAAGTTTTCAGGCGGACATGCCCGTCACCGTCACCATCGACACCGTTTTCCAGAATGTCCTGCGGCAGCATCTGGACCATACCGATTTCCCCGGCCCACGCGCCCGTTGTGCGGGCCGGGTCGAAATCACCATTCTGATACAGCTCAATGGCGGCAAATATCTGCGGACGGAACAGTTCGGGGCGGCGACAATCATGGGCCAAAGTCACCAGCGCATTGCGGGTGTTGAAATCGCCCTGGAACGATCCGTAATCGGTCTCGAACGCCCAGAAGGCCAGCAGCACCCCGCGCGAGATACCGTATTCACGCTCGATCCGGTCAAATACCGCATCGTATTTCCGCGACATCGCCTGACCACGCTCAATCCGGTTGGCCGAGATCAGGTGGCGCGAAAACTCGATGAACGGTTTCTGAAACACGCCCTGCGCCCGATCAGCCTTGAGCACGGCTCTATCCTGCTGCACACCTTTGAAAAACGCGTTCACGGTGGATTTGTCAAAGCCTTGCTGCACGGCCTCGGCCTTCAACTCTTTGATGAAGGAATTGAAACCGCCGCCACACTGGGCAAGGGCAGGAGAGGCAAACAGAGCGGCGGCGATCAGGCCGGAAAGAAAACGCATGAAGGGATCCGTCAGAAAACCAGTTTGACCATAACCCACACTGACACGAGCCCAAGCGCAAGCCCCCAAACGCCCCAAAGCATGTGACATGCGCGGAAAACCTCTGACGCTCCGATCTCGCGCGGCGCATCGCCATTGACCCAGGCCAGGTTCCGCAGCTTCCCGTCATAGCTGCGCGGGCCAGCGAGGGCGACGTTTAGCGCGCGGGCCATGGCGGCCTCGGGCCAGCCCGCGTTGGGCGAGATATGACGGCGCGCATCTTCCACAATCTCACGCCATCGCGACCGCTCGCCAGAGAGTGCCACGATCAGTACACAGGTCAGACGAGCCGGGATCAGATTCAGCAGGTCATCGAACCGGGCGGAAGCCCAGCCGAAGTCACGGTATTTTTCGTTGCGATAGCCGATCATGCTGTCAGCAGTATTTACCGCCTTGTAGACCAGCAGCCCCGGCAACCCCGCTACCAGAAACCAGAACGCAGGCGCGATGACCCCGTCGCTGAGGTTTTCGGCCGCGCTTTCAATGGCTGAGCGTGCCACCTGCGCCTCGGTCATGTCACGCGTGTCGCGTGAGACGATCATGGCCACCTGTGCACGACCCTCGGTCAGCGAGGTAAGCAACCCGTCACCTACCGCGCGGACATGCGCAACCAGCGATTTCTGCGCCAGCAGGATCGCGCAAAGCAGGATTTCAACCACGGACCCGAACAGGGACAAAGCCCAGCCAACCCCCCATGCACCGCAGACCAGCAGGACAAGCACGCCCACCCCTTTCGTCCGACGGGCGGCCCCGTGGTTCAGACGGTTATCCAGCCAGCCGATCAGGTTGCCGATCATCACCGCCGGATGCTTGACGCGCGACCAGAGCCAGTCGGGCTCTCCCAGTGCTGCGTCCAGACACATGGCAACGACCAGCATCAGGCCAAGGCTCACAGGGCGGCCTCCAGCCGATCCCAGCCGTCTGAAGGCGGCAACCCGAGGCGCAAATAGGTCGTCGAATAGGGAAAGATGCGGCTCCAGATATGCGACCGCGCCAGCTGGTCCTGCCATTTAGCGGCATCATCCACTCTGTAAAGACGGAACAGGCTGGTGCCGCCAACGACCTCTGCACCCTTGGCCATTGCCAGCACATCCAGTCGAGCGGCCTCTTCATCCAGGCGCGCACGTGTGGCGTCTGCCCAGCCGGTGTCTGACAGGGCCTGAGTTCCAATCCGCAAGGCGGGGCCTGACACAGACCACGGCCCGGTCAGATCGTTCAGGCGGTTGATCAGGTCAGACTGCCCGATAGCAAACCCTAGCCTCATCCCGGCCAACCCCCAGAACTTACCAAAACTCTTCAGCACGATCACGCCGGGACGGTCTGCCAGGTGGATTAAAGACGCGTCCGGTATGACGTCGCAAAAGCTTTCATCAATTACGGTCAGCGGCGCTGAGACGTCGCTTTTCTGCCAGATGTGTCCGTCGGGGTTATTTGGGTGCACGATAACGCGGGCGTCACACGGCCCTTGTGGTTGAACATTCCACCCCTGCGCCGAAAAGGCGGCGGCGTGTTCGTTGTAGGTAGGCGGTGTGATCTGCACCGTGCCCGTCGCGGCAAGCGCGGGGAGACGCGCGATAACGGCCGACGCTCCGGGCGCGGGCAGGATCGCTGCACCGTCCGGCACAGTCCAGAACTGGCGCGCTGCACTGCTTAGCCGTTCAAAGGCACCGTGATCCGGTAATTCGGTCCAATCTGCGGCAGTCAGGCCCGAAATTGGATAGGCGTGCGGATTGATGCCGGTCGACAGATCGATCCAGTCGGTGCGTTGCCCGCCGTATTTCACAATCGCCTTGTCCAGCCCGCCGCCGTGGTCGCGAACTGCGCGTGGGTCTGGGCCATGATCCAATGTGCTCATCTGCTCACTCTGCGAGAAAAAACCGCTTTTGGCGTGCTTCAAGCGGATTTTTGCCTCTTACACAAGCAAATCCGCCCGTTCACGGACCTGTAGGGTCGCTGTTAACACTTTGTTAAGGAAATAACGAGATCACGGACCACGGGGGTCGGCACCACTCACCATATCAAGTGCCGAGGTTGTTGCAAATGAAAGTTCTGATTGTTGAGAGTAATCCCGGCCTGGGTCGGGTCTGGAAAAGACATCTGGAAAGGCAAGGCGCCGAGGTCACGCTGGTCGAGACGCAGGAGGCCGCCATTCTTGCGTTATATGGCACGGATTTTGAAATCATCGTGCTGGATTTGGTGCTGGAAACCGGCAGCGCATTGGCCGTGGCCGATTTCGCCAGCTATCGCCGCCCCGGGGCGCGGGTGATCTTTGTCACCAATACCACCTTCTTCTCGGACGGGTCGATCTTTGCCCATAGCCCGAACGCGTGTGCTTACGTGCAAAGCGAAACGCCGCCAGAGGATCTGGCGGCGATGGTCGAGCATTACGCTGCTGGTCGCTGATCGCGGCTATGCGGTTCTGCATAGTCCAGCACAGGGTTTGTCGGGATGATCCGGTGCGGATTGATGCTGTCATGGCTGAAGTGATAGTGGCGCACGATGTGGTTCATGTTCACCGTGGGGGCCACACCGGGCCACTGATACAGCTCACGGGTATAGGCCCATAGGTTCGGATAATCGACCAGACGCCGCTTGTTGCACTTGAAATGCAGGTGATAGACCGGGTCGAACCGGATCAGAGTGGTGAACAGCCGCCAGTCGGCCTCGGTGATCCGGTCTCCCATCAGATACCGGCTGCGGGACAGCCGATCCTCTAGCCAGTCCAGCGTGTCGAACAACGGACCCACAGCGGCATCATAAGCCGCTTGCGAGGTGGCAAAACCGGATTTGTAGACACCGTTGTTCACATCGGAATAGATGCGGGTGTTGACCTCTTCGATTTCATCCCGCATCGCCTCGGGCCAGTAGTCATCAGTATTGCCTGTGATCCCGTTGAAGGCCGAATTGAACATGCGGATGATTTCGGAACTTTCGTTCGACACGATGGTCTCGTGCTCTTTGTCCCAAAGAATCGGCACCGTGACACGACCAGAGTAATTCGGATCGGCTTTAGTGTAGATCTGATGCGCAAAGTCCAACCCATAAAGATCATCACCTGTGGCGCCGTGATCGTCTTTCTCAAAGGTCCAACCCTTGTCCAGCATATCAGGATGCACGACCGAGACCGGGATCAGACCGCTCAACCCTTTCAACTCGCGAAAAATCAGCGTGCGATGCGCCCACGGGCAGGCGTGACTGACGTAGAGGTGATAGCGACCGGCTTCCGCCTTGAACCCGCCCGTTCCTGATGCACCTGCACTGCCATCAGCTGTCAGCCAGTTCCGAAACTGTGCGGCTTTGCGTTTGAACGCTCCGCCAGTGGATTTGGTGTCATACCAGGTGTCGTGCCAAGTTCCGTCGACCAACAGCCCCATATCTTTTCCTCCGCATAAGTATTTTGCCAAAGATAGGCCCGGACCTGGCGTCTTCCTATGCGAGCGCCCGCGCAAAAGCCCTGCGTCCCCGCACAGTCGAAGCCGGGATTTCTGTGCAACAACCCTCAGATAGATCGCATGTCTGTGACGTGGTTCACTGGATTTTTACAACTGTTCCCGCACAATAGAAGTCATTCACGGGGGAACGGATTAATGAGTACCTATGTTTCAAAGGAAATACGCGCCGAGTTGGACGCGGCCCGAATCGCCACGTTGAAGAAAGCCAGCCGTTTACGGGTGGAAATGGGCGACAATACCTACAAAATCCTCAAATTGTGGAAAGATGGTTTTACAGTTGAAGCTGAGACTACGCCGCGCCTGCGTGGGCTCGTTGATATCTATGACGGGGCCAACCACCTCTACCAATGCCTGATCGTCGCGGATGAGGATGAAGGCGGTGAGATGCGGTATGAGTTCAAGCGCAGCACCGCAGCCCATGACAAGGCTCCGCTGGATTTCTATCGCGCGCCGGATGCGCCGATTGCCCTGCTGGGGCACGAGGATTAAGGTCGGATTTCCACCGTCGTCCCGGTTTCTGTCAGGCTCCAAAGTTGTTCCATTTCGGCATTCGACAGCGCAATGCAGCCTAACGTCCAGTCTCCGGGTAGAGAAACTCCGACCACGCCGTTGGGTTGACCATGGATGAAGATATTTCCTCCGGGGTCCGTGCCCTGCTGACGCGCGCGTTCTACGTCATCTGGTTGGGGATAGTCGATTCCAAGTGACAGGTGAAAGGCGCTGTTCGGGTTGCGTCGATCAATCTTGAACAGACCGACTGGTGTTTTTCCGTCCCCTTCGATCTGTTTGTCCCCGTCCGGGGCAAAGCCCAACGCGACGTTGGCCTGCAACACCACTGCACCGCCCAGTGTGGCCGTCAGGCGGCGGGCAGATTTTTCGATCAGGATGTGGTCAATGCGTGTGGCCTCGGGCGCCAGCGAAGGGGCTGGTGGGCGCGGGGCATAGCGGTGCCAGCCAAACCAGCCAGCACCCGCGATCAACAAAGCGAGACCAATCAGCCCCAGCCACCGCATGTCTTACTGTAGATCCCCGAAGGCCTGTTTCAGTCGGGCGCAGGCTTCCTCGACCCGCGCCCGTTGCGTGGCAAGGTTGAATCGTTCGAACGTTTCCCCACCTGCGCCAAAGCCGGGGCCTGACGAGGTTGCAATTCGCGCGTCCTCGCGCAGACGGCGGACAAATTCAGCGTGATCCATGCCGGTGTCCGAGAAATCGACCCAGGCCAGATAGGTTGCCTGCAACGGCATCGACCACAGGCCAGGAATTTCGGCGATGGTCTGATCGAACAGACGACGGTTGCCGTCCAGATGCGCGATCTGAGCGTCCACCCATTCGGCCCCCTCGGGGCTGTAGGCGGCAGTGATCATCGCTACACCCAACGCGCTGGGGTCGTAATCCAGCGTCTGCAGCCGATGCTTCATGGCCGCGCGCAGTTTGGGATCGGGGATGATCATGTTGCCAGTGCGCTGTCCGGCGATGTTGAAGGTCTTCGAGGCCGCGGTCAGCGTTACTGTCCAGGGTCGTGCATCCGGGGCTGCCACATCCATCGGCACGAACTTGACACCGGGATAAACCAGATCGTGGTGAATCTCATCCGACACCAGTATCAAGCCGTTGCGTTCGGCAAACGCTGCTACAGCTCGCAGTTCCTCGGTCGACCAGACCCGACCCGACGGGTTTTGCGGCGAACACCACAGCAGCATTTTCTCGGACCCGTCCAACCGCGACTGGGCGTCCTCCAGATCAAGCCCATAACTATCACCTTCCCGTACAAGCGGGCATTCCACAACCCGGCGGCCCGACTTGTTCACCTTGTGCGCGAACTCATGGTAAACGGGGGTAAAGATCACGATGCCGTCACCCGGCTCCGTCCAGACATCCAGCGACAGTGCGATTGCGTTGCCCAGACCTTGGGTCGTCAGAATCCAATCGGTGTCGATTTCCCAGCCATGGCGGGTTTTCATCCACCATTGGACCGAAGCCAGGTAATCCGGGTGCATCCAGGAATAGCCGAACACGCCATGATCCGCTGCCTTGCGCACCGCGCCGATCACGCAAGGCGCTGTTTGATAATCGGAATCTGCCGTCCACATGGCCAGCCCGCCCTCGGGTGAAACGCCGTACAGCATCTCCATTTTGTCCCATTTGGAACTGTTGGTGCCCCGGCGGTCGATCAGGTCGTTGAAAGTCATGTCTGCTCCGTTCTGTTGGACGAAAGCTAACCGCAATTCGGGCAGGTGCAAGGGGGGCGTTGCGGCGCAGGGCGGGATAGCCTAAATCAGCCTCATGAAACGCAATATTCTGATCCATCCCGACCCCCGCCTGAAGAAGGTCTGCGCGCCCGTGGCCGACCTCACGGACGAACTGCGCAAACTGGCTGACGACATGCTGGAAACCATGTATGACGCGCCCGGCATCGGCCTGGCCGCGCCGCAGATCGGGGTGCTGGATAGGCTGATCGTGATTGATTGCGTCAAGGAAGAGGGTGAAACACCGCGCCCTCTGATTATGTTCAATCCTGAGGTCATCGCATCTTCGGACGAAACCAACGTTTACGAGGAAGGGTGCCTGTCCATTCCCGATCAATATGCTGAAGTGACCCGCCCCAAAGTGGTCGATGTCACCTGGATAGATGAAAACGGCAAGCTTCACCGGGAAACATTTGACGGGCTCTGGGCCACTTGCGTGCAGCATGAGATCGACCATTTGAACGGCAAGCTGTTCATCGACTATCTCAAACCGCTGAAACGGCAGATGATCACCCGCAAGATGCAAAAGCTCAAACGCGAACGGGCGCGCGCATGACCGTCCGCACCTGCCTGCCATGGCCCGATAAGCGCCTGCGCACCAAAGCGGATGAGGTGACCGAAATCACCGATGAAATCCGCACCATCTGGGATGACATGATTGACACGATGGAGGCGATGCCGGGCGTTGGCCTTGCCGCGCCGCAGATCGGAGTGATGTTGCGTCTGGCCGTGGTCGATGGGTCAGCCGAACGCGGCAAGGCGGTGCGTCTGGCAAACCCTGAGATCCTGCACAGCTCGATTGAATTGCGTGAACATGAAGAGGCCAGCCCGAACCTGCCCGGCGTGTCGGCCAAGATCAAACGTCCGCGCGCGGTGACAGTGAAGTTCCTGAACGAACAAGGCATGGTGGACCGTCGCGATTTTGTCGGGATCGAAGCGACCAGCGTTCAGCATCAGATTGATCACCTGCACGGGCGGATGTTTTTCGACCGGCTCAGCAAGGTCAAACGCGACATGCTGCTTCGAAAAGCCAAAAAGCAGGGATAAAGATGCGCGTTGTTTTCATGGGAACTCCGGATTTCTCGGTGCCGATTCTGGATGCGCTGGTCGAGGCGGGGCACGACATCGCCGCCGTCTATTGCCAGCCACCACGCCCCGCGGGGCGGGGCAAGAAAGACCGCCCAACGCCGGTTCACGCTCGCGCCGACGCGCTGGGTCTGGACGTGCGTCATCCAACCTCGCTGAAATCGGCTGAAGAACAGGACAGGTTTGCCGCGCTGAACGCCGATTTGGCGGTGGTTGTAGCCTATGGTCTTATCCTGCCCCAGCCTGTTCTGGATGCGCCGACCCATGGTTGCCTGAACATTCACGCCAGTCTGTTGCCGCGCTGGCGCGGCGCGGCGCCGATCCATCGCGCGATCATGGCAGGCGATGCCCAGACAGGCATTTGCATCATGCAAATGGAGGCCGGGCTTGACACCGGTCCCGTTCTGCTGCGCCAGGCCACCGATATCGGGATCGAGGAAACCACCGCGGAACTGCATGACCGGCTTTCAGAGATGGGCGCGGCTCTGATTGTTGAGGCATTGGTAAAACTGCCGAGCCTGACGCCTGAACCGCAGCCCGAGATTGGTGTCACCTATGCCGCCAAAATCGACAAGTCCGAGGCGCGGATTGATTGGTCTTGCCCCTCCACCGAAGTCGACAGACACATCCGCGGTCTGTCGCCTTTTCCTGGCGCCTGGACCGAGATCGAAGGCAACCGGATAAAACTTCTCGCCTCACGTTTGGCCGAAGGGCAGGGCGCACCGGGTGAGGTTCTGAACGACGATCTGTACGTGGCATGCGGGCAGGGCGCCGTCGAGCTGCTGCGCTTGCAAAGGGCAGGCAAAGGCGCGCAGGATAGGGAAACGTTTCTGCGGGGCTGGTCAATCCCAATCGGCACCCGTCTGTCTTCGGAGTAAAGCCATATGTTCATGGTGATGATGGGCACTGTCGTGATTGCCGGGATCGTCGGATATCTGTCCGAAACAACCGGTTTTACTCACAACGGCTATTTGCAATCCATCATCATCTGTGTGGGCGGGGCGTTTCTGTTCTACTTCGTGCGCATCATGTTTGGTATCAGCTTTGGCCCTCCGGGTCTGGATGCGGTGATTTCGTCCGTTGGAGCGCTGATCATCGTGCCGACCCATTGGAGGAAATGACCTGCCCATCGTCGCCTTTATCATAATCCAAGCGGTGGTTGAATATCTGCTCTTCTGGCTAATCCCTACGACCATGCTGATCGGCATCATCGGGGGGATGATTGGCTGGATCCTGCTGGGGTTCCTAATACCCGACGGAGGTTGGCTGTCTGGCTTTATCGGGGCGGTCCTTGGCGCGTTGCTGGTGATCTGGGTTTGGCAGACCTACCTGCGCCGTTGACCCCTTGACCTCGGGCCATCTCTCCGGCCAGATCGCCTCGAAGCGATTATGGAGAACGTCGATGCAACACGATTTGAAGCCGGGTGATGTCGCTCTGATGGGCATTCCTCTGGATCTGCATTCTTCGTTCCTGCAAGGCCCTGCCTTCGCCCCCGGACGCATCCGCGAGGCGCTGCATTCCGGCGCGGCCAACCTGACGGCTGAGGATGGCACTGATCTGGGCGCAAGCGCCCGATTCCGGGATACCGGCGATCTGGATGTGTTCGAAATGCGCGGGCAGGAGCCAATAGACCGGATCGAGGCCGAAGCAACCAAGCGGATCGCGACCGGCGCGCGCCTGTTGTCGCTGGGCGGGGACCATTCCGTGGCCTTTCCGCTGATCAAGGCCCATGCGGATAGGTACGAAGGGCTGAATATCCTGCACATCGACAGCCACCCCGATCTGTACGACGAACAGGACATCGGTCCGCTGGGTCATGGCTGCCCCTTTGCCCGGGTGATGGAGAACTGCCCGGTCAAGCGGCTGGTA
Organism: Ruegeria sp. AB9; assembly: GCF_056542585.1. NCBI lineage: Bacteria > Pseudomonadati > Pseudomonadota > Alphaproteobacteria > Rhodobacterales > Roseobacteraceae > Ruegeria > Ruegeria sp. AB9. The sequence goes on along the minus strand of NZ_JBQGAA010000003.1, from coordinate 182,989 downwards.
CAGGTCGGCATCCGCACCATGAACGCTCATCAGCGCGAACAAGCCGACAAGTTTGGGGTCGAAGTGATCGACATGCGCAACTGGAGCCCCGACCAGCAGATATCCTTTGATGGCCCCGTCTACCTGTCACTGGATCTGGATGCTCTGGATCCTGCTTTTGCACCGGGCGTCTCGCACCACGAACCAGGCGGGCTGAGCACGCGCGAGGTCATAAACCTGATTCACCGCTTCGAAGGTCAACTGGTCGGGGCAGATATTGTCGAGCTCAACCCACATCGCGACCCCCATGGAATGACCGCAATGGTGGCCGCGAAATTCGTCAAGGAAATCGGCGCGCGCTTGCTAAGCAGCTAACTTATCGTTCGTCGCAGACCGTGGCCGAGCCAAGGGCCGGGGCACCCCTTGTGGTCATATCGAAACGGTTCGCCTCGGCGGCGGTCATCCAGTGCATACTATCGGCCGGGGCGGCGAAAAGAGTGTACCAGTAAAACTCCTCATCCACGCCGATATCTTTGAAATAGTCGAGATACCGGTCATGTTCGGGGCCATCCTCGGGCAATTCAGTCGCAACCAGCCCCGAACCGGCCCAGCTGTGCACACCGACACAAGCCCCGGACTGCAGCATGCGGCGGTTTCCGGCCAGAAACAGATCGGTGCCACCGCTGGCAACCAGACCATTTGACGGAACGACGGTATCAAACCCGGCCCTGCGCACTTCGCGGCTGAAAATGACATTGGCGTCATCATCCACCGATCCCTCGACATATTGCAGCACCAGGGTGCGTGCTTCGGGGTTTTCGGCGGTGATTTCCTCAAAGGCAGACAGCGTTGTTTCGTCAATCGTGCCCGAGGCGATGATCTGGTCGCCCTGGGCAACAAAGGTGACAGGAGTATAGTACGCACCGCATGAGGCAAGCAGAGCCAGACAGGCTGCAATCGATGTAAGTCTAAAGGACACGTTGGCCTCCGGGCTGTGCTTTCCCTAGAGGTATCAGCACGCCTCCGCTGCGTCCACCGATAGGCTCAGTTGCGTGGCGGGCGGCCTTTGTAAACAGGCAGTTGCCAGCCGAACACCAGTGACCCGGCCCGCAATGCCCAGCACACAAGGGCGCAGAGGCTCAACGCAAGTACGGGTTCCAAACCCAACCCAACAGCAAGAACCGTCGTCAATGCGCCCGCGAATGCGCAAGAGACATAAACCTGGCCCTGTTTCAGCACCAGCGGCACTTCGTTGCAGACCACATCGCGCATCAGCCCGCCCAGACACCCGGTTGTCACACCCATCAACACGACGATGACGCCGGACTGATCCAGCGACAGCGCGGCGCCGGTTCCGGCCGCAACGGCAACCGACAGCGCAAAGCTGTCCAGCCAGACCAGCCAGTTGTAACGGCTTTCCATCAGGTGCGCGGTAAAGAACACCAACACCGCCGCTGCGACGGCAATCAGGATGTAATCCGGTTGGCCGACCCAGAAGATCGGATGCCGGTCCAGCAAAAGATCGCGTACTGTGCCGCCACCCACGGCGGTCAGGCAGGCCATAAAGGCAAACCCCACCAGATCCAGCTGGGCGCGGCTGGCCACCAGTGCCCCGGTCAATGCGAAGATCAGAACCGACGCATAGTCCAGCAGGGTCAGCGCGGTCACGCCTGTGCCTTTTTCGGCTTGAACGGCGCCATGCCCGCGCGGGCCAGTTCATCGGCTTTTTCATTTTCGGGATGGCCTGCGTGCCCCTTGACCCATTCCCAGGTCACATCATGCCGGTCCTGTGCCACATCCAGACGTTGCCACAGATCGACATTCTTGACCGGCTTCTTGTTCGATGTTTTCCAGCCGTTCCGCTTCCAGCCGAATATCCAGCCGGTGACACCGTTCTTCACATAGGCGCTGTCAGTGACGATGGTGATCTTCGATGGCCGCTCCAGCGTCTCAAGCGCGCTGATGGCGGCCAGCAACTCCATCCGATTGTTGGTTGTCTCGACCTCGCCCCCCTTCAGCTCACGCTCTTTCAGAACGGTGTCTCCGTCCATTGCGCGCAGCAGCACGCCCCAGCCTCCGGGGCCGGGATTGCCGGAACAAGCTCCGTCTGTATAGGCAAACAAATCAGGCATGGGCGAACACCAGAATAAACCCGTCATACGAACCGGCCAGACCCTTGCCGATGCCATGGACCACGCGGTCAATTGTGAACCCGGCGTCGCGCAGGGCGTCCTTGATCTCGGCCTCTGTATAATAGGTGTAGTAACGATCCAGATCATCCCGGTGTTCACCGGTGCCCAGTTTCATACCCAGAAACAGCTGCCCATTGGGTTTCAGAGCCTTGTGGATCGCTTTCAGATGGCGCGAAAAATCTGCGCGCGGCGCGTGCAGCAGAGAAAAGCTGGCGTAGACACCGTCAAATTTGGCGACTTCCGTAACATCATCAAAAGTGCCCAGATGCGCGTCCACACCGTTTTCGCGGGCGTGCTCGACAAAGGCGGGCGTGGCGTCCAGCGCCCGAACTTTCAGCCCCTGACGCATCAGGAAGCTGCTGTCCGACCCCGGCCCGGACCCCAGATCAAGCACATAGCCGCCCGGGCTAACCGCATCGGCGAAAGCCTGACGGGCTTCAAGCTGTTCTGGGGGCAGGGGAATTCTCAGATATTCTGCCACCCTGTTGGTATAAGCGGTGATTGTACGTTTATCGGTCACAAGTACACTCCGACTGCAAGGCTGGCTATTACGACAGCGGTCAGAAGAACGCGTAACCGCATCCACCAGACCGGCGTCAGCCGCCAGTATGAAAACAGGGCGTCCAGCAGCAGCACGCCGGCGAACCCGTACATCAGATTGGTGCCCGCATTGACCGGCCCGCCGCCAGTCATGGCAAACGCCCACAGGGCAGGCAGAACGGATAGCAGATAACACAGCGCCGCTTTGCTGCCTGAAGTTTTGGTGGCAAAACCCCATAGAACACCGGACATGAAGCTCAGGATGACCGAGCCATAGAACAACTGCACATAAGGCCCCACAAAGCGCGGGCCAAAAGTCTGCGCACCCCAGGCGTTCAGATCGCCATTCAGATAAGTCAGTGCGCCCCAGATGAACGGGATCAGCCCCGCCAGCCCTAGATAGAGCGGTGCCTTAGGCACTCCGTTCACGCCGGTTGCCTCAACACGCGCGGGACTTTGAACTCGACATTTTCTATGGCGGTTTCGACGGGCTCGACGGTGACATCGTAATACGCACTGAAAGCGTTAACCACTTCGTTCACCAGAACTTCCGGGGCCGACGCGCCTGCCGTTACTGCCACGGTCGAAATACCTTCAAGAGCCCGCCAGTCGATCTCGGTGGCCCGTTGGACCAGCTGCGCATATTGACACCCCTCGCGCGAGGCGACCTCGACCAGACGGCGTGAGTTCGATGAATTTGGCGCGCCCACAACCAGCAGGGCATCCGCTTTCGGAGCCACGGCTTTCACCGCCTCCTGCCGGTTTGTGGTGGCGTAGCAGATATCTTCCTTGTGCGGTCCGACTATGGCAGGAAACCGGGCCTGAAGGGCTGCGATGATATCCTTGGTATCATCGACCGACAGGGTCGTTTGCGTCACAAAAGCCAGCTTTTGCGGGTCGCGTACCTGTACTGTGGCCACGTCCTCCACGGTTTCGACCAGCAGCACATCGCCTTCGGGCAACTGCCCCATGGTTCCAACGGTTTCGGGATGGCCCTTGTGGCCGATCATGATCATTTGCAGCCCTGCATCCGCATGGCGCTGTGCCTCGACATGCACTTTGGAGACCAGAGGGCAGGTGGCGTCCACATAGATCATCTCGCGCTGGGCAGCCTCGGCAGGTACCGATTTCGGCACGCCATGGGCGGAAAAGATCACGGGGCGGTCATCGGGGCATTCATGCAGCTCTTCGACGAAAACGGCCCCTTTGGCACGAAGGCTATCGACTACGAATTTGTTGTGCACAATCTCATGGCGCACATAGACAGGAGGCCCCCATTTTTGCAGGGCCATCTCAACAATCTTGATGGCGCGGTCCACACCGGCGCAGAACCCGCGTGGGGCGGCAAGGTAAAGTGTCAGTGGCGGCTTTTTCATTGGGCTGTCTCCTTAGGGCACAGGTAAGTCTTTTCCCGGCCTTGGTCCAGACAGGACATCGTCATTCCTCTGACACGAATCGTTGCTAGATAGATAGGTGTTTCAGCACCTGTATCTAGTTAAAGAAGCGCGGCCAGGACCAAGGTCCTGACCGCGCGCATTTCGTCCCATCATGAAAGGCGTTTGCCTGATCAGCTGTTGCTGGCTACAGCGACGCTGCGATGTTCCGTTGGCATTTCACGCGGCGGGCGACCGATGACATCGCGCAAATCTTCCAGCTCGATGAAATTGTCAGCCTGGCGACGCAGCTCGTCCGAGATCATCGGCGGCTGGCTACGGATGGTCGATACGACGGACACGCGCACGCCCTGACGCTGCAGACTGGCGATCAGCGGGCGGAAATCTCCATCGCCCGAAAACAGCACGATATGATCCACGCGCGGTGCAAGCTCCATGGCATCGACGGTGAGTTCGATATCCATGTTACCTTTGACTTTCCGACGCCCCATGCTGTCGGTGTATTCCTTGGCCGGTTTCGTAACCATGGTGAAGCCGTTGTAATGCAGCCAGTCAACCAATGGCCGGATCGGCGAATACTCGTCGTTTTCCAGCAGCGCTGTGTAGTAGAAAGCCCGAAGCAGCTTGCCGCGGCGCATGAATTCCTGCCGCAGAAGTTTGTAGTCAATGTCGAAACCGAGTGCTTTTGCCGCGGCGTAAAGATTCGAGCCGTCGATGAACAGCGCTAGCCGTTCGTCTTTATAAAACATAAATAGTCCCTTCCGGTATAATCCAGACCGCGCCGCGTTACGTGAGTGAGTGAGTGATAAAATGACGCGCTCTGGTAGGTCTATAATTAGAACTTCTGTCGATTATCGCAAGTATGCAATGGGTCGAATGTAGGGTATCACATGAGCAAATCTATGCCAAATGCTGTTGTTGCACTGGGCGCAAATCTCGATTTGAGAGGAAATGGTCCCGCGGTAACACTTCAACACGCGCTTGACGCACTATTGCGTCATGATGTGGTGATTCGCTCTGTCAGTCGTTTTTTTGCCACTCCGTGCTTCCCAGCCGGTGCTGGCCCGGACTACGTGAATGCTGCGGCGCTGATTGCAACCGAGAAATCTCCGTCCCAATTGTTGCAGGTGCTGCACGAGGTCGAACATGAGTTCGGGCGTGAACGGGTGCAGCGCTGGGGGATGCGAACCCTAGATCTGGACCTTGTCTGTTTCGGCGACCAGGTCCTGCCGGATCGCGCCATGTTTGATCGCTGGCTGACCCTACCATCCGAGGCGCAAAGGCAGGAAGCGCCGGATCAGTTGGTGTTGCCGCATCCACGTCTTCAGGATCGAGCCTTTGTGCTGGTGCCAATGGGCGATATCGTGCCAGACTGGCGCCACCCGGTTCTTGATCGCACGGTCTCCGAGATGATCTCGGCCCTTCCTGCGGAAGAGGTTGAGGCGGTCACAGCGCTGTGATCCGTGCAAATGCAGCATTTCCTGCTTGTCAAGGCGCGGATTCGCGCTTAGATAAACCCCTTCCTGACATGGATTCAGAAACGGAGAGCGCCCAATGGCCCGCGTGACGGTTGAAGATTGCGTAGACAAGGTTCCAAACCGGTTCGAGCTGGTGATGCTTGCCGCCCATAGGGCGCGCGAGATTTCCGCCGGTGCAGCGATTACCGTTGACCGCGACAACGACAAGAACCCTGTCGTGTCCTTGCGTGAGATCGCCGACGAAACCCAAAGCGCGGATGAACTGCGCGAGCGCCTGATCGAAGCCAACCAGACGCAAATCGAAGTTGATGAGCCTGAAGAAGATCAGATGGCGCTGCTGATGGGTGCCGAGACGGACAAACCCGCGATGGACGACATGTCCGAAGAGAAGCTCCTGCGCGCTCTGATGGAGGCTCAAGGGCAGGGGTAAGCTCTGAAGACGAAGGTGCGGACCGGATGATTTCTGCTGACGACCTGATTGCGCTGGTCCGCAACTACAATCCCAAGACGAATGCTGACCGCATCGCGCTGGCCTATGAGTTTGGCCAGCAGATGCATGAAGGGCAGTTCCGCCATTCCGGCGAGGCCTATTTCACCCACCCCGTTGCCGTAGCCGCCATTCTGACTGAACAGCGTCTGGATGATGCGACGATCATCACTGCGTTGCTTCACGACACGATTGAGGACACCAAGGCCAACTACGGTAAGGTGGCCGAGCTTTTCGGGGATGAGGTCGCCAAACTGGTCGATGGCGTCACCAAGCTGACCAACCTGCAACTGTCCAGCCGCGAAACCAAGCAAGCCGAGAACTTTCGCAAGCTGTTCATGGCCATGTCCAAGGACCTGCGGGTCATTCTGGTCAAGCTCGCCGACCGTCTGCACAACATGCGCACCATCAAGGCGATGCGCCCTGAAAAGCAGATCGTCAAAGCGCGCGAGACGATGGACATCTATGCACCACTTGCGGGCCGGATGGGTATGCAGTGGATGCGCGAGGAACTGGAAGACCTCGCGTTCCGCGTGCTGAACCCGGAAGGCCGCCAGTCGATTATCCGCCGTTTTATCACACTGCAACGGGAAACCGGCGACGTGATCCACCGCATCACCGGCGATATGCGGCACGAGTTAGAAAAGGCCGGTATCGATGCCGAGGTGTTTGGCCGCGCCAAGAAACCCTATTCGATCTGGCGCAAGATGCAGGAAAAGGATCAGGGCTTCTCGCGCCTGTCCGACATCTACGGTTTCCGCATCATTACGCAGACTGAAGAAGACTGCTATCGCACCCTGGGTGCCATCCACCAGCGCTGGCGCGCGGTGCCTGGGCGGTTCAAGGACTACATCAGCCAGCCGAAATCGAACGGCTACCGCTCAATCCATACAACGGTTTCAGGCCGCGACGGAAAACGGGTCGAGGTTCAGATTCGCACCCGCCAGATGCATGACGTGGCTGAAACCGGCGTTGCTGCGCACTGGTCCTATCGCGATGGTGTGCGCACCGAGAACCCGTTTGCCGTCGATCCGGCCAAATGGATTTCCAACCTGACCGAGCAGTTCGACAATGAGGAAGATCACGAAGACTTCCTCGAAGCCGTCAAGCTCGAGATGTATTCGGACCAGGTGTTCTGCTTCACGCCCAAAGGAGATGTGGTAAAGCTGCCACGCGGTGCGACACCGATCGATTTTGCCTATGCTATTCACACCCGGATCGGTCACGCTTGTGTCGGCGCCAAGGTCGATGGCATTCGCGTGCCATTGTGGACGCGGCTGAAAAACGGCCAGTCGGTGGATGTCATCACAGCAGATGGTCAGACACCACAGGTCACATGGTTGGAGATTGCCGTCACCGGCAAGGCCCGTACCGCCATCCGACGTGCTCTGCGCGAGGTTGACCGGGAACGCTTCATCAAACTGGGCAAGGAACTGGCGCGTTCGGGGTTCGAACATGTGGGTCGCAAGGCCACCGACAAGGCGCTCGACACCGCAGCCAAACACCTGCGTCTGAAAGACCGGCACGAACTGCTGGCCCGTCTGGGCAGTGCCGAACTAACCGCGCATGAGGTGGTTCAGGCCGTCTATCCCGAGCTGGCCAAAGACGAAGGCGACGCTATCCCGCTTCGGCGCGCGGTGATCGGTCTTGAGCCGGGTCAGAAATTCGACCGCGCCCCCTGCTGTCAACCGCTGCCGGGGGAGCGGATTATCGGCATCACCTACCGGGGCAAGGGCGTGGTCGTTCATGCCATTGATTGTGACAGGCTTGGTGAGTTCGAAAGCGAGCCCGAGCGCTGGGTCGATCTGCACTGGCATTCGGGCACACACCCGGCCGTTTATGGCGCGACGCTGGATCTGACCATTGGCAACGATGCCGGGGTTCTGGGGCGTATTTGCACATTGATTGGCGAGAAAAAGGCCAATATCTCGAACCTGGAATTTGTTGATCGCAAACCGGATTTCTACCGCCTTTTGATCAATGTCGAACTGCGCGACCTTGAACAGTTGCATTCGCTTATGCTGATGCTGGAGGCTGAAAGCGATGTTGCTGCGGTCGAACGGTATCGGGACCGGACCAAGACTTCGGTCGCGGCTGGCTGAGAAGGGGTGATCACGGGTGGTATTCAAGCGCCGAGACCGACGCTCTGCTGTCCAAGTTGCGTCGGATTTTGTCTATCCGCGTGGCGGATGGACCCGCGCTTTTCACTACGTGAAGCACCGTGTCCGGCGACTGCCCGACACGCCTGATCGAATAGCACGGGGAATTGGTGCGGGCGTCTTTGCGGCCTTTACTCCGTTTTACGGGCTGCACTTTCTGGTCGCGGCCATCGGCGCCAGGCTGATCAAGGGCAACCTTCTGGCCGCGCTCAGCGGCACGTTCTTCGGCAATCCTCTGACCTATGTCCCGATCGGGGTGATCTGCCTTCAGGCCGGGCATTTCCTGTTGGGCACCGAATACGAAGAAGGCGACACGCAGGGCCTGATGGGGAAGTTCGCCGACGCCATTGGGGATCTCAAGAATAATTTTCTGGCGTTGTTTACGGATCGCGTGGCCGACTGGCACGGGCTGGCGCAGTTCTACGATGACGTGTTCTACCCCTACATGATCGGTGGCATCATTCCCGGCATTGTGGCGGGTGTGATCTGCTATTACCTCAGCCTGCCGCTGATCCTGACTTACCAGCAACGCCGTCGTGCCAGGATCAAGGCGAAGTTCGACGAAATCAAACGTTTGGCCGAAGAATCGGCTGCCGTTTCTCCGGCAGAGCCACTAGGCTCGGGCCAAAGTACTCAAAAGGAATCGAGTGATGTCTGAGAACCATCTGCGTCTGGGTGTGAACATCGATCACGTGGCCACCGTGCGCAATGCCCGGGGAGGGGCGTATCCCGACCCGCTGCGCGCCGCCAAACTGGCGGAAGAGGCAGGTGCCGACGGCATCACGGCACATTTGCGCGAAGACCGCCGTCATATCTCGGACGCCGATATCGACGGGCTGATGGAAGTTCTGTCGGTCCCATTGAACTTTGAGATGGCCGCGACCGATGAGATGCAAAAAATCGCCCTGCGCCACAAACCGCACGCGGTCTGCATCGTGCCCGAAAAACGCGAGGAGCGCACCACCGAAGGCGGGCTCGAAGTCGCGCGTGAGGAAAACAAGCTGGCGCATTTCATCGCGCCGCTGCGCGATGTCGGCTGCCGTGTGTCGATTTTCATTGCGGCTGACCAGCGCCAGATCGAGGCCGCCCACCGCATCGGTGCAGAAGTGATCGAACTGCATACCGGTGCCTATTGCGACGCCCATGCAGAGGGCCGCATGGAAGATGCCGAACGTGAGCTTGAGTCTCTGCGCCAGATGTCCGCTTTCGCCCATTCGCTGGGGCTTGAGGTCCATGCGGGCCACGGTCTGACCTATGACACCGTCAAACCGGTTGCGGCCTTCCCCGAAGTGAAAGAGCTGAATATCGGTCACTTCCTGATCGGTGAGTCGATCTTTCTGGGTCTCACCCCTGCCATTCAGGAAATGCGCCGCCTGATGGACGAGGCGCGCGCGTGATCACCCCCGGCTTTGTCGCCATCTGGCTGGCCTGGCTGATGGCCGGCGGTTCTCCGGGGCCTGCCACGATGGGAATTGCCGGAACCGCCATGAACGAAGGCCGCCGCGCCGGTTTAATCTTCGCGCTGGGCATCTGTGCCGGGTCCGCCGCATGGGGCATTGCCGCAGCACTTGGCCTGTCTGCGGTCATGCTGGCCAATGTCTGGGTGTTCGAAGTGATCCGCTATGTCGGCGTTGCCTATCTGGGCTGGCTGGCCTTCAAGGCTCTGCGCCGCGCGATGACCTCGGACGAGGTCGCTTTGGGCAAACCGGTCACGGGCTCGCTGCCGACAATCTTCGCCAAAGGCGCGGCGATTCATCTGACCAACCCCAAGGCGATCCTTAGCTGGGGCTCGATCTATGCCATCGTCGCGCCCAATGATGCCAGCCTGTCGACGCTACTGGGCTATTTCGCTATGCTTTACGCGGGCTCATTGCTGATCTTCATCGGCTACGCCTTCCTGTTTTCATCCGAGAGAATGGTCTGCACCTACCGCCGCGCCCGCCGCTGGTTCGATTTCGCCTTTGCGGGGTTCTTTGGGGTGGCGAGTTACAAGATATTGACGGTGCGGTTGTCGTAAAAGAAACGGTAGCTTTCAGCGTGGAGATTTAAATCACCACTATGTTCAGGAAATGATTTAAGTATGACTGAGATCAGCCTTTCAAGGTACACGTTTTGGTTTTTCGTTTTCCGAATTCTGGTGCCGGTGATTACTTTTTTGATCCGTCTGCGTACGGGAATTGACGTGACCTTTCATGGGTTTCTGGTCACGATGCTTCCAGTGGTCTTGGCTTCCTTCATTGTTGGCCGCCGATTTAAACGCCAAAATCTAAGAGCGATCAATCGCAGCGAAGCGCGGCGTTTTGCATTTGCAGCAACGGCGAGAGTGTTCGTTGTTGATTTACTGGTAACTTTTGGTTTTCCGCTGGTGCTTGGGAGGCCAGAAATGGTGGAAGCATATATCTTCTTTTTCACCGGAGAATATGCTGGCTTTTTCATCAGCTTGGCGGTGATTGCACTTTCGGTCGCATTCATTCTCAATTGGTGGGCCGTCAGACTTGCTTCGCGTGTCTTTCGCGGAGCAAAGAACATTCAAGCTAAGGTGGCGTAAAATGATCCTCGGCATCGGCACAGACCTGGCAAATATCGACCGCATTCAGGGTACGCTCGACCGTTTCGGCGACCGGTTCCGCAACCGTGTCTTCACCGAGACAGAGCAGCGCAAGGCAGAACGTCGTGCCGATACCGCAGGCACCTATGCCAAACGCTGGGCCGCGAAGGAGGCCTGTTCCAAGGCGCTCGGCACCGGCCTGCGCATGGGCATTTCGTGGAAAGACATGGCGGTCACCAACCTCCGTACCGGTCAGCCTGTCATGCACGTCACCGGATGGGCCGCCGAACGCCTGAAGGAAATGACCCCCGAAGGGCACGAGGCGATCATTCACGTCACCCTGACCGATGATCACCCCTGGGCACAGGCCTTTGTGGTGATCGAGGCGCGTCCGCTTCAAGATCACGCCACGCAGCCTTGACTTGCCCTCATCCCCCCCGCATGTAGCAGCGAAGCCAAGCAAAGAACTGGAGAGAGCAGTATGGCCGAGGACGCCAAAACCGGAAATCCCGTCTGGGAGACGATCAAAACCATCGTCTACGCGCTGCTGATCGCAGGCGTGTTCCGCACCCTCTTCTTTCAGCCATTCTGGATTCCCTCAGGTTCGATGAAGCAGACGCTGCTGATCGGCGATTTCCTCTTCGTCAACAAGATGGCTTATGGCTATTCCTATGCGTCCTGCCCCAGCCTGATCATTCCCAGCGTTGGTCTGAATGTGGATGCCGAAGATATCTGCGGCTGGATGCAGAGCGAAGACAATACCCGCATCTGGGGTGGTGATCCAGAGCGCGGCGATGTCATTGTCTTTCGTCATCCGGTCACCGGGCGGGACTACATCAAGCGCCTGATCGGCCTGCCGGGCGACCGTATCCAGGTCCGCGACGGTCAGATCATCCTCAACGGGACACCGGTTCCTCAGCAACCCGATGGCGTATTTACCGAAGTGGCTGAACCGCAAGGGCCGCAACGCTTGCGCCCGCGCTGCGAAAACGGCCCCGTCGGCATTGGCGGTACCTGCGAAAAGTCGCGCCTGATCGAAACCCTGCCCAACGGTGTGTCTTATGACGTGCTGAACATCGGTAATCAGGGATCAGACAATACCGGCATCTATACCGTGCCCGAGGGTCACTATTTCTTCATGGGTGACAACCGCGACAATTCCAGCGACAGCCGCCTTCCGCAGTCTGCGGGCGGTGTGGGATATGTTCCTTACGAAAACCTGATCGGTCGCGCCGACCGGATCATGTTCTCGTCCGCTGGCCGGTCGATGCTGTTCTTCTGGACCTGGCGCGGTGATCGATTCTTCAAGGCGGTCAATTGAAGCTTTCGGCTGAAATAAGGGCGTTCCAGCAGCGTTTGGGGTACGAGTTCACCAACCCCGAGTTGTTGGTGCGCGCGTTGACCCATGGCTCGGTTTCATCGACCACCCGGCCCGACAACCAGCGGCTGGAGTTTCTGGGCGACCGCGTTCTGGGTCTTGTTATGGCCACGGCTCTGCTCGAGGCCGACAAAAAAGCATCCGAAGGCCAGTTAGCTCCGCGGTTCAATGCGCTGGTGCGCAAAGAGGCCTGTGCTGACGTGGCTCGCCAGATCGATCTGGGCGCGGTCCTGAAACTCGGCCGGTCAGAGATGCTGTCTGGCGGCCGGCGCAAACAAGCCCTGCTGGGTGATGCGATGGAGGCGGTGATCGCTGCCATCTACCGCGATGCCGGGTTCGAGGCTGCCCGCGATGTCATCCTGGCCCTTTGGGGCGACCGCATACACAAGGTTGAAGCTGATGCCCGCGACGCAAAAACCTCACTTCAGGAATGGGCGCAGGCACGCGGGCAAAAGCCGCCCTCATACGTCGAAGTCAAACGCAGCGGCCCCGACCACGCACCGATATTCACCATTGCGGCGCGGCTGCAGGACGGCACCGAGGCACAGGCCACCGCCGGATCTAAACGTCAGGCCGAACAGGCCGCGGCGAAGGCTTTGCTGGAACGGTTGAGTCCGGCCAGCTCGTCCTAGGGACATGAAGCTCAGACCAGCAGGAAAAGCAGACGCCGCCAGCCTTGCCGCTTTGTCGATTGAAGTCTGGGTCGGCACCTACTTGCGACATGGAGTGAGCTCTTTCTTCGCCGAGTTTGCTCTGTCCGAGTTCACAGCTGAACGGTTCGAAGCGATGCTCGAAGAAGGAAAGGACTTTCTGGTTGTCTCGGAAAACCGTGATGGCATCGACGGCTTTATTCGGTTGGCAGAAGGTCGCGATCCACCCATTGACGGGCTTTCCGATCTTGAAATCGTAACGTTTTACGTGCAGCCGCGCCATCACGGTAAGGGCATCGGTTCAGCTTTGCTGCAGGTGGCGATTGACTATTGCCGGGACAAAGGCCGAAACGAAATTTGGCTGACGACAAATTCCGAGAATACACCCGCAATTGATTTCTATCTGTCCAAAGGGTTCCGGCAGGTTGGCATCACGGATTTTCGCATCGAAGACCAAGCCTACCCGAACCATGTTCTGGCGTTGAACATGTCCGCGCCGGGCTAGGATCAGACCACCCGGATGAACCCGGCCAGCCCGGTTTTCTGGTGCTCGATCACGTGACAATGAAATGCCCAGTCGCCGGGATTGTCGGCCACCAGCGCGATATCAATGATCTCGTCCTTCAACAATAGCATGGTATCGGTCACCAAAGGCGGCAGGTTGCGCAGATTTGACTTTATCGGAACAAAGGCCAGCCCGTGCAGGTGGATCGGGTGCAGGTTCGGCGATTCATTTCGCAACCGCAGAACATAGCTCTTGCCCCGTTCCAGTACCGCCAGCGGTCCGGTACCCTGCGCGGCATCACCAGCCCAAGGCATGCGGTTGATTGACCAGAAACTATATCCCAACGAGCCGCAGAACCCGTCATTAGGAGCACCACCTTCCGGGGTCCAGCCGAAGACAAATTCGTGCACCTCGGCCTGATCCAGATAAGGGTGCGCCACCGGGTTTGGGCTCAATGGGCGCAGCTCTCGCAGATCACGCGTCATTGATTGTCCCGTGGCCCGCAATTGGACCATGGCACGGTGTTTTTGTCCGGGAAACTTGGCGATAAGCGCCGCGGATTGTCCTTCGCTGTCTGGCATTCGTACCGCAAAATCCACACGCTGACCGGGACCCAGCAACAGAGGCTCGGCCGCAGTGGGCATCGTCACGTCGATCTCAACCGGATGCCCGTCCCACGCTATGATCCGGGCATCAGCTCCTTCAAGGTGCAACTTATAGATACGGGTCGTGTCCGTATTGACCACGCGCAGACGTACCAGGCTGCCCGCTGTATGGTCATGCACTGCCTCGCTCTGCCAGTTGGCGGTCTGCACGTTGCCGAACGTGCCCGCCCGCGCAGCGCCACGGGCGGTATAAGCTGGCAGAAACGCATCATCCTCGTCCAGCCTGAAATCTCGCAGATTGATCACCTGTTCGCTGTCGAAGCCGGGATCTTCGGGTTCGGCAATCACCATCACACCGGTCAGTCCATGGGCCATCTGATCCATCGTCATGCAATGAGGATGATACCAATACGTGCCTGCATCCGGCGGTGTGAACTCATAAACAAAATTCGCTCCCTCGCCGATGGGCATCTGGGTCAGGTAGGGCACCCCGTCCATCTGGTTGGCGATCCGCAGTCCGTGCCAATGCATTGCGGTGTAATCGGGCAGTGTATTGCGCACCGTCAGCTGCATCGCTTCGCCCTGACGGCCGTACAGAACCGGCGGTGGCGCATTGGGTGACAGGCTGACCATTCCCGTGGTCAGCTGATCGCGCAACCGATAGCTGGCAGGTTGCAGCACCAGTTCCTGCGCCTTATCACCTGCTGCCAGAGATAACCCTCCCAATCCCACGGCACTCGCGGCGGCGCCGCTTCCAATAAGAAACTCGCGACGTTTCATGAGAACCTCACTGAATGGATTTGATGCCGGGCTGGGAATGGCTGGGCGTCTGCGTTTGTCTTGCCACCGTTTACGCAAAGCCGCAATGCGACAAATCCCTCTGGCCCGCCGGGCCTTTCTGCTATAGGGATGCGCACTTGCAAACAGGATCGCCAAACACATGACCACACGCGCCGGATTTATCGCCCTCATCGGAGAACCCAATGCGGGCAAGTCTACCTTGCTGAACCGCATGGTTGGGGCCAAGGTCTCGATCGTGACGCATAAGGTGCAGACCACCCGCGCGCGTATCCGCGGCGTGGCGATGGAAGGCGACGCGCAACTGGTCTTTGTCGACACGCCCGGCCTGTTCAAACCGCGCCGTCGGTTGGATCGTGCCATGGTTGCCGCTGCATGGGGCGGCGCTGCCGATGCGGACGTCGTTGTCCTGATGGTTGAAGCGCATCGCGGTATCACCGAAGGGGTAGAGCGCATCCTCGAAGGTCTGGAAGAGATCGGGCAGGGCCGTACCATCGCGCTGGCCATCAACAAGATCGACAAGGTGCCGTCCGAGAAGCTGCTGGCGCTGACCAGTGACCTGAATGCGCGCTACCCGTTTATCGAAACATTCATGATTTCCGCTGAAAAGGGTCACGGCGTCGACGACCTTCGCAAATGGCTGGCCTCGGAACTGCCCGAAGGCCCGTGGCTCTATCCTGAAGACCAGATCGCCGATCTGCCCTTGCGCATGATCGCCGCGGAAATGACGCGCGAGAAACTGACGCTGCGCCTGCATCAGGAACTGCCCTATCAACTGACCGTCGAGACCGAGAACTGGGAAGAACGCAAGGATGGCTCCGCCAAGATCGATCAGGTCATCTATGTCATGCGCGACGGTCACAAGGGCATCGTACTGGGCAAGAAGGGCGAGACCATCAAGGCCGTCAGTCAGGCTGCGCGGGCGGAGTTGGAAGAGTTCCTCGACCGCAAGATTCACTTGTTTCTGCAAGTAAAAGTCCGACCCAATTGGCTGGAGGAATCCGAGCGTTATTCGGAAATGGGGCTGGATTTCAAAGACGGTAACGCATGACTCGCTTGACAGCTGATTTCTGGGTCCACGCCTATTTGGCGCGGCTACGGTTTCAGGACATACCGGCCTATGTCGTGGCCCATGGCGACGACACTGCTGGCGCAGTTTTGGTTAAGCTGAACACGCTGGACGGGCAGGCCGTTGCGTTCCAACGCAGCTTTGATCTGATGAGCGGCGAACGCAAATGGGTTGAACTCTCCAGCGGTGCAGATGCCGATGTTGACGCCGCTATCACGCGCCAACGCGGCTTTGATCCCGACCTCTGGGTGATCGAGGTTGAGGACCGTCAGGGCAGGCATCTTTTGGGCGAGGAAGGTTTGGACTGACCTGGAAGCTCACAACCGGGTCAGAAGGTGGTTTTGGGCCTTTCTTCAGACATTTGGGATTGTATGGTTAAGAAATGATTGATTTGAGCAACGAAAACCCCCTGCGGGCAAGTCAGAACTACAAGATATACAACCACCCGCAGATTGATGGGGCGTTGTTGAAGGTTCGCACCGACAAGCCCAAAAACAGACTGTTCCGGCGCTATGCGGAATACCGCTATGGGAACCTGCGGCAATGGGCGCGTGAGGCCAATGAGTATTTGGCTGCGCTCAGCCGTGGCTGCCCGGAAATCTGGCGTCTGGCGGGGTTTCTGGGCTATGCGGTGACTTCGGAAGGACCGGCGATCGCCGTCGAGAAGATGACCGGCCCTGATGGCGATTTGGCCTCCAACTTCGCTCAGGAACTCCGGCAGGCCCCCGAAGGCAGCCCCGAACGTGCGAAGCTACTGCAAGAGATGGACGAACTGCTGACTGATCTTGAACGTGGTCGGATCATTGTCGGAGACATCAGTCACGAGAACATCGTGCGCGCGCAGGAACGGGGCGGCAAACTGGTCGTCATCGATGGCTTGGGAGAGCGCGTGCTACTGCCCCTGACCCTTATCAGCGACTACGCCTTTCGTGTTCAGTCAGCTCGGCGCCGCAAACGCCTGCTGCGGTAGGTGTCGCAACCCGCCTAACCATCTTGGTCTTGCCGCGCAAAGCGGCTAATCTTGGCGCGCGCCGTTTCGACGGCCGCCGGGGCGGTTCATCTTGCCTGGCAAGCGGACATGAAGGAGGTTGTTCCTTGTCTCAATCAAGTGCTCAGAAGTTCAAGCGCACAAATTTGGGCCGCTGGATGGAACGGTTCGAAGGCTTCATGGTCTTCGTCGGCGTTGTCGGACCATTTGCCACCTTACCGCAACTGATCAAGCTCTACTTTACCCATTCCCAGCATGCCACGGGCCAGTCCCTGCTGTCCTGGTCGCTTTATGCGGCGCTTTCGCTACTATGGTTCGTCTACGGCCTTACGGTCCGAAAGATGCCGATCTATGTGGGCAACGGTATCTCGATGGTACTGAACCTGCTGATGGTTATCGGCATTCTGATCCATGCTGGTGTGACATTCTGAAGTCGCGCGGCCCTGGCATTCTATTCACCACCGCGGCCGCAAGTTACTTACTGCGTCATCAGTCCGCGTCACCAAAATAGACAAAGCTCATCTTGTTTCCGTCAGGGTCGCGTGCATAAGCGCCAAAGAAGTTCGGACCGTATTGGGGACGATCACCCGGATCGCCTTCGTTTGTTCCGCCATTTGCAAGTGCGGCTGCGTGTGCATCTCGAACTTCTGCTTCGCTTTGGCACTGCAGGCCAACCATGTTTCCGTTTCCGATCGTCGCAACTTCTTTATCGAACGGTGTCGCAACCCAAATGCACCCGCCGCCACGTAGCTCATAGCAGACGGCGTGCGGCATATACTCGGCGATGACTTTCCCGCCTATTTGAGGCACAACAGCGTCGTAAAAAGCGCGCGCTTTGGAAACATCGTTGGAACCGATCATGACATAGCTAAGAGACATTTTAAGAATCCCGTTTTTCAGAACATAAGGGGAACACTAGCGCCTGAACAAGATTCACGCAACGCGTTTATGGTTTCGTTTTTTGACGACACTTTACTTGTCCGAGCTCGGCAACTGACGGAGTTTCCAACAGTCTATGGGTCGGCTAGCCCGATGTTTCCCAACCTGAAAAAGCCTTAAAATATGCTACAGACCAATCTGGCGACGAGAGTGAACCTAATGTGGGTTGGCGAGAACGCGGCACACTGCTGGGTAATAGAATGAATGACTTTTATTCGGATCCCACAGTAGCTCCATAGATCACGCGCTGTTTTCTCGGCTCCACCCGTCTTCGTATTCACCCAACATTCTGGACAGTTGCAGCAGAGACGCAAAAAAGCGTGCGTAGACATCCCTCGATAACATGGGCTTGTTGTCATCCAGCACCTGCACAAGTTCGACGACGGCCGTGGCAAACGTCTCGTAGACCTGCATGTCTGCAGCCGTCGGATCAGGTGTCCAGATTTTGTGTTCGTCGTAATAAGCCACAGGTTGCGGTTCGTCGTCGATCATAGCGCGGTCCCTTCCGTTTGAAGCGCAGGTGGGGGTCGCGTGAACGCGGACAAGACAGGTGGCGCGAAGTCACAAAACTATGGCGACTTCGGGAAAAGAACTCAGGTTGAATGGAAGTTAAAAGAGGTTCTTCTCTTGCGTGCCAACCTCGCTTGGGATTTTCTGCGGTCTAACCCAAATTGATAAAGGGCCGAGTTTTGGACTGGCGCGATCACGGCATACTTCTGACCTCCCGCCGCCACGGAGAAACGGCGGCGATTATCGAGGTTTTTACCGAAGGCCACGGGCGTCATGCCGGTGTCGTACGTGGTGGAACAAGCCGCAAGATCGCGCCGGTCCTGCAACCCGGCGCGCAGTTGGATGTGCTGTGGCGGGCGCGGCTGGAAGAGCATATCGGCACGTTTCAGGTCGAACCTCTGCGGTCCCGTGCGGCAGCGGCGTTTTCAGGGCGGCTGGCCCTGTCCGGGCTAAACGCTGTCGTATCTCTCTTGTCCTATTGTCTGCCTGAACGGGAACCACACCCGGCGCTCTATACGCGGACCGAACAGTTGATGGACCTTTTGGGTCAGGATGAGATCTGGCCTTTGGCGTACCTGCGCTGGGAGCTCGCGTTGCTGGAAGAGCTTGGATTTGGCCTCGACCTGACCAACTGCGCCGTGACCGGCGTGACCGATGGGTTGACCTACGTATCACCCAAGACAGGCCGCGCCGTCAGTGAGAAGGGGGCCGGGGAATGGGCGGGCAAGCTGTTGCCACTGCCACCCTGCCTGCGCGGGGAAGGTGCTGCGCCCGATGCCGAGATCGCAGAGGCCCTGCGCACGACCGGGTATTTTCTTGAACACCGTGTCGCCCCTTCGCTGGGGCATAATCCGCTGCCCGAGACACGGGCGCGGTTTGTGGATCAGGTCACTCGGCGGCTGTGAACACCATCTCGTGCCCGTCCTCATTTCTCAGGATCAGCACATCGCCTGACACTTCGGATTGCGTCATGGCCATGAGGGCGGCGAAATAGAAGCCTTCCGCCTCAAGCCCCGCGCAGGCCGCGCGCGTCGCTTTGAGTTCCTGAACCTCAAACCATGGGTATGGCGCGTTCAGCGTGCCACTATAGCTGTTGCAGGGGGCGTTTCCGGCGATCTTGCCCTCTTCGGGAAACCGCAGCAGGGCGCTGGCCTCAAAGGGCTGCCCGTCGATCTCCTGCAGCACCCAAGTCCGGTCCGCCGCACCATAGGCGGCGACAGTTTCGTCCTTGTCGCATTGGAACAGGGCCAGCAGGGTCAGGGTCAAGATCAGGCGGATCATTTCAGGGTCTTATCGCATCAAGGTTGTCGGTGGAACCGGCTTCAATAGGGCAGAGACCCATTCAACAGTTGCGCGCGCACTTCCTGCCGGGGTTTCCAATTGTAGCGCGTATCCTCTCGCACCGGTGCCCAGTATAATGCGCCACTGTTGCGCCAGGGGTCCAGGATGATGCCGTCGTACATCGACTCCCCTTTGGCGCTGATCGACGCCGAATGGTGGATGATGCGGAACGGTGTCGGCGGAGACGTGGTCCAGTGCAGATCAAGCGTTCGGAAATTTTCCTGCCGCAGGCGTTTGGTCATGGCTTCGGCCCAGTCATTGCACAACCCTTTTTCGCGGAAACCGTTGATGACCTTGGCGTTGTGGACGATGGCCGGGTCGGTGACGTTCCAATCCCGCGCCAACTGCTGCGAATAGGTATAGGCGATGGTGGCCGCCCTCTGAGCCTCGGTCGGATCGACATCCGGCCCGAGCATTCGGATCGACTGGGCAAGCGCTTCGACATCGCTCTGATCGGCCGTTGGCGCGGAGGTGGTGCAGCCCGCAATAAAGAGCGCCGCCAGAGTGGCACAAAGGGCGAAAAGTGATCGGGTCATGCGGTGTACCAAATGCTGATCGAGTTTGTCAGGTCCAGCTGACGCTGTAACGGCGAAAGGGCCGGGATCAAAGGGGGAAGTTTGGACACATGCTAGTCACACGGGTCGTTGTCGGGGCGGTGAGGGGCGTCGATGCGGCCTGTACAAAACGAAAGGTTCTAAGGGCAGGGCGCGTACAAACCCCACTTTTCAGAAAAAGACCCGGCGCAAAGGCCGGGCCAGTTGGGGAAACGGGGTCGCCGGACTTGATTATCCGAGCAGACGTCGTGCGATAACCTGTGCCTGAATCTCGGCAGCCCCTTCGAAAATATTGAGAATGCGCGCGTCACACAGAACGCGGCTGATCTTGTATTCCAGCGCAAAGCCGTTGCCGCCATGGATTTGCAGCCCGTTATCGGCAGCAGCCCAGGCCACCCGGGCCCCCAGCAGCTTGGCCATTCCAGCCTCAAGGTCACAGCGCTGGCCGTGGTCTTTTTCCCATGCGCTGAAATAGGTCAGCTGCCGCGCGACCATGATTTCGACCGCCATCATTGCCAGCTTCCCCGAGACACGTGGGAAGTTGATCAGCGATTTGCCGAACTGCTTGCGGTCGATCGCATATTGCATGGCGATATCCAGCGCACTTTGTGCCACGCCGATAGCACGGGCGGCGGTCTGGATGCGGGCGCTTTCGAAGGTTTCCATCAGCTGTTTGAAGCCTTTGCCTTCTTCTCCGCCCAGCAGGTTTTCACCTTTGACGTGGAAGCCGTCAAAGCCCAGCTCGTATTCCTTCATGCCGCGATAGCCCAGAACCTCGATCTCGCCTCCGGTCATGCCGGGGGTTGGGAAGGGGTTTTCATCAGTGCCTGGCGTCTTTTCGGCCAGGAACATGGACAAGCCGCGGTGATCGGTGCTGTCCGGATTGGTCCGCGCCAACAGGGTCATGACATGGGTGCGCGCGGCGTGGGTGATCCACGTCTTGTTGCCGGTGATCTGGTAATTACCATTCTCGTCCTTCACGGCGCGGGTGCGCAGGCTGCCTAGGTCCGATCCGGTGTTGGGTTCAGTGAAAACAGCAGTAGGCAGAATCTCGGCGCTGGCCAGTTTCGGCAGCCAGTTGGCTTTTTGCTCGTCTGTACCGCCCGCGATGATCAACTCGGCCGCGATTTCCGAACGTGTGCCCAGAGAACCCACACCAATATAGCCACGCGACAGTTCTTCGGACACAACGCACATAGACGCTTTGGATAGACCGAAACCGCCAAACTCTTCTGGGATTGTCAGTCCGAAGACGCCCATTTCCGCCAGCTCCTCGATGATTTCCAGCGGAATCAGTTCATCCTTCAGGTGCCATTCATGGGCGTACGGTTCGACCTTTTCCTGTGCATAGCGGCGGAACTGGTCGCGGATCATCTCAAGTTCTTCGTCCAAACCGGAGGCACCGAACATGGTCGAACCGGCCTGATCCTGCATCAGTTCGACCAGACGGACGCGTGCTGCCTGAGAGTTGGCCTGCGCCATCAGGGTTTGAACTTCGGTCGACTGAAAACCCGACAGTGCATCCCAGCCAAGACCCATATCCTGAAGGCGTACGACCTCGCCCTGGTTCATCGGAATACCACCCGCGACCTGATGCAGGTACTCGCCAAAGGCGATCTGGTGTAGCAGCTGTTCGACCTCACTGAATTTACCGTCGGATTGCAGTGCTTCGGCCCAACGTTGCATTTGTTGAAGAGACTGATTGTAGGTGGCCAACCATGCCAGACCATGAGCGGCGGTCTGGTTCGCCTCGATCAGTGCACCAGAGATGCGACCGTCTGCGGATACCATGCTGCGCACAGACTCACGCGCTTTTTCAAAAACGGCTTCCACCGCGGGCACGGCGGCCCGGGTCAAGTTCAGAAGATCGGGCAAAACTGCAGCAGTTGTCATCTCGGTCATATCCTGTCCGTCGTGGGCCATGAATCGCGTCCTTTCCTCGGTCGTCTGGTCATATCATGCTGCACATGCAGCGCAACAAAAATACTTATTACGCTGCAAAAAAGTTCAAAAATTACCGGATCATTTTTGCAATGCAGAAGAAAATTCAGATGATATCTAGAGGGTATGACCCTGTTTTCCATTCTTTCCCCACAGGAACTTCTGTTGGCCATGGCTATTGCGTTTGTCGCAGGGTGGATCAAGGGCATGGTCGGTTTTGCCATGCCTATGGTTATGGTGTCGGGCTTGAACTCGTTTCTGCCGCCGGACCTGACCTTGGCGGGGCTTATTCTGCCAACGCTGGTGACCAATGGGCAGCAGGCCCTTCGCGGTGGTGGTGCCGCAGCGATTGCTTCCATTCAGCGGTTTCGGGTTTTCCTTGTAGTCGGTGGCCTCTTTCTGTTGCTGAGCGCACAGCTAGTCACCCTGGTCCCCAACTCTGTCTTTCTGGTCCTGATCGGTGGGTTTGTATCAGTCTTCGCGCTGTTACAGGTTGTGGGGTTCAGAATGGCGCTGAACCGCCCGTCGAATGTCGTAGAGGCCGCGGTCGGTGGCGTGGCAGGGTTTGTCGGCGGAATGTCAGGTGTTTGGGGACCACCGACAGTAGCCTATCTGACCGCGCTGAATACCCCCAAGGCGGAACAGATCCGTATTCAGGGCGTTATCTACGGTCTGGGAGCCGTTCTGTTACTGGTCGCGCATCTTGGGTCGGGTATTCTGCGCGCAGAAACGCTTCCGTTTTCTGCTGCCCTGATCCTTCCGGCTATGGCAGGGATGTGGGTCGGTGTGAAATTGCAGGACCGTATCGATCAGGCAAGCTTTCGTAAGGCGACCTTGTTAGTGTTGCTGGTTGCGGGTTTGAACCTGCTGCGGCGCGGTTTGGTGGGGTGACGCTTCAACCTTGTCGCTTGTCGGCAAAGCGGAAGGCAAAATACAGACCCAGCATCAGGAAGAACAGACCAGAGATATCGCCGATCAGGAAAGCGATATATTCGACCGTCTCACTGCCAAAAGCCAGATTGGTCAAACCGGAGACCAGGAAAGACGTGATGATGCCTACGCCCATTACACATACCCAGCAGGGTTTTTGATCGGCACGGGGAAACAGGTCCCACCCGATTGCTTTTAGAAGATAGAAAACGGCCGGGACTGTCAGGACCGCAATCGCGATGGCCATCAGTCGGCTGGGCAAGAACACATCAGTTCCTCCCAAATAGGCGAAGACGATGAACACGCCGGGCAACAATGTGAATATAGCACGCCATCCCATCAGCCATGCCGACAGAACCCGGACGCCATGTGGCAGGAACAACAGGCTTGCTCGGCTTGGATATTCAGGGAAAAACACGTTCTGCAACGGCATCAGGACGGCGAATGTAAGGATCGACGCCAGCACATAGGCCAGAGAGGCCAGAAACGTTTCAGTAGCCCACGCGCGCAAAGAGATCACTGCTCCTTGCGCTCGTGGAGAGCGTCATCTGGGCGCATGAACGATATACCGTCCCCGGTTGGCGCTGCCGCTTTGCGAAAGATAACCTTTTTCGACCAGCGATTTCAGCGCGCGGAAGAAAGTCGGGCGGGAAACGCTCTGGACCAACGTGTGTTCGATCAATCCGAATGTACGCACTTCCTGATCGGATTTGGAAAGCTCTTCTGCGGCGTAGTAAATGTCGCGTTCAACCGGAGATAGTTTTTCCAGGCCTAATGTGCGCTCCATGCTTTGCATCAATTTGCGCAGTTCGGTGAGTTTCGAGATTTCAGTCATAATGTTACCTACAGTTTTCTGTGCCATCTGCCGCCTAAATGCGACCATTTGAGCCACGCTGAATGATGCGCATGTCAGCAGGTCTCGTCTTGACACTCATCCCCATTTACTTAGACTAGGTGTCTGATTAGGTTGCTCAATCCAGCGTTGTGAGTGTGCGCACATGAGCGGTCCCAAAATAATTTCAGTCAGTGCCCGGCGCAAAAGTGCCGGGTTTTTTTCGTCTCAGCAGTTAATAGGGGTAACGCAAATCGCATTTTGAAACAACGCAATTGTATGTGCTTTTTGTGTCAATCAACCTAGAGGCGAAGTGAATTGACACAGGTGCAATGAAAAAGGGGCGCTGCGGCCCCTTTTCCCAACTTATCCGATTGCGACGGCTTTGATGTCGTCGTCAATGAAGGGCAGGTACTGTTCGAAGTTCTCGGCAAACATCTGAACCAGTTTCTCGGCTTGTTTGTCGAATGCGGCCTGATCGTCCCAAGTGCGGCGCGGGTCCAGCAGAACCTCGGCAACACCCGGGACAGAGACCGGAACGTCAAAGCCGAAATTGGCATCCTTGCGGAACTCGGCGTCGCGTAGAGAACCTTCCAGAGCGGCGGTCAGCAAGGCGCGTGTTGCGCGGATCGGCATCCGGCTGCCCACGCCATAGGCGCCGCCGGTCCAGCCGGTGTTCACCAGCCAGCAGGTCGCGCCGTGTTGGGCGATCTTGTCACGCAGCAGGTTACCGTATTCCTCTGGGCGACGCGGCATGAACGGCGCGCCAAAGCAGGTCGAGAAGGTCGGCTGCGGCTCGGTGATGCCACGTTCAGTCCCGGCCACTTTCGACGTGAAGCCCGACAGGAAGTGATACATTGCCTGTGCGGGCGTCAGCCGCGCGATCGGGGGCAGAACGCCAAACGCATCGCAGGTCAGCATGATGATGTTCTTCGGGTGACCACCCAGCGCGCTCTTGGATGCGTTCGAGATATACTCGAGCGGATAGGCGCAGCGCATGTTGGCAGTCAGCGAGTCATCGTCGAAATCCAGTTCCTTGGTTTCGGGGTCGAAGACCATGTTTTCGATCACCGTGCCGAACTTCGAGGTGGTCGCGTAGATTTCCGGCTCTGCCTCGGCATTCAGGTTGATGGTCTTGGCATAGCAGCCGCCTTCAAAGTTGAAGGTGCCGCGATCCGACCAGCCATGTTCGTCATCCCCGATCAGCGTACGCGACGGATCGGCGGACAGGGTCGTCTTGCCGGTGCCGGACAGGCCAAAGAACACGGCGGTGTCGACCGGATTGCCAACGGCATGGTTGGCCGAGCAGTGCATCGGCATCACGCCTTTTTCAGGCAGCATGTAGTTCAGCAGGGTGAAAACGGATTTCTTGTTCTCACCGGCATATTCGGTGCCGCCGATCAGGATCAGTTTGCGGTCGAAGTTCATTGCAATCACAGTCTCGCTGCGGCAACCGTGCTTGGCCGGGTCGGCCTGAAAGCTGGGGCAGTTGATGACGGTGAAATCAGCAGTGAACTCATCCAGATCCTCGCGCTCCGGGCGGCG
Source organism: Ruegeria sp. AB9 (assembly GCF_056542585.1). NCBI lineage: Bacteria > Pseudomonadati > Pseudomonadota > Alphaproteobacteria > Rhodobacterales > Roseobacteraceae > Ruegeria > Ruegeria sp. AB9. The sequence goes on along the minus strand of NZ_JBQGAA010000003.1, from coordinate 157,627 downwards.
CAGCAGGTGGCGGATGAACAGGTTGTGCCATGCCAGTTCGGTAACCATGCGTACATTGATTGCGTAAGCCGGGTCCGCGCCACCGACGAGGTCCTGAACGAAATAGTCACGGCCTTTCATGTGGGCCAGCATGTCTTCGTACAGTGCATCAAAGCCCTCGGGGCTCATTTCGGCGTTGTTTTCCCACCAGATGGTGTCGGCAACGCTGTCGGTCTTGACGACGTGTTTGTCCTTGGGCGACCTGCCAGTGAACTTGCCTGTGGTAACCAGAAAGGCACCGCCATTGCCAAGTGTGCCTTCGCCGCGCTTCAGCGCTTCTTCGATCAGCGCCGGTTCCATGAAGTTGTAATAGACATTGCCCAGACCCTCGATGCCCTGATCTTCGAGGCGGAATTGCGGGTTAACCCGTCCAGATGTCATGTGTGTCTTCTCCTGTGGCGGCGCGAAGGCCTTGAGCCCGATACGCCTTTGGGGCAGTGAGCCGGGAAAACCGGCGGCTGGGCGCGTCTTATCACGGTCATTCAGGGCATGAACAGGCGGGTTTGACGCAGTTAGCGCAACCAAGTCCGAGTTTAGCGCCATCACGAATTCAATGACGGAAAAGCGGGCAGATTTTTGCGGGCATCAAGGCAAATTTGCCGCAGACCTGCCGCAACAAAGGCACGATTCGCAGTTACGGATTGATTCGGCGTCTTAAAACCGCCAACAATGCCTTACAAATAAGCGAATTATTGCGCGAGTGAGCAGGAATAGGGGTGAGCCCGATGTCAAAGATTGCACTGGTGGATGACGACAGAAACATTCTGACGTCTGTATCCATGACACTCGAAGCCGAAGGTTTCGAGGTTGAAACTTATAATGATGGCCAGGCCGCGTTGGATGCGTTCAACAAGAAACTGCCGGATATGGCTGTTCTGGATATTAAAATGCCGCGAATGGACGGCATGGATCTGCTGCAACGGTTGCGTCAGAAAACGCAGATGCCGGTGATCTTTCTGACCTCGAAGGACGATGAAATAGACGAGGTTCTGGGCCTGCGCATGGGCGCGGATGACTATGTGAAAAAGCCTTTTTCGCAGCGTTTGCTGGTCGAGCGCATCCGGGCTTTGCTGCGGCGTCAAGAAGCGACAAGCGGCGACGCAGTAGCAACCAACAACAATGACACCAAAGTCATGGAGCGCGGCGAATTGCGGATGGATCCGCTGCGCCATGCAGTCAGCTGGAAAGGGAACGATGTGTCCCTGACCGTGACCGAGTTTTTGCTGCTTCAGGCACTGGCCCAACGTCCGGGATTCGTCAAAAGCCGCGACCAGCTGATGGATGTCGCTTATGACGATCAGGTCTATGTGGATGACCGGACGATCGACAGCCACATCAAGCGCCTGCGGAAAAAAATGCGCGCGGCTGATTCCGAGTTCTCGGCGATCGAAACTTTGTATGGTATCGGTTACCGGTACAACGAAGAATAGGCGCGGCCGCCTGTAAGAGGTAATGGGGTCTCGTGCGCGACACCGAACAATCCAGCGAAATGCGCGACGGTGACGTCGTTCTTGGGGATGACTGGGTCATACCCCAGGACCCCGAGTCAGCGGAGCTGAGTGAAAAGCGATCCCGGAGGAATCTGTTTTCTCTTCGCGGTTCACCTCTGGCACGCAAGATCATCACCTTTAATCTGATCGCCCTGGTGATTTTGGTCACAGGATTGCTGTATCTGGATGACTCGCGAAAAGAGAAGGTTCAGCAGACTGCGCGCAATCTGCTGGGCGACGCGCAGCTTGTTAGTAACGTTTTCGAAACTCAGCTGCGTCAGGGCGCACAGCAATCCGGACAGGATGCTGGAAAACTGGATGTCAAAGATACCCTGTCCGGCCTTACCCTGCCCGAAGGGGGAGAGGTTTTTGTTTATGACGCCAGCGGCACGTTAATCGGCTGGACGCGTGGTGCCCCGCAAGTATCGAACATGCCGGTTCTTCTGCAATCCGAAGCCGAGATACAGACCGGCAGCACGGTGATCAGCGACACGCTGAACGCTGTGTGGACGGGTTTGTCCAACCTGCTCAACTGGTCAACTGAAGCCGAGGCACCAACATTGGCGCAGCGTGTTCAGACCATTATTCCTCATGCGATTGGCGGGCAAAGCCAGGTGCAGGCAGTACAGGATGGTGCGGGTGAGACGGTTATCGTGGCTGCGGCACCGATCCTTTATGAGGATGCCCCCGCGGGAGCGGTCGCTATTACCGGTCCCGCAGGTGAAATCGATGCGCTTGCCCGCCGTGAGCAGGAACGCATTCTTCAGATGTTCGTGGTGGCCCTGTTGGTTTCCGTGGGCCTCAGCCTTGTACTGGCCTCGACCATTGCCAATCCGCTGGCTGATCTGGCATCTGCGGCCGAGATGGGCAAAGACCGGGGCACAGGTGTAAATCCCGGGCGCATCCGCATTCCGGACCTCAGTGCCCGCCCGGACGAAATCGGGCGCCTTAGCCGCGCTTTGCGGGGTATGGTGACCGCGCTGTACAACCGGATTGATGCAAACGAACAGTTCGCCGCCGACGTTGCCCATGAAATCAAAAACCCGCTGGCCAGCCTGCAATCCGCAGTTGGCACGCTGCGCATGGTCAAACGCGAGGACCAGCGTGACAAGTTGTTGGATGTGATCGAACATGACGTCCGGCGTCTGGACCGGCTGGTCAGTGACATATCGAACGCGTCGCGTCTGGATGCGGAACTTGTCAAAGAAGAAGAGCAGCCCTTTGACCTTCTCAAACTACTGGGCAATCTTGGGCAGTATCTGGGCGAGGATGCTCGCTCCAAAGGCATCGATTACATAACGGATCTGCCCTCCGAGCCCATTGTGATAAATGGGCTGGAAGCGCGTCTGGCGCAGGTCTTTGTTAACCTGATCACCAATGCCATTTCTTTCTGCGAGGAAAACGACGCCATCCGCGTCTGGGTCCGTCAGCGGGACAATCGCGTGCTGGTCGTTGTCGAAGACACCGGCCCCGGCATTCCAGAACAGGCACTCACCAAGGTGTTCAAGCGGTTCTACTCGCAACGTCCGGCGGAGCATTTCGGCAATAACTCGGGCCTTGGGTTGGCTATCTCGAAGCAGATTGTCGAGGCACATGGTGGCGTGATCTGGGCGGAAAACATCCGCCCGACCGAGGCCGATATCACATCGGACCCTCTGGGTGCCCGCTTTGTTGTGGGGCTTCCTGTTTAAGTCCATGAACGTTGATTCGTTGTCACACGCGAAAGATCAGAATAGGGCCTGCGTGCATGCTTCTTGCGTTTCGGTTGGCGGGCGCGGGCTTTTGATCATCGGCGCGTCCGGTACGGGGAAATCCGGGCTGGCGCTGCAAATGATGGCGTTCGGAGCGGATTTGGTCGCTGATGACCGTGTTAATTTGGAGATGCAGAACCATCAGGTGTTCGCTTCGCCCGCGCCACAGATACGCGGTTTGATCGAGGCGCGGCACATTGGGTTGGTCAAAGCGGCGATCTTAGGCCCGGTTCCGTTGGATTGTGTAGTGGATCTGGATCAGCCTGAACCTCAGCGTTTGCCCAATCCCCATACAATTTCCGTGCTGAGGCAAACTGTTCCCTTGCTTCGGGGCGCGGGCGTGCCCAACTTGGCTGCAGCGTTGATGCAGCTCCTTAGAAATGGGCGTGTAAATCCGGAATGGCCGAACGAATGACATCGCAACGGCGGATCGTATTGGTCACGGGGCCGTCCGGGGCAGGTAGATCCACCGCCATCCATGTTTTGGAAGATCTCGGGTTTGAAGCCATCGACAACCTGCCGATGGGGCTGTTGCTGCGCCTGCTGGACACCGCGGACAGCGACCGTCCGATGGCTTTGGGCATCGATGCACGTAATCGCGATTTCTCGACAATCGGTTTCATAGAGTTGGCCGAAAAGCTTGGTCGGATGGCGCAGGTCGACCTGACGGTTCTATATCTGGATTGCAGCGATGATGTTCTGGTGCGTCGGTTTTCGGAAACCCGAAGACGACATCCGGTCGCCAAAAACGCCAGCCCGGAAACCGGTGTTCAGCGTGAAAAAGAGCTGCTGGAACCGATCCGCGAGATTGCCGATACACTGATCGATACCAGCCTTCTGAACGTGCATCAGTTGCGGGAAGAGGTTGAGAATTGGTTTGCTCCACAAGGCGGGCGGCATCTGGCGGTTTCCATCGAGTCTTTTTCTTATAAGCGCGGCCTGCCGCGCGGGCTGGATATGGTGTTCGATTGCCGGTTTCTGGCCAATCCATATTGGCGTCCCGAGCTTCGGACAGCAGATGGTCGACACCCCGACGTCGCGAACTATGTGCAATCAGATGAAAATTACTTACCGTTTTATGAACGTGTGCTGGACTTGTTGACCTTGCTGCTGCCGGCCTTTCGGGCCGAGGGCAAAGCGCATCTTTCCGTTGCGTTTGGGTGCACGGGGGGGCAGCACAGATCAGTTGCCTTGGCTGAAGCTGTTGCAAAGGCCCTTGCGGAAGACGGGCAGCAGGTGGCAATTAGACATCGCGAGATGGAACGTCGGTCGTTGAATGTGAGGTCGGATTGATCGGAATTGTGATCGTTGCACATGGGGGGTTGGCTCAGGAATATCTGGCCGCCACGCAACACGTGGTCGGACCACAACCCAGCCTCGTGGCCATTGCGATCGAAGCTGACCATGACCGGGAAGAAAAACAGGCAGAAATCTGCCGTGCCGCGGATCAAGTGGACACCGGGGATGGAGTTGTTGTCGTCACCGATCTCTTTGGCGGCAGCCCCTCGAATCTCAGCCTGCGTGCTTGCGCGCCTCAGGACCGGCGTATTCTGTATGGGGCAAACCTGCCGATGCTGATCAAATTGGCCAAAAGTCGCCACTTGCCCATTGGTGATGCCGTCCGTCAGGCAATGGAGGCTGGACGGAAGTACATCAATGCGCAGAATGTGACATTGGATTAAAAGCGGATTATTGAATATGACTAACCGAAGCCTGAAAATTATCAATGAAAAGGGCCTGCATGCACGCGCCTCGGCAAAGCTGGTTGAGGTAGTGGAAGGGTTCGACGCGCATGCTGAGGTGTCAAAAGACGGACTTTCTGCATCAGGAGACAGTATCATGGGCCTTTTGATGTTGGCAGCATCGCGCGGAACAACTATTGACGTCGAGACGTCCGGACCGGATGCTGAGGCATTGGCAGAAGCTCTGGAAACGCTTGTGAACGACAAGTTCGGCGAGGGGTTCTAAGCCACCCCGCCGGGACAGGAAGAACGGGAAGACCAGGAATTGGCGGAAACGACGCACGAGACCAAGACAAGCCCGGTGGTGGATGGGACCGCAGATCAGGGCGAGATCTACGACCGTAGAACTCTGACCTATGCGAACTCATTTGACGACGCCTGGACTTCGACCGCCATTCGGGCCATTGAATGGTGCACTGGGAAGCTGACCATTTTGCGCATGGTCAACAAGTTCGAAAAAAAGAACGAATACTATCGCGGGCAGCGGTTCTGGGGGGGTGCCCTCAAGACGATGGGAATTGACCTGACTACATCGCAGGAACAGATTGACCGAATTCCAAAAACCGGCCCGGTTGTCGTCGTCGCCAACCACCCGCATGGGATGGTCGACGGCATGATTCTGGCCGAGCTGATCGGCCAGGTCCGCAGCGATTACCGCATCCTGACCCGTTCAGTTCTGACTGGGCTGGACGAAGCTGCAACGTCGTTCATGATCCCGGTTCCGTTTCCACACGATCCCGAGGCGCAGGCCAAGATGCTGGAAATGCGCGGCAAAGCGATGGAGCATCTGAAAAACGGTGGAGTGGTGGCGCTGTTCCCATCTGGTGTCGTTATGTCCTCAGATGATTGGTTTGGGCCTGCGATCGAGCGGGAATGGAACGTGTTTACTGCGAAGATGATCCGCCGTTCAGGCGCGCGCGTGGTGCCGATTTTCTTTCCGGGCAGCAATTCGCGCTGGTATCAGATCGCCAACCGGGTCTCGGCAATTCTGCGGCAGGGTTTGTTGCTGCATGAGATCGTACGATCCTGCAACAAACCCCAATCTCCGGTCATTGGCAATCCGGTATCGGACCAGGATATGGAGCTGCTGGAACGCGATCCGCGCGGTTTCATGGCATGGCTTAGAAGCCACACGATGTCATTGGGTAAGTCGGATCAGACCTGATCCGCGTTTTCAACGGGTTAATAGTGTCTGTGGTGAGGGGGCTGGCCGCTCAGCGTGTCGGCACTGGAACTTCGCCTCGGTAGTCATAGAAGCCACGCTCGGTCTTGCGTCCCAGCCAGCCCGCCTCGACATATTTGGTCAGCAGCGGGCAGGGGCGGTATTTGGTATCCGCCAATCCATCATGTAGCACATTCATAATCGCCAGACAGGTATCCAGCCCGATGAAGTCTGCCAGCTCCAGCGGCCCCATGGGATGATTCGCTCCAAGCTTCATTGACTGGTCGATGGATTGAACGTTTCCGACACCTTCATACAGAGTGTAAACCGCCTCGTTGATCATGGGCATCAGAATCCGATTTACGATGAAGGCTGGGAAATCTTCGGCACTGGCTGCCGTTTTGCCCAATCGATCCACCACTGTTTTGCAGGCGCTGAAGGTTTCTTCGTCTGTGGCGATGCCCCGGATCAGCTCTACCAATTGCATTACCGGTACGGGGTTCATGAAATGAAAGCCCATGAACCTTTCGGGCCGGTCCGTCCGGCTGGCAAGGCGAGTGATGGAAATTGAGGACGTATTTGACGTCAAAATCGTATGCGGCAGCAGATGCGGTTGCAGGTCCTCGAAAATCGCCTGCTTGATCGTTTCCCGCTCGGTTGCGGCCTCGATAACCAGATCAGTTTGGCCTAGTAGCGGTAGTTCCAGTGTAGTCGAAATCCTTTGCAAGGCGGCCTGCATCGCGTCGTCCGTGATTTTGCCACGTGACGCCTGCCGCGCCAGGTTGCCCTCGATCGTGGAAATCGCGCTGTCCAGGGCGTCCTGGCTGATGTCGTTCAGCAAGACGTCGTATTCCGCCAAAGCCATGACATGGGCAATGCCGTTACCCATCTGACCCGCGCCAATCACCCCGACCGATTTAACTTCCATGTTCAGATGCCTTTGCCTTGAAGGATATCGTGACAGTATCGGCAGACCGGGGCAGGCGGCAAGAGGATCGAGCCTGTCAATTTTGCTTCAAATGCGCGCATTAGGAAATTCTCAATATCTGAGGCCGCAAGGTGGCAGCGGGTGAGAAAAATGGGGGCGCTTGAAATGAGCTTTCATCAGACAAACAGCGGCATGGAGTTCGCTTGCCAGTACGCGGGTTCGAAGCTTTGGTTCCGGGGGCCACCCGGCGCGTTGGATGCGCCATATGTGGCTTGCTTGGGTGGAGAGGAAACTTTCGGCAGGTTCGTCGATTGTCCGTATCCAGCGGTGCTTGAGAAGCGATTGGGAAAACCGTGCATTAACTTCGGCAGCCTGTTTTGCGGGGCCGAAGCGTTGTCCGCTGATCCGGGGGTGCTGAATCTGGTCAATCGGTCGGACCTATGCGTGTTGCAGGTGCCGAATGTTCCATGCCAATCGAATCGGTTTTACCGCGTGCATCCGCGCCGAAATGACCGGTTCCTTGAACCCACCGACGACTTGCTGGAACTCTACCCTGACGTTGACTTCACGGAAGTCCATTTCGTGCGCCATTTGTTAGAGCTGTTAAGTGTCGCTAATGATGCACGTTTCGAGATCATAGCGCAGGAGTTGCGCGAAACCTGGGTACGGACAACAGCAGAATTGATTGGCGGATTCGAACCTGAGGTGGTTCTTCTCTGGTTGCATGTTGAGAGGCAAGCAGGATCGCATGGTGACCGCATTTTGCCTGACGCGACCATGATCGAACAGCTGCGGCCACTCTGTGCTGGTGTTGTCGAGGTTTCGGTGTGTGTATCCGCTCAATCAGATGCGCTCGAAGATGTATTATTCGGCACATTGCAGCAGCCGATTGCAGAACACATGATCGGTCCCTCGGCACATCGAGAGATTGCCGGAAAACTGTTGGTTGCTTTGAGGGATCTGAACTGAAAAAGGCCCGCCTGCTGGCGAGCCTTTTCTAAGTTTACTGATTGCTCTCGGTTTTAACCGAGTTTTTCGGTGAGTTCCGGGACGGCCTGGAACAGGTCGGCGACCAGTCCGAAGTCTGCAACCTGGAAGATCGGGGCTTCTTCGTCCTTATTGATCGCGACGATGACCTTGGAGTCCTTCATGCCCGCCAGGTGCTGGATCGCGCCCGAGATGCCGACGGCGACATAGAGGTCAGGGGCCACAACCTTACCGGTCTGACCCACCTGCCAGTCGTTCGGGGCATAGCCCGAGTCCACAGCCGCGCGTGATGCCCCGACTGCGGCGCCCAGCTTATCGGCCAGGGTTTCGATCAGTTTGAAGTCCTCTTCCGAGCCGACACCACGGCCGCCCGAGACAACAACGCCCGCCGAGGTCAATTCCGGACGGTCGCTTTCGGCCACCTTGTCCTCGACCCACTCGGACAGACCCGGGTTGTCGCCAACCGAGATGGTCTCAACCGCCGCCGAGCCACCTTCGCCGGCAGCGTCAAAGCTGGCGGTCCGAATGGTAACGACTTTTTTGGCGTCGTTCGATTTCACGGTCTGGATCGCGTTGCCTGCATAGATCGGACGCTCGAAGGTCGAACCGTCAACCACGCCGGACGCATCCGAGACAACCATCACGTCAAGCAGAGCGGCAACGCGCGGCATCACGTTCTTGGCGTCAGTGGTGGCGGGGGCAACGATGTGTTCGTAGCCATCGGCCAGGCCTACGATCAGGGCCGCGGTCGATTCCGCCAGGCGGTGACCCAGAGACGCGTCTTCAGCGACCAGAACCTTGGAGACACCATCGATCTTGGCGGCAGCTTCACCCGCAGCGGCGGCGGAACCGCCAGCGGCCAGAACGGTCACGTCACCCAGCACTTTTGCGGCGGTCACGGCCTTTGCGGTCGCGTCCATCGCCAGTTCACCGTTGTTGACTTCGGCAAGCAGAAGTACAGCCATTACACAGCCCCCGCTTCTTTGAGTTTCGAAACCAGCTCGTCGACCGAGCCAACGATGATGCCAGCGGCGCGTGCCGGCGGCTCTTCGGTTTTGACGACTTCCAGACGCGGCGTGACGTCGACGCCGTAATCGGCAGCGGTTTTCTCATCCAGCGGCTTTTTCTTCGCCTTCATGATGTTGGGCAGCGACGCATAGCGCGGCTCGTTCAGACGCAGGTCAACGGTGACGATGGTCGGCATTTTGACGCTGATGGTCTGCAGGCCGCCGTCGACTTCACGCGTGATCTTGGCGTTGTCGCCTTCGATGTCCAACTCGGACGCGAAGGTGCCTTGCGACCAGCCCAGCAGGGCCGACAGCATCTGACCGGTGGCGTTCATATCGTTGTCGATCGCCTGCTTGCCCGCCAGAACGATGCCTGGCTGTTCTTCTTCGACCACTTTGGCCAGGATCTTGGCAACGGCCAGAGGCTCGATGTCCTGATGGACGTCATCGGCGGCAACAACCAGGATGGCGCGGTCTGCGCCCATGGCCAACGCGGTCCGCAGGGTTTCCTGCGCCTGCTTCACGCCGATCGAAACGGCAACAACTTCGTCAGCCTTGCCAGCCTCTTTCAGGCGGATCGCTTCTTCTACTGCAATCTCGTCGAATGGGTTCATCGACATTTTGACATTGGCGAGATCAACACCGCTACCGTCCGCTTTCACGCGGACCTTCACATTGTAGTCAATCACGCGTTTGACAGGCACCAGTACCTTCATTGTAGCGCTTTCTCCTCAAAAAAACGGTAAGCCGCGAAGCGACTCCACCAATGCTCTCGACGGACTAGATAACGCTTGCTGCAGTGGCACAACAGAGCAAAATCGTCACGTCATGGCGTCGGGACGTCGCGTTTTGCAATTTTTTTGCAAAGTGGCGAAAGAATATTACCCGCAGCCTCTGCATTTTGCGATCAGCGGTTCGCGCCCGGAACCCATAGAACGTCGTCTTTACCGTTCGCATTTGCGCAGCGGGCAGCAACAAAGAACCAGTCGCTGAGGCGGTTTAGATATTTGACCGCCGCGTCGTTGACGGGTTCCATATTCGTCAACTCGACCACCAGCCGTTCTGCCCTGCGCGAAACGGTGCGGCACACGTGCAGATGTGCTGCCAGACGCGAGCCACCGGGCAGGATGAAGCTGCGCAGAGGTTCCAGCGTTTCGTTCATTGTGTCGATCTCGGCTTCTAACCGATCGATCTGGGCGGACACGATGCGTAGCGGCGGATAGTCGGCCTCTGCGTCTTTTTCCATGTCGGGGCGGCATAAATCAGCGCCTAGATCGAACAGGTCGTTCTGAATACGCGACAGCGCGGCTTCGACATCGCCCTCAGCCTCGGTCCGTGCCACGCCGACAAATGCGTTCAATTCGTCCACTGTGCCATAGGCGGCAACACGGCCTGAGTATTTTGCCACGCGCTCTCCATTGCCCAGAGCAGTTTTCCCGTCGTCGCCAGTGCGGGTGTAGATTTTGTTGAGAACGACCATCTATTGAACTCCCTGTCCGCGCAGATACACGAAAAGTACGATCAGCAACACGGCGATGAACTGAAAGAGGATGCGCAGGCGCATCATCTTGTTGCTTTTCTTGGCCGCTTCCATGCCGCCTTTGCCAAAATTTGCGATGCCCAGGGCCAGCACAACGACAACCGCCGCCATGGCCAGAAGCAGAATGACCATCACTACGTCCATTTGAAGTCACCGTCCGGTTTTTTTCGATTATCACCCATCTAGCGTCAGGGCGTCGAAAAGCGAACGGTAAATATCGTCTCAGATGTCTGAAAGGATGCGGTCAGTGGCTTTTGTGGGCAGAATCCGGCGCAGCACTCCGGCGATATATGTCGGGGTGGTCACGTAATAGCGTGGCTTGGGGCGTCGTGCCTCAACCGCGTGGGCCAGCTTTTCGGTGACGGCGGAGGCGGGCAGTTCGAACCTGTCAGGCCCGCTACTTTCATAAAGGCGTTTCAGCAGTGAGCCTTCATATTTTTCCCTTAGCGCCGAGTTTTCCCAATCGATGTATCTTTCGAACACAGGGATCGCTTTTTCCCTAAGTTTCGAAGTGATAGGGCCGGGTTCGATCAGGACGACGTGGATGCCGGTATCGCGAAGCTCCATCCGTAGAGTGTCAGTCAGCCCTTCAATGGCGTATTTGGTGGCAACATAAGCACCGCGCCAGGGGAAGGCGACTAGGCCCAGAACCGAGGAACACTGCACAATCCGGCCATGACCCTGCTCCCGCATGACGGGAATCACCTGACGGGTCAGTTCATGCCAACCGAAGACGTTGGTTTCAAAGATATGGCGCAAGCCGTCCGTCGGAACATCCTCAACCGCGCCCGGCAAGCCGTGTGCGCCATTGTTGAAAAGGGCATCCAGCGTGCCGCCTGTGGTCTCAAGAACATATGACAAACCCGACGTGATGCTGTCTGTGTCAGTGTAATCGATTCTGGGGCTTTCAAAGCCCTGCGCACGCAGGCGATCACAGTCGCGTTGCTGGCGGCAGGATGCAAAAACGCGCCAGCCTCGCGCACGCATTCCGTGTGCTGCGTCCAGGCCGATCCCTGACGAGCATCCTGTAATTAGAATCGATTTCTGCATGTGCCTTCCGAGCCTGATCCCCGCCCATAGCTATGGCGGGGCTTGCGGCAGAGCAATGACGCTTCGATGTCAGTTCGTTGTTTTCCGGACGAGTGATGCCGAAATCCACCCAACCTGTTGCCCCGGCAACACGCGCAGTCGTAACCAGCCGGTACCCGAATCTCCAAAGACCTCGACCTGCTGGCCAATTCTGGCTTTGCCGATGATCGGATAGATCGTCCCCGGCCCATCGCGCAGGTTTACACGCGTTCCGGAAATCTCGCGGATATCCTTGGGGGCTTCGGGCAAAACCGGCAATTCAACTGTTGGCAGTTCGGCGTCGGTGGTCACTTGTTCCAGGGCAGCAACGCCTTCTTCCAGCGACGCCAGGGTCAAAGTAACGCTCTCATCGCTAAACAGCGAAGGGTTCGCCTTCAAGCCTGCCGCAACCTGTGAGAGCAGCGCTTTTGTTTCAGCTTCATCCAGCCCGGCGACGGTTTCAGTGACGGGCGGGACCACGACCGAAGGTTTCACTGCGGCGCGCGTAACCAACCCTTCAATCGGCGCCGGTTCAACGACCGGGTCGACCGGTTTCGGTGCAACGGCAACGCGTTCGGGTTTTGCAGCGCGAACTCCGCGGGGCTCGAAATCGGGACCTCCGCTCATCACATAAAATGTCCAGCCGAGTGCGGCAAAAGTAACAAGTATCAGGCGCGTCATGGCGCATCCCCCAAGCAATCGTAACATCAACAAAAGGCAGCAGTTCAATTGATGAAAGCCTAGCATATTTCCGCCGACGAGTCGAAAACCCGGGGAAAACAACCGGCTGTCTCCCCCTGTTGCAAAAAGCGCGACTTTTCCCCAGCAAATTATGCGCTGCTTGCTTTACCAAGGCGTGCTTGCGTCGTATCACATCATATATGAACGATACGATCGACGACCCCAATATGGAGGCCCCTGAAAACGGGGGCGAAGTGGCGGAACCATTGCGCCGCGCGATTGGTGAACGCTATTTGACTTATGCGCTGTCCACCATCATGCACCGGGCGCTGCCGGATGCGCGGGATGGATTGAAGCCGGTACATCGGCGAATCCTCTATGCGATGAGAGAGTTGCGACTCAGTGCAACCGGAGGTTTTCGTAAGTCTGCAAAGATTTCCGGCGATGTGATGGGTAACTATCACCCGCATGGTGACGCCGCCATATACGACGCGATGGCGCGTCTGGCGCAGGATTTCAACGTCCGCTACCCGCTGGTCGACGGGCAGGGGAACTTCGGCAATATCGATGGCGACAACCCGGCGGCTTCGCGCTACACCGAGGCGCGGATGACTATCGTGGCCGAGGCGCTGCTTGAGGGTCTGAACGAAGACGCGGTTGATTTCCGCGACAACTATGACGGCACCCTGACCGAGCCGGTCGTACTGCCCGCGCAGTTCCCGAATCTGTTGGCCAATGGCGCCAGTGGTATCGCAGTGGGGATGGCGACGAATATCCCGCCACACAACATTTCAGAACTGTGCGATGCCTGTCTGCATCTGATCAAAACGCCCGATGCGCGGGATGACACTCTGCTGAATTATGTGCCCGGTCCGGATTTCCCGACTGGTGGAGTGATCGTTGAGCCACCCGAGAATATCGCCCAGGCCTATCGCACCGGGCGCGGTTCGTTCCGGCTGCGCTGTAAATATGAGGTCGAGGATCTGGGCCGAGGCCAATGGCAGATTATCGTCACCGAGATCCCCTACCAGGTTCAGAAATCCAAGCTGATCGAAAAGATCGCGGAACTGATCCAGACCAAGAAAATCCCGATCCTTGCCGATGTGCGCGACGAATCTGCTGACGACATTCGCCTGATCCTGGAGCCACGCTCCAAAAACGTGGATCCTGAGGTACTGATGGGGATGCTCTACCGCAATTCGGACCTCGAGGTGCGGTTCAGCCTGAACATGAACGTGCTGATCGACGGCGTGACACCCAAGGTCTGCTCGATGAAGGAAGTGCTGCGCGCCTTCCTTGATCACCGGCAAGAGGTGCTGCTGCGTCGGTCCCGTCACCGCATGGCCAAGATCGACCATCGGTTGGAAGTGTTGGAGGGCTTTATCGTCGCCTTCCTGAATCTCGACCGCGTGATCGACATCATCCGCTACGACGACGACCCCAAGGCCGCGCTGATGAGCGAGGATTGGGGAATAGATCACGTCCGCGCCACCGACGAGTCGGATTACGTCACGCCCAAGCCGGGTGAGGGGGAATTGTCCGAGGTTCAGGTCGACGCCATCCTCAACATGCGTCTGCGCTCTTTGCGTCGTCTGGAAGAGATGGAGTTGGTCCGCGAACGCGACGCGTTGATGGAAGAGCGTGCCAACCTCGAGGACCTGCTGGCTGACCCCGGCTTGCAATGGGCCAAGATCGCTGAGCAGTTGAAAGAGACCAAGAAGACCTTCGGCAAAGACTACGAAGGCGGTTCCCGTCGGACCCAGTTTGCCGAAGCCGGACAGGTCGAAGAGGTGCCGCTTGAGGCGATGATCGACAAAGAGCCGATCACGGTCGTCTGTTCTCAGATGGGCTGGATTCGGGCCATGACCGGCCATATCGACCTGAAGCGCGACCTGAAGTTCAAGGATGGCGACGGTCCGCGGTTCATCTTCCATGCGGAAACCACTGACCGGCTGCTGGTCTTTGCGTCGAACGGGCGCTTTTACACGGTCAGTGCCGCCAACCTGCCCGGCGGGCGCGGCATGGGCGAGCCGCTGCGCCTGATGGTCGACCTGCCGAACGAGGCGCAGATCATTGACATCCTGATCCACAAGCAGGGACGCAAGCTGCTGGTGGCCTCGGATGCGGGCAACGGCTTCATGGTGCCCGAGGATGATGTGCTGGCCCAGACCCGCAATGGTAAGCAGGTGCTGAACGTCAAGGGCGACGAAACAGCGATGATCTGCAAACCAATTTCGGGTGATCACGTGGCAGTCGTATCCCAGAATGGTAAGTTTCTTGTCTTCCCGACAGAAGAACTGCCCGAGATGACGCGCGGCAAAGGCGTGCGCCTGCAAAAATATAACATGGCGCGCGGGCGGCAGGGCACACTTGAGCTGGATGGTGGCCTGTCCGACATCACCACTTTCAACTGGGAAGAAGGTCTCAAGTGGTCCATGGGGGGCGACAAGACGCGACACGAGGCAGATATGACTCAATGGCTGGCAAAACGCGCCAGCGTAGGGAAAAAGCCACCCTATGGCTTCCCGCGGGACTATAAGTTTTCGTGATCGAAACAGGATTATGGTAGAAATCCGCCGATACGGCTTGGCACAAGCCGTATCGGTGCGCTAGACCAATAAAAAACAGGCCTATCGAGACGAGACATGTTGCGCATTCTGACGCTGATCACCGGACTGGCCCTTATGGCCGCTTGCACCCAGACGCAGGTTTACGAGCCGCCCGAGTCCCTTGGGGAGTTCAAACTGCGTGTTAACTATGCCTTTGCGGACAAAGCCGTTCAGGGACCGGTGTCACGAGACGCCACACCTGATGAATGGACAAAAGCCATCCAGAATGCCGTTGATATTCGTTTGGGGCGGTACGAGGGCGTGCAGGAGTATGACGTCGGCATTAGCCTTGAGGGTTACATGCTGGCTCCGCCTGGAATACCTGTAATTTACAATCCCAAAAGCACTGCGATTGTGCTGGTCAACGTCTATGACGTGAAGAAAAAAGAGTTTCTGGCCAAGGGGAAACAATTCCAGGTGCTGGAAGACACCACCGGCGGAAGTGCCCTCAAAGGATCGGGACACGAGCGTACCAAGGAAGAACAGATGAGTGGTCTGGCCCTGAAAGTTGCCGACCGGGTCGAGGAATGGCTGGCTGAAGAACATGAAGAGAATGGCTGGTTTGACAAACGGCCAGACCTGATCCAGCCTCTGGATTCTGCCGAGGTCACGCAAAATCCGGCAGGATAAGCGCTTTTCCCTCAGGATGTGCTTGATTTTCCCCTTTGAACCAAATATCTCGCGCGCGCAGATGTAACCACGGGACCAAGGGTCCCCCAAATCGCAAAAGGGCGCCTGAGGAATGGCAAAGGAAAAGTTTGAGCGTACAAAACCGCACGTCAACATCGGCACGATTGGCCACGTTGACCATGGTAAAACGACGCTGACCGCAGCAATCACCAAGTATTTCGGTGACTTCAAAGCGTATGACCAGATTGACGGCGCGCCTGAAGAAAAAGCACGTGGCATCACCATCTCGACCGCCCACGTGGAATACGAGACCGACAACCGCCACTATGCGCATGTCGACTGCCCCGGCCACGCCGACTACGTCAAGAACATGATCACCGGTGCTGCCCAGATGGACGGCGCGATCCTGGTTGTGAACGCCGCTGACGGCCCGATGCCGCAGACGCGCGAGCACATCCTGCTGGGCCGCCAGGTTGGCATCCCGAAGATGGTCGTGTTCATGAACAAAGTTGACCAGGTTGACGACGAAGAGCTGCTGGAACTGGTGGAAATGGAAATCCGCGAGCTGCTGTCTTCGTATGAATATCCCGGCGACGATATTCCGATCATCGCAGGGTCGGCTCTGGCCGCGATGGAAGGCAACAACCCGGAAATCGGCGAAGAGAAAATCAAGGAACTGATGGCGGCTGTTGATGAGTACATCGACACGCCTGAGCGCGCTGTTGACCAGCCGTTCCTGATGCCGATCGAAGACGTGTTCTCGATCTCGGGCCGTGGTACCGTTGTGACCGGTCGTGTCGAGCGTGGCGTGATCAACGTTGGCGACGAGATTGAAATCGTCGGCATCCGCGACACTTCGAAAACCACCTGCACCGGCGTTGAAATGTTCCGCAAGCTGCTGGACCGCGGTGAAGCGGGCGACAACATCGGCGCGCTGCTGCGTGGTGTTGACCGTGACGGCGTTGAGCGTGGCCAGGTTCTGTGTAAGCCGGGTTCGGTTACACCGCACACCAAGTTCGAAGCCGAAGCCTATATCCTGACCAAGGAAGAAGGCGGCCGTCACACCCCGTTCTTCGCGAACTACCGTCCGCAGTTCTACTTCCGTACAACTGACGTGACCGGCACCGTGACCCTGGCCGAAGGCACCGAGATGGTCATGCCCGGCGACAACGTGTCGTTCGGCGTTGAGCTGATCGCACCGATCGCGATGGAGCAGGGCCTGCGCTTCGCCATCCGCGAAGGCGGCCGCACCGTCGGCGCCGGCGTCGTGTCGAAAATCGTCGAGTAAGTCGTTCTAGCGAACAACAACGGAAAGGCCGTCCCCCAGGACGGCCTTTTTCGTAGGAAATGAAGTGGTGGGCACGGATATTTGAGAGTTGTGCCGTCAGCATGTTCGGACGTCTCAAATCTAAGTAGGTTGCTCAACGGAACGCCACGACCAACTCGTTCATTAAGGAAGAAAGAATGCAACTTACGACGCGGCGAAACATTCAGGCACTCAGAGGTTGTGCCATTTTTCTAGTTCTCCTGACGCACCTTCCGATTATCGTTCACAGCCAATCTTATTCTGATTTTGTTAGTAACTTTAACTTCTCTGTTGGCGTTGATCTGTTTTTCATAATCTCCGGGTTTCTGATGATGCATACGTTTTTCGGAAAACGTGAAAAAACTGATGCTGATGCCGCGTTTCAATTCTACGAAAAACGTTTCCGACGAATATTCGCGCCCACTATCTTTTGGGCTTTGGTTGTCGGTGTATTTGGCAAGATCTTTATTGAGATGGGGGCAGTTCCAGGTCAGCGCGAGCTCATTTGGATTGTACTGTCAGCGATGACGTTTGTTTCAAATTTCAAGAACTCTCTGATGCCAGGGACATTCGGATACTTCTGGTCGATTGCATTGGAAATGCAATTCTATCTTGTTTTGCCCTTGATGTTCATGTTCGGGAAAAAATGGGCTTGGGTCATTGCTGGTTCGGCGTTGCTTTTCTTAACGCTCGCACCAATCAGCCCCGCTTGGTTTTGGCAGTTTAGACTCAATTCCCTGCTATTCGGGGTTCTTCTCTGGAAGTTGCTGACGTCGTTGCCTGATAGTAAATGGACGTTCCCGCGTCTCATGCGGGGATGGTTTTTTCCCCTCTACACGATTGTTCTCTTCGTATCTGCGGCTGCGATTGAGAAGTACATGGGGTTCAATTTCAAGTATTCCATCATTGGGTTGATTATGTCCGTGGTGTTCCTGGTTTTCTTCCTGTCGCGGGATTTGGTATTCGGTCGTTTCTCTGCGGTCCTGGAATGGTTGGGCGGCATATCGTTCTCGTTGTATCTGTGCCACATTCCGGTTTGGCTCTTGACGATCTACTTCGCTCGGGACGTGTTTGGACTGAGTCGTGATGTTTATTCATCACTTGGGATCATACTGGCCTTTTTGGCAGCCGCTCTGAGCCGGAAATACATCGAAACACTGCTGGATCGCCGAGCGCCGTTGACGCAGGCGCAGGCAGGCCGTGCCGGGAGCTGATCTGCTTTGAGTGTGTGTAGATGGGGCGGGTGACTTTGTTGTGTCGTAGAGACCGGTCATGAAACTGTTGCGCGCCCGGCAGGCTTTCTGCTTTGGGTACTCTGGCAGTCAGAGATATCCCAAGAAAACCCCTACCAATACGGGCGTGTTCTCAGGAAAAAAACAAAAGGGTGGGGTGTTTCCCGCCTTTAGGCTTCAAGTGCACTCCTAAAAACGTCTTTCGATCCCAAGCTCAAAGTTGGTTTCAGAGAAGCTATAGGCGGGAATGTCGGAATCCGTGCGGCTGTATTCGATCAGCCCAAACGGGGAAAAACCGTTGCCTATGAACAGGTCGTTCTTTTCAATCCGCAAAGCTGAACCCCATGAGGTTTCGTCCGGGCTTGCAGTGAGCAGCGGGCTGGGTGTCTTGAAGGACTTGCTTTCCAGGTAGACCGAAGGCCGGAACGTGAAACCGCCCCGGGCGTCGTATTGGCCGAATGCGGTCACTCTTTTGCGGGTATAGTTTTCAAGGGCGTCTTCTACTGATTTGTCCTGATAAAACGCGCTTATACCGATCACACCGCGACCACCCACGGACCGTCGTATACCCAGTTCACCTTCGATGGAATGACCGTCCAGGAGGCTGGATCTGGGGCTGTGCAGCTGTGACCAGTTCAATGCTCCAAACACCGAGCCGCCCAGCAGGTTGCGCCTTTCGAAGGCGGTTTCCAATGAAATGCGGTTTTCATATGTCTGACCACCGATCAACCGGGTTCCGACTGCAGGTCCAAACGAGGCTGTGGTGTATTGCGACAAGGTACGCAGGCCGAATCGACCCACAAAGATATAATCGTCATAGCGCGAGGTTCGCGCTTCGGTAACGTCGAAGTTGAACGAGGCAACCGCGACCGTTTGCAGATCAGAAAATCCAAGGTTGACCGGGCGCCGGAAATTGGCAGCGCCTGTTGCCCGCACCCCGATCTCGGTCGATGTATCCCGGTTCAGTGTAAAAGGCAGGTCGAAGCCAAGGAAATGGAGCGTGATTTCGTCGGTATCGTATTTCCGTGGGTTGCCGACGGTCGTAAATCTGAGGCTGAGATCCCAATCAAACCCACGGCGTGCATCGATTTCGCGAATGAATGCCAAAACGCGGGCTCGGACAGGGTCGGGTAAATCACCGGACAGAACGGTGAAAAATTCATTACGTGCGCGATTCCACTGACGCGCCATGAAATAGGCGCGGGCCAGCTCCAGCCGAACTCGCACCAGATTCGGATTGGCGGCCAGAATGGACGAGAACTTTTCGATGGCAGCGTCCGGCCGGCCATTCTGCAGATCGTCCAGTCCGCTCAAAAACAGGGCCTCGATTTGAAACTGATCCGCCGTCTGAGATGCAGGTTGGGTCGTGTCTGCATCCGCGCGAATCGGGTGAAAAGACGCGATTGCAATGAAAATGCAGGCAATAAACAGCAATATCCGAACCGCGCTGAAACTTCTCAACATATGCCCTCGCGGTAGCCGCAACATGGGCGGCAGGATGAAAGAGCCGGGGCGATACCCACGGGAATCACCTTTGTCAAACGACCATGGATATGACCTGTAAAATGCGCCTGTCGGATTTGAGGCAACACCATGAAATTCCTTTAGATTGAACTTGCAACTCGGCTTGCACTGCATGGGTGAACATCTAATGTTCCGTCAAAGAATTGACTATGGAGCAGTTATGAAAACCAAGATTAGTTGCCGGATTGCAGCATTTTTTCCGGTTGTTTTACTGGGCGCCTGCGGCGGTGTCGCAGGCCTGGATTTGGACTTCGGCGGCGGCGGTGGCGGTTCTGGCGGTTCCGGCGTCGAGGGGCCGATTTCGACGACACCCGCAGAGAAAATCAATTTGCCACAGGATGGTACTGCAACTTTGAATGGGCGTGCGGTTGTGCAGTCTTTCTCGAAGGATCAGACCACCCAGCAGGTAAGTGTTCAAAGCGAGTCAGTGCCCTCTGATTCCAGCGTGACCGTGACGACAAGCGGTGGAAACATCATTGCACTGACCGGCAACGCGACGGGGTCGAACGTGGTTTTGGACAGCCGCACTGGCGACCTTGTTCAGCAGGGGGCGGCTGCGGTGGTCCTCAATTCACCGGATCTGGACGATGGTGCGCTGTTACTTGATCCGTCGCGAACACGCTTTGAATATCAAACGTTCGGGTCATGGATTCAGGGGCGCAATCAAACGACCGGGACGGCTGCGGCAGGATCTTATGGATCGGTCACACCAACAGCGGATATGCCGAGTGGACGCAGTGCTTCTTATCAAGGCGCAAGTACTGGTGTTGCCCGATTAGAAGACGGCCTCCAGTATCAAACGACTTCAAACGTCAGCGTGTCCACAGATTTTTCGACCGCCACAATTTCCAGTTCGAATACAGTCGCAGACAGTTTGGTGGTTGGGGTGCCCGACCGGGCAGCACCGGAGCTGGATTTCAGCGGTTCGGGCAATATTTCGAATTCCGGCTTTACCGCGACCATTTCCGGGTCGGGTACAAGCGGTGAGGCGTACGGCGTGTTTTATGGCCCGAACGCCGAGGAAGTTGGTGGAACATTCCGGGCTTCTGGATCCGGCGGAGTGTCGCATATCGGCGCGTTCGGCGCGGATTGATCGTTTTGGCAGAGCCCTTACTTGGTAAGGGCTCTGGACCCATACCGGCGGCTGACGGAATTGCCGTCAGCCACTTTCTGGTATCAAATTAAGAAACGGCTGCTTCAGCAGCTGCCCGTACAGCGCGGATGTTATCTCCGTAAACCTGTGGGGCTGACACCGAACCACCCTTGAACACAGCCGATCCGGCGACCAGCACATCCGCACCCGCAGCTGCAACCAGCGGCGCGGTATGCGGATCGACGCCGCCGTCAATCTCGATATGCACCGGACGGTCGCCAATCATCTGACGCAGTTTGCGGACCTTGCTGGTCATGTCGATGAATTTCTGGCCTCCAAAGCCGGGGTTCACGGTCATAACGCAAATCAGATCGGTCAAGTCCAGCAGATGTTCGACCGCGTCGGCAGGGGTGCCGGGGTTCAGGGCAACACCGGCTTTCATTCCCGCTGCGCGAATGGCTTGCAGGGTACGATGCGTATGAGGCCCGGCTTCGACATGCGCGGTCAGGATGTCTGCTCCGGCATCAGCATAGGCCTGGATGTAGGGATCGACCGGTGTGATCATCAGATGCACATCCATCACCGTCTTCACATGCGGGCGAAAGGCTTTGACGGCTGGCGGGCCGAAGGTGAGGTTCGGAACGAAATGGCCGTCCATGACGTCCACGTGAACCCAGTCTGCGCCTTGTGCTTCGATGGCCTGAATTTCCTGCCCGAAATTGGCGAAATCGGCGGAAAGAATGGACGGCGCGATCTTGATGGTGCGGTCAAAGCTCATGGTGGCCTCGTATCAGCTGAAGAGTCGCGGATGCATATACCTGCGAGGCAAGGGGATGGATAGCCCCTGCGGCCTTGGGCTCGTTACAAAACTTTCACCACGCTTACACATATTCGTTGAACGGCCTTTGTAGCAGTCCGCCAACATGAATTGGGGGTGGCACGTGTTGCGGATTGAAAAACTGACCAAACGTTTTGGCGACAATGTAGCCGTGGACGGTGCGACGCTGGATGTAGACAAACCTTGCATGATCGGGATCATCGGGAGGTCGGGCGCAGGCAAGTCCACCCTTCTGCGGATGATCAACCGCCTGACGGATTCCAGCGATGGTAAGATCCTGTTCGAAGGACGTGATGTAACTCAGTTGAAAGGTCGCGAGAAGCGTGCATGGCAATCGGATTGCGCGATGATCTTCCAGCAGTTCAATCTGGTGCCACGGATGGATGTGGTTTCGAATGTATTGCATGGCACCCTGAACCGTCATTCGACGCTGGCCACCATGTTCAATCTTTTTCCGATGGAAGATGTTCATCGTGCCATCGATATTCTGGATCGTCTTGGTATCGCGGAACACGCACCAAAACGTGCCGAAGCCCTGTCGGGTGGCCAGCAGCAGCGTGTGGCGATTGCGCGTGCACTGATGCAGGACCCAAAGATCATTCTGGCGGATGAACCTATCGCCTCGCTGGATCCGATGAATGCGCAGGTCGTGATGCAGGCGTTGCGCCGCATTCACGAAGAAGATGGCCGTACTGTCATCGCGAATCTGCACACTCTGGACACTGCGCGTCGCTATTGCGACCGCGTGGTCGGCATGCGCGACGGACGCATCGTTTTCGACGGGCTCCCCGGGCAGCTGACAACAGGCGTTGCCCGCGAAATCTATGGTGCCGATGCCAGCTTCTCGGAAAAGGCAACCTCGACTGAAATCGAAACCCTTGATGCCACTCAGAAGGCCTTGATGGAGGCAGAAGCCACCATCTGAGCCAGCCCCCCCTTCACCGACCGGCTGATGAAAGGCCGGCATATCAATTGGAGAGAGACAGATGAAACAACTGATTGCTGCCCTTTTGGCAACCACAGCACTTGCCACACCAGTCATGGCTGAAGAAATTAACGAATTCCGCATCGGCATCCTGGGCGGTGAAAACGCTCAGGACCGTTTGAACAACAATGAATGCTTGCGCCAGTACACCGAAGAAGAGCTGGGTGTAGAAACCAAGCTGTTTGCCCCTGCCGACTATAACGGTGTCATTCAGGGCCTGTTGGGCGGCACCATCGATATGGCTTGGCTGGGCGCGTCGGGCTATGCAAAAACCTATCTGAGCGACCCTGAGGCGGTTGAACCAGTCCTAGTCAAAGTGAATCTGGACGGTGGCTACGGCTATTATTCGATCGGTTTTGCCCGCAAGGACAGCGGCATCACCTCGCTGGAAGACATGAAGGGCAAGACTTTTGGCTTCGGCGACCCGAACTCGACTTCTGGTTACCTGATCCCGTCAATCGAGATCCCTCAGGCCACAAGCGCGACCATGGACTCGGGTGATTACTTCGGCGAAGTGAAATTCACCGGTGGCCACGAGCAGACCATCGTTGCAGTCGGCAATGGTGACGTCGATGGTGGTGTGACCTGGGCTGACGGTCTGGGTGACTGGGAAGACGGCTTCAACTCGGGCGCTCTGCGTCGAGCCGTGGATGCGGGTCTGGTCGACATGAACGATCTGGTCATGATCTGGCAGTCCCAGCCGATCCCGGAAGGTCCGGTCGTGTTGCGTACCGCTTTGCCTGCGGACGTTAAAGAAAAGATGACTGCGCTGATGGCTGGTCTGCACGAGAAAGACCGCGAATGCTTCTACGGCGTTGCCGCAGGTGAAGCGAAGGCTTTCGAGCCCATCACGCATGACGCCTACGAAATCATCATCGAAGCGCGCAAGTTGAAATCCAACTAAGCTCGCAAATCCAATGATCGGGGTCCAGTGCTGCACCGGACCCCGTCTCCCGCTCAGGAGCATTCCATGACAGACCTTACTGTAGGGTCCTTATCCGTCGATCAGATCCGTAATGAATACACGGACATGATACGACGAAAGCGGGTTTATGGTGGTATCCTGCTGATCCTTTTCGTGGCCATGATGGTGGCAGGGTTCCGCACGGCCGACAGCCGCAATGCAGGTAGCTTCACCAACGGTTGGCACCGCATTCTGGACTACCCGTCCGAGGTCCTTTCCGAGGCATGGGAAAAGATCGCAGAGATGCCGGCCAATCTTGTCATGTTCTTCCCTGCATTGATCGAGACGATCAACATCGCAGCGGCTGCAACGCTGGTAGGTACCATAGTCGGAACGCTTCTTGCCCTGATGTCGACGCGGGGAATGGCGCTGTGGCCGTCATTGATCCCGCTGTTTCGCCGAGCCTCGGATATCTTCCGCGCCGTTCCGGAAATCGTAATTGCATTGGTTCTGATCTTCATTCTTGGGGGTGGCCCGGCACCTGCAATGATTGCGATTGCGATCCACACCACTGGTGCTTTGGGCAAACTGTTTTCAGAGGTGAATGAAAACGCCTCTTTGAAACCGGTCGAAGGTCTGCATTCCGTGGGTGCCAACTGGTCCCAACGGATGTATCTGGGGGTAATACCGCAGGTCGGGCCAAACTACGTCAGCTACGCCTTATTACGGTTTGAGATCAATATCCGAGCCTCGGCTATCCTCGGGTTCGTCGGGGCCGGTGGATTGGGCTATGAGCTGCGCAACGCCATGTCGTGGGGGCAGGGTCGTTATGACGAAGCGGCCGCCATTTTCATCCTTCTCTTCGTTACAATCGTGGTCGTTGATCAGCTGTCTGGTTGCTTGCGCGACCGTCTGACCCACGGGTCAGAAAAAGGAGCCACGGCATGAGCACCTTCGCAACCAATCTCTCCGCCGATGAGATCAAAGCCGAAGCCGACCGGTTGTTCAGCCGCAAGAGGCTGATCAATTTCGGACTGCCTGCTCTGGTGCTGGCCTATCTGGTCTACGTCTTCTTCGCGTTTGACGTGCCGGGACTCGCAGCGCGGGCCAACTGGGAAAACGGCAAGACGCTGGTGTCCGACAGTTACAGCTACAAAACCCATATCGAACGGGACAACCGAACGGGTAAAGTCTCGGCCGCGATTGAAGGCGAGCGCAAAGGCGCATACCCCGAAGGTCAGGCTCCTGATTGGGTGACGCTTGGCGAGATAACTGTGATTGACCTAGAAGATGGTCATATTGTGCGCTTCGGTCCCGAGGCGGTCGAATATGATATTCCAGGCTATGGCACCATCCGCGCAACGCCTACGCGCGCAGCAGGTGTGCAGGCGGAGTTGCCGTTTGGTGAAATCCCGAACTGGATCAATGTCTCCAAGAACCGTCTGTCTGTTAAGACGGATGCGGGGCGTCTGACCGTTACGCGTAACCGTTCGGAAGTGTTCCGCTACTTCACGGGTTGGGAGTTGTTCTGGTTTACGCTCGACAGTCCTTACTATGGACAATCATTCCCGGAATTGGCACGGCGCGCAGCGTCGGGCGAAGCCGGTGCTATTTTTAACGACTTCTGGACCAACAAGATGTGGCGCCATCAGGACGTGGCTTGGGCCATCTTTGAGACGATCCTGATGGCGTTTCTGGGCACATTGGGAGCGGCCATGGTTGCCTTGCCACTTGCTTTCCTAGCGACCCGCAATTTCAACCCGATGAAATCCGTCCGCTTTGCGACGCGCCGGATATTCGATTTCGTGCGCGGCGTGGATGCGTTGATCTGGACCGTGGTGCTGGCCCGCGCCTTTGGTCCGGGACCGCTGACAGGCGCACTGGCCATCTTGGTGACGGATACCGGGACCTTCGGCAAGATCTTTTCGGAGGCGTTGGAGAACGTGGATCAAAAGCAGATCGAAGGTGTGCAGTCCACAGGTGCGAATGCCCCGCAACGGTATCGCTTTGGGGTTATCCCTCAGGTCACGCCCGTTTTACTGAGTCAATTGTTGTACTTCCTTGAATCCAATACCCGCAGTGCGACGATAATTGGTGCAATCACAGGCGGTGGTATTGGTCTTTTGCTGACGCAGGCGATCATCACGCAGAAAGACTGGGAAGAGGTCGCCTATTACATTGTGCTGATCATTCTGATGGTCATGCTGATGGATTGGTTCTCGGGTTGGCTGCGTCGGCGTTTGATCCAGGGTGAAGTGGGTAAAAAGCGTAAGCCGCGCGATCCGGGTCGCAAGTCGTTCCTGCTGCCTTGAACCGGATAGGAAAGATCTAGAAAATGGCAAGGTTCAGTGCGGATCACCCGTTTATCCATCCCGACTGCCAGATTACAAACAGCAGCTTTGGCGCGTACGTGGAAATTGGTGCCGGTAGTCGGATCGCAAATTCAGCTTGGGGGGATTACTCCTATTGCGACAGGACATGCGATATTGCGAATGCCGAGATCGGCAAATTCGCGAATATTGCAAGCTTCACACGGATAGGGGCCACGGATCACCCGCTGGAAAAAGCATCTCTTCATCATTTCCACTACCGTTCTGCAGATTACTGGGACGACGCGGAAGATGATGCGGACTGGTTCGCGTATCGCGCCAGCCGGACGGCCCGGATAGGGCACGATACCTGGATAGGGCACGCCGCGATCATCAAGCCGGAAGTCACGATTGGCAACGGTGCAGTCGTTGCATCCGGTGCAGTCGTAACCAAGGATGTGCCGCCTTATACAGTTGTTGCAGGCGTCACCGCCAAGCCCATACGCCGAAGGTTCCCTGAGAACGTTGCGGATCGGATGGAGCAATTGGTCTGGTGGGATTGGGACAACGCTCGCCTAAGGGCAGCTCTGCCCGATTTTCGGAAACTGAGCGCAGAGGCGTTTCTGGAGAAATACGAGTAGAACTCGTGATCGTGTGACCAGCGCTACGGCGCCCTTGTTGAATTAATCTTCGTTCAGGGTCAGTGTTACCCGCTCACCGGCGAAAACAGTTCGGCCGTATTCAACGGGATTTCCATCCGGGTCCGCGTTGACACCGACCGAGAAGAGAACGGGAGCACCTTCTGACATTTGGAGTTGAAGCGCCTGCGTCGCGGTTGCACCGCGCGCGGTCAAGCGGGTCGAGACGCGGACATAATCTGTGATGCCGCAGGCTTGCAGGGCTTTGGTCACGGACTGGGTCTCGGTCAATGTTCGCAGGATGTCTGGAAACCGTTTCGCAGGGAATACGCTTTGAAAAAGGGCTATGGGCTGACCGTCAGCCAAAGACAATCCGTCGTAGACGTGAACCGGATCTCCTTTGTTCAGATCCAGCGCTTCGGCTTCGGCTCCATCGGCAGCGCGCGTGGTCAACGCGAGAATTTTCTTGCCCGGTATTTTGCCGTTGGCCGAAATGTTCTTGTGATATCGCACCCTCCTGCTGATCGGATAATCCGTTGGTCGCGCTGCCACAAACACGCCTGCGCCACGCCGGGCATGTACCAGCCCCTGTTCCGACATGTCAGCCAGTGCGCGCCGCACCGTGTGGCGATTGACGCCATGGGTGGCGGCCAGTTGGGCTTCGGTCGGCAGGCGACCTCCGGCTTGATATCGCCCCTCTGCGATATCCGAGGTCAGGCGTAGGGCGATGCTTTTCCAGATCGGCGTTTTGCTCATGTCATCAAATCTTCACACGGTTGCAGATTGCGACTCGGAAGCCTTAAGGTTAATATTTGTCTAGTTGTATAGTTTATGTAGACAACCCGGCCAAGAGGCTTTGATGATAGATCAGACAGAAATCGCGACTGCGGCGCGGAAGGAATGGATGGGCCTGCTGGCCCGTGCGCCGGGCGAAGCCCTGATGACGCTTTGGGATGGCATTCAGGACCGCCCGAGTTTTGAATGGCTGCGCAGCCCCGAGGTGGGCGGCGTCATGGTGCGTGGACGCACCGGCGGCACCGGAGCGCCGTTCAACCTGGGCGAAATGACCGTTACGCGCTGCTCGGTCGTGCTGCAGGATGGTACGGTCGGTCACGGGTATGTTCAGGGCAGATCGAAGCCCAAGGCAGAGGCTGCGGCATTGATTGATGCCATGATGCAGACGTCGGCTGCGGATGATCTGCAGGCTCAACTTCTCCAACCGCTTCAGCAGCAAATGCAGGCAAACAAGACGGCGCGTGCCGCCAAGGCGGCAGCCACAAAGGTCGAGTTTTTCACGCTGGTTCGGGGAGAAGACTGATGGCTGCGCAAACACAGTTTTCCGGAGGCTTTGAAAACGCACCAGTCGATGCGGCACACGCGTTCCGCGCGGCCATGACTGTCATGGCGCGTCCGGGTGAAATTCGCGACTTGACGGGCAGTGAGCCGCCTGCGCCCCTGTCCGTGGCGGCAGGCACGCTGCTGCTGACGCTGTGCGATCCCGAAACGAAGGTTCATTTGGCAGGCGTCGCCGACTCCGATGCTGTGCGCAAATGGCTGACCTTTCATACGGGTGCGCCTATTGTGCCGGCGGACCACGCCGACTTCGCCGTTGGTGCGTGGGACGCACTCAGCCCGCTCAAAGCCTATCGCATTGGTACGCCGGAATACCCGGATCGATCCGCGACCCTGATTGTGGAATGTGAGCAGCTTGAGCAGAGCGGTGCCGTTCTGAGTGGACCGGGGATCAAGGATACTGCGCTGCTGTCTCTGCCGGATGCTCCGGCGCTTCAGAGCAATGCGATGCTCTATCCGCTGGGATGCGACTTCTTCTTTACCTGCGGTGACAAGGTCGCGGCACTGCCGCGCAGCACGCAGATCAAGTCGGAGGGTTAAGCGATGTATGTTGCTGTCAAAGGGGGCGAGAAAGCCATCGAGAACGCCCATGCGTGGTTGGCCGAAGAACGTCGTGGCGCCACGGATGTCGCGGAATTGAGCCTCGCGCAGATCCGCGAACAGCTGAGCCTGGCGGTGAATCGGGTTATGGCTGAAGGGTCCTTGTTTGACCCTGATCTTGCCGCGCTGGCCATCAAACAGGCGCGTGGCGATCTGATCGAGGCGATTTTCCTTATCCGCGCCTATCGCACGACGTTACCGCGGTTTGGCTATTCCAACCCGGTCGACACCGGTGAGATGGCCTGCGACCGACGGATCTCGGCCACCTTCAAGGATGCGCCAGGTGGGCAGGTTCTTGGGCCGACCTTCGATTACACTCACCGTTTGCTGGATTTCAAACTGGCCGCCGATGGCGAAGTCCCAAAGGCACCCGAAGGTCCTGCGCGGCAGGAGCCGACGCCGCATATCACCGAATTCCTGAAGGATGAGGGTATCATTCAGGATGAACCCGACAGCGATGGCACCCCGGGCGACCTGACGCGTGAGCCGATGGAGTTCCCATCCAACCGCCCTCTGCGCCTGCAATCGTTGACACGCGGGGATGAGGGCTTTGTGCTGGGCATGGCCTATTCCACCCAACGTGGTTACGCTCGCAACCATGCTTTTGTCGGCGAACTTCGGATCGGCAAGGTCGCGGTTGAAATGGACATCCCCGAGCTGGGCTTTGCCATCGATATCGGCGAAGTAGAACTGACCGAATGTGAAACGGTGAACCAGTTCACGGGTTCCAAAACCGAACCACCGCAATTTACGCGTGGCTATGGTCTGGTCTTTGGTCAGTCGGAACGAAAGTCCATCGCGATGGCTCTGGTGGATCGCGCGCTGCGTTGGGACGAACTGGGCGAAGACAATCTGGGTGCACCAGCGCAGGATGAAGAATTTGTCCTGAGCCACGCGGATAACATTCAGGCCACCGGCTTTCTCGAACATATCAAACTACCGCATTACGTCGATTTCCAGTCCGAGCTTGAACTGGTTCGCAAACTGCGCCGTGAGGCCGAAGAGCGCATTACCTTGAAGGAGGCCGCAGAATGAAGGCCGTTGTTTTTGACATAGGAAACGTGTTGGTTCGGTGGGATCCGCATTTGGCATGGCTGGAGGAAATGGGTAGCCGCGAGGCGGTGGCAGAGTTCCTCACACGCATCGATTTCCTGAAACGTAACCTGCGGGCCGATGGGGGCGAGGTTTTCGCTGATCTGGCGGCTGAACTGGAAGACCCTGAGGACCAACGACGTCTGAGTGCTTATGTTGAGCGCTATGCCATGACCGTTCCGCAAAAGATTGAGGGAAGCTGGCAACTGCTCTATCGCCTGAAAGAACAGGGCACGCCGGTTCACGCGATCACCAACTGGTCAGCGGAAACATGGCCTGTTGGTATTGGCGCGCATCCCGAACTGGGCGACGTCTTTGGCGTGACCGTAGTTTCCGGTCAGGAAAAGCTGTTGAAACCGCAATCAGAGATATTCCATCTGTTGTGTGAGCGTACTGGTCTACCCCCTGAGAACTGCATTTTCATCGATGATGGACCGCACAACGTCGAAGGTGCACGCGCCGTTGGCATGGACGGCATACACTTTACCACGCCGCAGGCGTTGGAAGACGCGCTGATCGAAAGAGGTATCCTATGAGCGAATACAATTTCGCCTATCTGGACGAACAAACCAAACGGATGATCCGCCGGGCAATTCTCAAAGGTCTGGCCGTGCCGGGGTATCAGGTGCCCTTCGCCAGCCGCGAGATGCCCATGCCTTACGGCTGGGGTACAGGCGGGGTACAGGTCTCGGCCGCGACGCTAACGCCGGAAGATACATTCAAGGTGATTGATCAGGGCGCAGACGACACGACCAACGCCGTGTCGATCCGCAAGTTCTTTGAGAACACCGCCGGGGTCGCCACCACGGAAGAGACGGAAAAGGCTACTGTCATCCAGACCCGCCACCGCATCCCCGAAGCGAAGCTGCGCGAGGATCAGATCATCGTCTATCAGGTGCCGATCCCGGAACCTCTGCGCTTTCTGGAGCCGCGCGAGATCGAGACGCGCAAGATGCACAGCCTTGAAGAATACGGCCTGATGCATGTGAAACTGTATGAGGATATCAGCCAGCACGGGGAGATCTCGACCGCTTATGCCTATCCGGTGAAAGTGTCAGGCCGGTATGTGATGGACCCGTCTCCGATCCCGAAATTTGACAATCCAAAACTGGAAATGGATGCGATTCAGCTGTTCGGTGCCGGGCGTGAGCAGCGCATCTATGCCGTGCCTCCGCATACCAAGGTCGTGAACCTCGATTTCGAGGACCATCCGTTCGAGGCCACCAAAGCCGATCATCCGTGTGACTTGTGCGGTGCTGAAGACAGCTATCTGGATGAGGTCATCATGGATGACGCAGGTAACCGGATGTTTGTCTGCTCTGACACTGATTTTTGTCGGTCGCGCCGCGAGGCAGGCCATTTGGGCCGACTGGTCGAGGAGAATGCAGCATGACCCCCCTGTTGCAAGTCAAAGGCATAGAAAAAAGCTATGGCGCGCGGATCGGATGCACGGATGTGAATCTCGATCTCTACCCCGGAGAAGTAATGGGGATCGTTGGCGAAAGTGGTTCCGGCAAGTCGACCTTGCTGAACTGTATGGCAGGACATCTGGTGCCGGACGCCGGGCAGGTGATCTTTGATACCCGCGTCGATGGGCCGGTGGACACGGTCACCATGTCCGAGCCAGAGCGGCGGATGCTGAGCCGCACCGATTGGGCCTTTGTCCATCAGCACGCGCGCGATGGGCTGCGAATGTCAGTCAGCGCGGGCGGCAATATCGGTGAGCGGCTGATGGCCGTGGGCGACCGGCACTATGGCGACATTCGGGACAAGGCGATCGACTGGCTGGGCCGGGTCGAGATTGACGCCGCCCGTGTCGATGATCGCCCCAGCGCGTTTTCGGGTGGGATGCAGCAGCGTCTGCAAATCGCACGCAATCTGGTGACTGGCCCTCGGCTGGTGTTCATGGATGAGCCGACCGGAGGGCTGGACGTATCGGTTCAGGCGCGCCTGCTGGACCTGCTGCGCGGGCTGGTGCGCGAGATGGGGCTGAGCGCCATCATCGTGACCCACGATCTGGCGGTGGTGCGCCTGTTGGCAGACCGCCTGATGGTGATGAAAAACGGTCATGTGGTGGAAGCCGGACTAACCGATCAGGTGCTGGACGACCCGCAACACGCCTATACGCAGCTGCTTGTGTCTAGCGTTCTGCAGGTTTGAGTATTTGGGAAAAGATGAAGCGATGATTGAACTGATCGATGTAAGCAAAAGCTTCACCCTGCACAATCAGGGCGGTGCCGTGATCCCTGTGATGGAAGGCGCGTCGCTGAAGGTTGAACCGGGGGAGTGTGTTGCTTTGACCGGTTCGTCCGGTACAGGCAAATCCACGCTGATGCGGGTGATCTATGGCAACTACCTAGCGGCCGCTGGTCGGGTGTTGGTCGGAGGTGTGGACGTGGCGAAAGCTGAGCCGCGTCAGATCCTGTCACTGCGTCGCGACACGTTGGGCTATGTCAGTCAGTTCCTGCGGGTCGTGCCTCGCGTGCCTACGTTGGAAGTCGTGGCAGAGCCACTGCTGGCCGTGGGCTGCGACAAGCAAGCGGCCCTGGACAAGGCAGCCGAATTGCTGAAACGGCTGAATATTCCCGAGCGTTTGTGGACCCTCAGCCCCACAACCTTTTCGGGCGGCGAACAACAGCGGGTCAACATTGCGCGCGGTTTTGCGCATGATTACCCAGCGATGCTGCTGGATGAGCCGACGGCAAGCCTGGACGCACAGAACAGGGAAACCGTTCTGTCGCTGATCGAAGAGGCAAAGAACAGGGGCGTGGCGATTGTTGGGATTTTCCACGACTTCGAAGCACGTGAGCGAGTTTGTGACCGTGAGGTCAATGTCTCGGATTTCGCGCCCGGATTGGCGGCATGACGCTTGCCCCAGTCATAGCCATAGTCGGCCCCTCGGGTGTCGGCAAAGACAGCGTGATGGATGCGTTGGTTGACAAGGCACTGCGCATCCAGCGCTTGCGGCGTGTGATTACCCGCCCCGAAGGTGAAGAGGGCGAGGATTTCGACCGGGTCTCGGTCGGGAAGTTTCAGCAGATGGAACGTGAAGGGACATTTGCGTTAAGCTGGTCTGCGCATGGGTTATTTTATGGTGTCCCTAACAAGATCGCGCAGCAGCGGCGTGAAGCTGACGCTGTTCTGGTTAACTTGTCCCGTGCGGTTTTGGTGCAGGCGCAGGAAGTTTTTGGCGATCTGATCGTGATTTCCTTGACGGCTGAGGCTGAGGTTCTGGCACAGCGCCTGTCGTCAAGGGGGCGGGAAAGTGCGGCGGAGCAGGCGCGGCGGTTAAGCCGCGCCAAAGCGCCTTTGCCCGACGGTTTGAACCGGGTCATCGAGATCGACAACTCTGGTATGCTCCAAGAGACGGTTGCAGAGATCCTGTCGCGGCTTCAGCCAGAGAGCGCGTAGCGATGGATCAGGTGAAATCGCCCATCCTCGGCCTCACCCATCAGGGCCAGATCGGTGATCTGGAAGGGCTGCGGCAGCAACGGGGCCAGATGGGTTTGCAGCGCCTCTTGGGTTGCTCTGAGGGTCGGTTTGTCCAGCTTGCCGCTGAGCGTGATGTGAAATCGAAACGCGTCCAGCACATAAGGATAGCCCCATTTAACCAAATTTGCTTCCTGTTCGGGGGTCAGCCCCGCGGCGCGGCGGCGGGCCAGTTGCGCTTCCGTAGCGGCCTCGCGAAATCCGTCCAAGTCCTGTACGCAGGCGGCAGCCAGAGTATTCAGCGCTTGCGTTTCGCCCAACGGGCGCAACGCCAGAAAGCGGCCAAGCCGGGCGATTTCAATTGCATCCAAAGTGACAGGAGGCTGGCTGGAGGCGAGCGAACCGCAAGCCGCGTGCAAGGCGTCAAAGGATTGGCCTTCGCGCAGTTGGAAAGGCGGCTTCAGCGTCGCATGCAGCCCGTATTTTCGCGGCACTTCCGTGACAGCAGCAACATTAACGTTACCAACGACCGGATGCGCAACCTGCGTTCCAGTTTCCATGTCCCAACCCAGCCAGCTGGTTGCAAATTTCGTCCATTCCGCACCAGCGGGTGGCGCAAAATAGATAGCGTATCGCGTGAATGTCACATTGGCCTCCTATTGCGTGGCCTTCCCCTACCTCAAAATGCGTGAAGTTCAGATGACAGAAGACTTGATCCTTGCCAATGCCACGCTTGTATTGCCGAATGAAACCGTAACCGGCAGTGTCCGGATTGTGGGCGAGACCATCGCCGAAATCGACACTGGAAACGGGATTCCTGCAGGCGCGATTGATTGCGAGGGCGATTATATCAGCCCCGGCCTCGTCGAGTTGCACACGGATAATCTTGAGCGTCACATTCAACCCCGCCCTAACGTGGATTGGCCCCATGCCGCTGCGATTCTTGCGCATGATGCGGAGCTGGCCAGCACCGGGATCACAACAGTGTTTGACGCCATGCGAGTGGGGTCGATCCCTTCAGGCGCGCGGCGGTATGGGAAATACGCCCGTGGTCTGTCGCAGGAGTTGTGGGACCTGCGTGAACAGGATGCGCTTAAGATCAGTCACTTCCTGCATTTGCGGGCTGAGGTGTGTTCAGAAACTCTGCTCGAAGAACTGAATGAATTTGGACCAGAAGACAGGGTTGGCCTTGTGTCCATCATGGATCACACGCCCGGTCAGCGTCAGTTTCGAGATA
Organism: Ruegeria sp. AB9; assembly: GCF_056542585.1. Taxonomy (NCBI): domain Bacteria; kingdom Pseudomonadati; phylum Pseudomonadota; class Alphaproteobacteria; order Rhodobacterales; family Roseobacteraceae; genus Ruegeria; species Ruegeria sp. AB9. The sequence continues at coordinate 123,453 of NZ_JBQGAA010000003.1, read as the reverse complement.
TGGACAAGCTGGAAACCTATCTGAAGGGTAAATTTGCCATGGATGATGACACGTTCTTTCAACATGTGGCGCAATTAAGAGGGCTTCGGGATCGAAATGGTGATGTACACGAAATCGAAACCGTCAAGGCCGCACGCCGTTTTGGGGCTGTTTTGGCCAGCCATGACGACACGACCGAAGATCAAGTGAAAGTGTCCGCAGGCCACGGCATCCGTCTGGCTGAGTTCCCGACAACCGTCGAAGCAGCGCGGGCCTGCCACGAAAACGGCATTCGCGTCATGATGGGCGCTCCAAACATTATCCGCGGAGGATCGCATTCAGGCAATGTTGCTGCTCACGAGCTGGCCGAGCTTGGGCATCTGGATATCATGTCATCAGACTATGTGCCGTCGGCTTTGCTGCTGTCGGCGGCCATGCTGGGAGAGATATGGGGCGACATAGCGCGCGGGATGAAGACCGTAACGCTGGCCCCGGCGCAAGCTGCGGGGCTGGTAGACCGCGGCGAGCTGCGCGAAGGCGCGCGGGCCGACGTTATCCGTTTCAGGATGCGAGCGGGCGTACCGGCCCTGAACTCGGTCTGGGCGCGCGGTCGGCGGGTGGCGTGATCAGGCGGTATAGAACAGGTACCGGTCCGGGGCGATCGTCTCGGGCCCTTTGATCTGGTTGAAGCCGACAAGGGGTTGGCCGGAAATCAACATCCCGCCGGGTTGCATTACTTGCGCGATCAGTGGGCTGAGACGCGCAGCTTCGGCGACATCTTCATGCTTGATCCCGCGACCAAAGTCGTAGTGCGCCAACGCGATCATGCGGCCGTCGCCGGCCAGTTTTTGCAGCATTGGTTCAGCCTCACCCTGCAGGAAATCTCTGGCCGGAGGGGTGCTGTCTGGATGGCATTGCAGGACCCGATCCATCACCCAGATCCGGCGCTCCGGCAGGATTTCCCGAAGGTGGTCATAGGTGCGGCCATTACCCAGCCCCATGTCCAGCACATCGCCCGGCTGACCGCTGATCTGCTCGGCTGCCCAGTTCAGACCGTCGCGTTGAGCCGTTAGTCGGCGCAGCATGGAATCCAGTCGGCTCATGGTTATGTCCTTATTCGTTCTTCGGTGCGACCCAGGCCGTGGAAGGGCTGTTCAGCAGTTTGCGCAGCAAGGCCTCGGTAAAGGCCCAGATGTCCTGATCATGGACCAGATGATGGGTCAAGATGCCAAATGGTTCAGTGTTGTCTGCGCGACCTTCGCGTCGGTCTCGCAACAGTTCAACTGCCTGCGCGATCAGGGTGTCAGGAGAGATCAGGCCGCGTGTACCGCGCCAGTCGATTGGATCGAGATGAGTGTTGATCTGCTCAAGCCTCGGTGCGGCCAGTTTCGTTCTTCGCGGTGTCGCGGTGGACACGATATGATATCCCAAGGCCGGAAGCTGTTGGACCACTTCCGGCGCTATGCGATTCCAAGGAGGCACGAACAAGGGTCGCACGTTTGTGCCAAAAAAAGCTCCAAGACGCGTTATTCCGGCTTTTGCATCCGCAACTATTTCATCCATAGGACGATTTAGGCGAAACTCGGCCTTCTTCTCACCTTTGGGCGCATGGTTTGTATGCGCCCACCCATGCACAACAGGGATGAGAGACGGTCGCCTCGCGACATAGTCCGCAAGTGCGGGAGTAGCTTCGCTGGGAATCACGGCCAGATGCACAGGCAGTTCCAATTTCTCAGTCAACTCGGAAAGGCGGTCTAATTGCGGTGTTGGAGCGATGGCATCATCATCGCGCCACCAGAGCGGGAAGGACAAGTTTGCGGTGCGCCACTGGTCTAATTCTGCGTCCAGAGGACGCCAGTCAGGATTCATGGGCGCTGCTCCAGCAAGTGCTTGGCGATATGAACGGTTTGAGTGGCTCCGTCAAAACCGAAATCCTGTTTTGCGCGGGGGCCGTCGGCCACGACACGCTCCACCGCTTGAGCCAATGCACTGCCGCTCAGAGCCCTGCTTTCCAGAACTTCGATTGCGGACAGATCGGACAGGCTCTGCCCGCGCAGTCCTTGTTCCACCTCCTTGCCGTCGTCGAAAGGTACAAAAACGGCGGGTGTTCCGCTTTGAAGGATATCCATGGCGGTGTTGTAGCCGCACATGCTGACAGATGCTGCCGCGTGGGGCAGCATTTGACGAAAATCCGGTCGTACAGGCTCCAGAATAACCGAGGTACCTTCGGCCAGCCGAGACAATTCAGCTATCCGCGCCTTTGCATCCGTCCCACCGACCAGCAGGCGCCAACGCCTGTTGGGCATCTTTCGGGCGGCCTCGATGGCAGCGCGAAAGATCGGTTGCCCCACAGATCCGCCGCCAGCGCTGACAAGGATTTCATCCTGACCTACCACATCGGGGTGAGGTTGAGGCAATGCAGGCGCAACATAACCGGTATAGTGCAACCGTTCCGACAGCTGATCTGACACCGGCCAACTGACCGATAAGGGTGTCACGCTTTCGGTTGAGTGAACCAGAATGCCGTCATAATACCGCGACACGATGTCATCCGCGCGCTCCGCTTTGGCAGGTTTGGAGGGCGGCGCCAGAATGTCCCGGATCGATCCGAGAATGATGGGGCGATCTGGTAACGACTTCGCCGCGTTCAGGGCCGCATCGAACTCGGCGGCCAGTGATCGGCGACCAAAGGGGTACAGCTCGGTGATCAGGATCTGTGGTTGGAAACTCTCAATCGCCTTCAACAAAGCTGTTTCGCGTGTGGTGTGATAGGCTGCATCAGCCTCTTCGCCGCTGTCGGTAAGCAAGCGGGTGAAGTTGGTCCCGTCCGACCTGAGGGGGGGTAATCCAAACAGGGTCAAACCAGTGCTATCCAATTGCGGCGCAGGCATACCGCCCGTCACGACCATGACATCGTGACTGTCGTCCCGAAACGCCCGCCCCAGTGTCAGAGCCCGGCTGAGATGCCCGGTGCCCAACAGGTGCGTGACGATGATCATCACCTTCATTGCGGGGCCTCGCGTTTGATCAGGCGAACGGGGTCGGCGTCGGCAGTCATGGTGTTCATATAGACGATATACAGCCGATTGCGTTTGATCTTAAAGGGGGCTGGCCCTTCGAAATTCCAACCCCAGGCCTGAGCCAGAATGACCCGCATGATACCGATATGGCAGACCGCAACCGTATCCCGTCGCAATTCGGACAACCACGGACTGAGCCTGTCCCGCACGTCGGCTGGGCTTTCGCCGTTTGGTGGGCGGAAACCCCAACTCCAATTCTCGATATGACGATAACCGCTGGACGTGTCTGCGATCAGATCAACCCCGCGCAGACCTTCCCAATCGCCCCAGTTCATTTCGGTCAATGCGTCCGAAGTGTTTGGGTTTCGACCAGACACAATTTGCGCCGTTTCACTCGCGCGGAGCAGGGGGCTAGACCAGATGTCGGCATCGGCCCAGTCTTCCGGCAACCCATAACCCGCTAATTCGGCTCGCGCGTCATTGTCCAGCGGAATGTCACTGCGCCCCTGTATCCTTCCCGCACGATTCCAGTGGGTATGCCCATGGCGGAGCAGTGCAAGCTGGGTCATGATGTGTCCTTCAGCAGGGGTCGGAGGGTCTCCCACAAGCGCTGGGTCGCCCGAGGCATCAGATGGCGCTCTGCCACATAATTTCGTGCGGCAGCGCCGAGGGAACGGCGAAGCCTAGAATCCGCAAGGAGGGCTTGCATGCAATCCGCAAAGCCTTTGGCCGCGCATTCAACGGCAGGATAGGCCGCAGGGGCCAGAACATCCCGTACTCCGGGCCGATCCTGAGCGACGACAGGCAATCCGGCCGCCTGCGCCTCAAGGTAAATCATCCCGTAGGCCTCGTTTACTCCGGGCCACGCAAGCAGCGATGACTGTTGATAGGCGCGTTGCAATTCACCCCGGTCAAGCTGACCCAGAAAACTCACCCGATGTCCGAACGGTGCCATCAGGGCCTCAACCTGCGCGCGTGCCGGGCCGTCGCCCGCTATATTCAGATGCCAGTCACCGGTCAAATGCGATAAGGCTTCGGACAATATCTGATAGGACTCCAGCTTGTCGCCATGCCGCATCATGCCAACGGTCAGCATGGAGCCATCGCCTGTGGTGGCGGGAGGCAGTTCGGACACTGGGAGGAACGGTGGCAATTCGACCAGAGCCTGAGAGCCGAAGCGATCCCGTTCTAAAGTGATCAGGTCATTGGCCGTGTGATAAAATATCACATCTGCCGCATCGCTGGCCCGATGTGCCGCTTTGGCAAACTCGGCCCACGGCCCGTTCAACCGGCTGGACGCGCGGGTGCTTTCCAATTGCACATAGGGAATGCTGCGTGCCCTGCAGACCTGAGGACCCAGCAGATCAGGCGCTTTGTAATAGTTGTGGTAGGTCACCCACATACCGGTATCTGACGGTAGGTCGGAAATCAGCCGTATTGCTTCCTCTTCTGCCGCCTCAAGCAGAGACCGTTGCAGGTCTGCGTCACCGCTCTTGTCATAGATGCGCAAGCCCGAGACCAGATCGGCCGTATCACCCTCAGCTGTCAGCGCCTGCATCAGGTTTCGGGCCATTTCTCGGTCACCCGAGGGTTTCAGGCTGTCAGGAGATTTCATTGGTGCAAAAAACGCAACCCGCGCCATTACGCGTTGTCCACGCACATAGCTTTGAGGCGTTCAGACAGCCTCGCAATACCCGGATCCATCCGAAACTCAGCCATCAGGCGATCATAGGCCGCACGCGCCATTTGCGCGGCCTGTTGCGGATCAGCCGCCAACCCTTCAAGGGCTCCTGCCAACGCAGATGGGTCGTCATCGGACAAGATGCCGTGTCTTCCGGTTTCGATGAACTCCGGGATCGCCGAGATCGGTGTCGACAGGATCGGCAAGAGCTGAGACGCGGCCTCCATCAACACATTCGGCAAACCGTCGCGATCTCCGTCCGCCGCGATGCGGCTGGGCAGGACGAACAGATCGGCTTCACGCATCGCTTCGATAACCTCGGGTTGATCGCAGGCCCCTTTCCAGGTGATGCGGTTCGCGATGCCAGCTGTGTTCGCCTGTTCCCGCAGGGTATCGCCCAAACCGCCACCACCGATATGGGTCCAGTGCCAATCCAGATCATCGGGCAGCAGTGCAAAAGACGCGATCAGACGGTCGAAGCCTTTTTTCTCGACCAGCCGTCCGACTGAAATCATGTGAAAGGGACCGTCCGCAGCGCGCAGCTTTCGCGTTGGCGGTTCAGGAAAGCGAGACAGGTCCAGACCGTGATAGATCAGGTCCACGCGCTTGGGGTCATCGGCCAGGCCACGCAAATGCTCCGCACCGATGGCTGTGCAGGTGGCGCCAAAAGCGGCTCCACGCGTTGCGGCTTGCAACTTTTCACGCTTTTCCCAATCCGGTGAAGTCCAGATATCCTTGGCGTGGGCTGAAAAACTCCAAGGCAATCCGCGCATAATGGCAGCGTAACGGGTAACAGACGACGGCGTGTGCATGAAATGAGCGTACAAACCGAGCGTTTCGGCAGGCAATTCAGCGGCCAGAACGCAGGCTTGCCCAAACCGGCGGATGCGGTTGGGTGTCGGGTCACGTTTCAGATCCTGACGCCAAATCCGATAGGCCTCTGCGTAACCGGGAAGCGATTGGGCAAACGTTCGTGCCGCCCAGACCCGTTGGGGTTCGTCATAAAGATACTCGGGCAGGTATCGAACCTGCCCTGTGAAACGGTCATGCAGAGGGTGGCGTTTCGTATCGGTCGGGTGTCGCAGGGACCAGATGTCAAAACGATGCCCAGCTTCCTGCAAGGCGACAAGTTCCTGCGCAATAAACGTTTCGGACAGTCGTGGCCAGCCTTTGACCACAACCGCCAGTGTAGGAGAATCTGAGGTCATCCGGTGGCTCGTTCCTGTTCCCAGGTCAGCAGGCTGTCGATGCGGTCGGTGACATAGTCCAACCCATCCAGCAAACCGCTTTGGATGGCCTGGGATGGCAGGGACTGATGCGGCAGATCCCGGATGGCGCGGATCATCGCATCCGGCGTCAGGCCATCTCGGCTTTCATCCAGCATCCGGACAAGCCCCAGCCCTTCCGCACGGGAAGCCCGAATCCACTGTTCCAGCCGGGGCGTAGTGCGCGGGACGATGACGGCGCGTTTGTCGAAGGACAGAACCTCGCAGAACGTGTTGTAACCGCCCATGCAGACAACGCCTTCGGCCCCTGCAAACAGTGTCTCGATCTGGGATTCGAACCCGACCGCGGTAACGCGACCGTTCAATGCGGCTACGCGGGTTTCGAAATCCTCGCGCAACTCCCCGGACAGGAAGGGGCCGTAGACCAGAACCGCGCGCGGTGACAGTTCAGGATCTTTTTCGTATGCGGACAGAACGAGGTTGACCATCGCCTTGCCATCGCCGCCACCGCCGGGTGTGATCAGGATATAGGGTTGTTCCGGGGGCTCGCCGACCGGGCCGAGATCACGACGCAGATACCCCGTCCAGTGAATCCGGGATTGAGCTGCCGCGCTCAGCGGCAGCCCTTGTGTGGGGTCATAAATCGACTTCAGGCCGTAAACCCAGATTTCGTGATAAAACCGCTCGGTCGCATCAATGGCGTCCTTGCGCGCCCATTCGGCGGCCAACACTTCGGGCTCATCCAGAACATCGCGCAACCCAAGCACCAGTTTTGTTCCGCAGTTGTGTTGCAGGTATTTCAGGGTCGGAAGCAATTCCCCCCGAAACCCTGTCGGTTCCTTATCGACGATCAGAATATCGGGGTCGAATTGCTGAACGGCTGTTTGAATCAGACCGGACCGCAATTCGGTCACTTCTTCGATACCCATCCCGATTGTTCGTGCGGCATAGGATCCGTCAGCGCGCTTGGTCACACCGGGCAGGCGCACGTGATCGACGCGGCGAGGAAAAGTAAACCGACCGGCTACGGGCGAACCCGTCAGGATCAGAGCCGACGCGCTCTGATCCGCCTGCGTGATCGCGGCCGCCAAAGCCCGCGACCGGCGAAGATGGCCCAGACCGAACGTGTCATGGCTGTAAAACAGGATACGCGGCGCGCGGTCCGGTTTGGAGTTGGTTTTGCTTAGGCTCATAGTATTGCCTGTCTTCTTGATCCCGGTGCGAAATCCGCGCGTTTGCAAGCGTTACTGTATATTTCCCAGCCACGCTTGCCAAAGACGGAATTGCGCTTCTGCAAATGTTCCAAGCATTGCGATTTGGCAACAGCATATTGACGATTTCGCGACATATCGCACCAAGGCTTGAGAGGGATCGCTAAGGGATCGGGGAACTGGCAACGGGGACAGGGCCTGAAACTTGCTTTTGTTCATATTCAATTTTCACCAGATTGAAAACATCTGTGGCCAGGCAGTGCGTCAAGAACACGCCAATTGAGGATATTGAGGCGGCTGCGCCCGAGTGTTTGAACTGTCTGAAACGCTTCTGTAATCTGTCCGTTATCGAGAAAACTGGATACAAAACCCTATGAAACAATCCTTTCCGGCCGCAATCTTTCTGGCTTTGTGGGCTTTTGTTCTGGCATTTCCTGTCGAGGTTTCAGCGCAAACTTCCCTTATTCCTGGCTATGGCACGGGCAGCTCGTCTGAAGCCTCGCAAGAAAGCGATCTGGCCGCCGCAATCCGTGCAGCCAGCGAAGCGGGCGCAAGTGTGATTGTCATCGACAGCGCTGGTCAGGTTGTGACAACGGCTGGTGGTGCGGATGCGGGCTCGGGTGATGCCGCGAGCGAATCGAACAATCCCATGGGTGACGGTTCGCAGTTAATGAAGGCGCAGGAACGGTTCTCGAAATTCCGTGAGTCGATGCTATCTCGGCTTGAGGCGCTGCCTTATTCGATCTTTGAGGTGCAGTATGTTCTGCGCCAGACCAGCCCGGATGGCCGCATCCAGACCTATGCCGAGGTATTGGCGTGGAACATTTTGTTCCTGCTTCTTGGGCGTTGGCTCTCTATCGAACTCTATGGCAAGCGCTTTGCACGGCGTTGGGTTGTGGCTCGGGTCAAAGATGATCCGGTTGGGTATCGCGAAAAGATGCCATTCCTTGTTTTCCGCTTCCTGATGGGGATCGGGGGCACGATTTTTGCCATGCTGATGGCTCTGATTGTTGGGTACCTGTTCTTTGGCGAAGCCGAAGATATCTCGATCCAGTTCACAGTAACGGCGATCTTTACCGCGTATTTCCTTTCGCGCACGGTTTCGGATCTGTGGCGTATGGTTCTCTCACCTTTCCTTAGCCAATATCGCCTTCCGCCATTCTCGGACCGGGACGCCAAGCGGTTGTATATCTGGGCTTCGGCATTGGCGACATACGACATTTCGGTTGTACTCTTTTCGACCTGGGTTGCGGATTTTGGCCTGAACTACAACGTCTACGCGATGGTGTACGGCGGCCTGACTATGCTGGGCGCCTTGGGCAATGTTCTGATGATCCTGTTCAATGCGCGAGCGATCTCGAACGCAATCCGTGGTGGACGGCCATCCGATCAGGTTTCGTGGCTGTTGCGGTTCGTATCCTTCGGCTGGGCGCCCGCGCTCATCGTCTATGTCGTATTCAGCTGGTTCCGTCTGGCCGTTGATCTGGCGTTGGAGAACCCGACGCCGCTGCCGCTGATCGCAAGCAGTTATATGATTTTCATGTCCGTCGTCATTGCCTATGGCGCGATGAACTATCTGCTGGAACGGTATTTTGACCGCTCCCGAATGATCGACGAGTTAAACGAAGAAGCCTTGGCTTCGGACGAAGATTTCGAGCCGGTGGAAACACCCGAAGCCGAGCAGCGCAAACAGTATCTTCTGACCTACGAAGATCTGGCCCGTCGGGTGGCTGGGATTCTGGCCTTCGTGATCGGTGCCTATGCACTTGTTGTGATTTGGTATCCCGAAGCTGACTGGAGTCAGGACCTTCCGGTGGAACGTGCGCTGGATGTAATGGTCATCATATTCATCGGCTACATTCTGTTTCATTTCTTCCGCATCTGGATCGACAGCAAGATCGCGGAAGAATCCGATGACGGCACAGAGGCTGAACTGGGCGACGAAGGAGGCGAGGGGGGCCAAAGTCGATTGGCGACGCTGTTGCCATTGTTCCGTGGCGCGATTTTGGCCGTTGTGGTTGTTACGATCGTGCTGATCGTTCTCATGGAACTGGGCATCAATGTCAGCCCGTTGTTCGCGGGCGCTGGTGTGGTTGGTCTGGCGGTGGGCTTCGGATCACAAACCCTGGTGCGAGACATCTTTTCAGGGGCGTTTTTCCTGATGGATGATGCTTTCCGGAAAGGCGAGTACATCGACATCGGGGATGTCAAAGGAACAGTTGAGAAAATCTCGGTCCGGTCCTTCCAGTTGCGCCACCATCTTGGCGCGCTGAACACGATTCCCTTTGGTGAAATCAAGGTGCTGACGAACTATTCCCGTGACTGGGTGATCATGAAACTGCCGTTGCGCGTGACTTATGACACCGATGTCGAGAAGGTTCGCAAGCTGATCAAGAAGCTGGGTCAGGAGTTGCTGAGCGATCCTGTGATCGGCGACAATTTTATTCAGCCTCTGAAATCTCAGGGTGTGATCGAGATGCAGGATTCAGCGATGATCATCCGGGTCAAATTCATGACCAAACCGGGCGATCAATGGCTGGTACGCAAGAAGGTCTATCAGGATATTCGCGAGTTGTTTGCGCGGGAAGGTATCAAGTTCGCTCACCGTGAAGTCACTGTGAGGTTGGCAGATGGCAAGGACACCGAAGACCTGACGCCGAAGCAGCGCGAGGCCGTGACAGGTGCGGTGCAGGCGGCGATTGATGAGGATTATCTGGACGATATCGGACCGGGTGGCGACGATCGCTAAGGGCGATCCCGCCGCCCAGGTTTGCGTCTCTGACGAGACGCCATCCGACGCGTTGGGCTCGGCTGCGCGGCGGATAGTCAGTTGGCGGTGAAGGGCCAGACAGGTTCCGAAGTGCCCAGTTTCGACGCAGGTAAATCCCAGCGCATCGATGCTTCGCCGACCTTAAGTGCAGGTTTGAGGCGATGGCCGGGGCCCCAACCCGAAGTTTCTGTTACTTTGCTGTAATCTGTAATAGCAGGGCTGATCGGCGTTGTTTCGGCTTCGTCCTTGCCTAGCACGGCCAGAAGTTCGGCCGTGCGGGCCAGAGAGAGATGTGCGTGCATGACGGAATTGCCCGTTGCGGCCTCGGCCAGTGCCGAAAATACAGCGGCAGCCATCAGGTAGCCGGTTGCGTGATCCAGAGCTTGAACCGGCAGGGGGGTTGGCTTGTCCGCGTCCGCCCAACCCATCCCGGCATGAGCAATGCCAGCGCTCATCTGGACAAGGCTGTCAAACCCGCGCCGGGTCGACCATGGGCCTTGCCAGCCATAGGCATCCAGCGTGACTTCGATCCGGTTCGGAGCCAACTCGTCACGTTTGGCTCGTGTCAGACCCAGAGCATCCAGCGCGCCGGGCCGATACCCGTGCACAAACACATCGGCCTGAGACAGCAACCCATGCAGACGTCCGAGGCCGGCTTCCGATTTCAGGTCAAGATAGGCGCAGTGCTTTCCCAGCGATATGTCGGGGATCACCCCCGGTTCATCCCAGCCAGGTGGGTCGATGCGCAAGACCTCGGCGCCGAACCCTGCAAGCGTTCGCGTAGAAACCGGGCCAGCCAGAACGCGCGTCAGATCCAGCACCCGTAACCCAGCCAGAGGCCGATCAGCGGTGGCCCGAGGTCTGTCGCGCAGATTGACATAGCGCGGTCCCTGCCATCCGATCAAAGGGTCGCGCGACACGGCGCGGCCTTGCGGGTGATCAAGCCATTCCGCCCGGCTGCGCATGGCAGCGGCCACCCCACCTTCGGCAACAACCGCAGTTTCCAGATCCGATATTGCCCACGATCTGACGGCTTTTGCCACGGCTTCACGCTCTGGCCGGGTGCCAAGGACTTTCAACGCGGCAGAGCGATGGCGGGGCAGGTTTGTGTGCAGCCTGATCCAGCCATCAGCGGCTTTGTAGTCGCCCGCAACCGTATCCCAAAGGCTGGGCATTTCCCAACCATCTGGTTTGAAGGAATAGCTGAACCACAGAGATGCGAGCCGGTGATCGACGGTGATCTCAGGTTCCTTCGTGGACAGGTTGAGCGCCTGCATCAGCCGGGTCAATTCCTGACCCACGGCTGCAAAACTGGCTGTAGCCAGTTCCGAAACGGCAAAGGCGCTTGGCAGAGAGCCTGTTCCAACGGTGCGATAGCTGTCAGCAGCGGGAAGAGTGGCCAGAAGACTCATTGCTGATAGGGGTCCAGACTGTCGCGCAGCCCGTCACCAAGGAAGTTGAACGCCAATACAATGACAATGATCGGCAGCATGGGGATTGCCGTCCAGGGATAGATCTCGATCGAGGCGAGGTTCTGTGCGTCATTTAGCATCACACCCCAACTGACCGCAGGCGCACGCAGGCCGAGGCCAAGAAAGCTGAGCGCTGTTTCCCCAAGGATCATGGCCGGGATCGACAAAGTGGCCGACGCGATCAGGTGCGACATGAAGTTGGGCAGCAGGTGCTTGCGGATCACACGGCCCGAACTTGCGCCCATCATTTCGGCCGCTCGGACGTACTCTTCTTCCCGCAACGACAGGAATTTCGCGCGGACCGAACGCGCCAGTCCCGGCCAATCAAGGATGCCCAGGATGATCGAAATGATGAAGAACACCGCGACCGGGCTCCAGTTCGAGGGCACGGCGGCGGACAGGGCCAACCAAAGCGGCAGTTCCGGCAGCGAACGCAGGATTTCGATGACCCGGTTGATGGTCCAGTCGATACGTCCGCCAAAATAGCCAGCCATCGAACCGAACAGGATGCCTAGAAAGAATGACACCGAAATACCGATCAGACCCACCGTCAGAGACAACTGCGCGCCGTAAAGAATACGGCTGAAGATATCTCGGCCCAGCCGGTCGGACCCCCACAGGAACAGAGTGGCCCCTTCCGGCGCACAGAACAGGTGTGTGTCCGATGGTATGAAACCGGCCAGTTTGTATTCAGAGGCTTTGCAGAAGAACCTGATCGGGCGGGGGTCGTCCGTATCGGGAACAAACTTCCATTGGAATGTCTCAAGGTCTGCCTCAGCCACGATCGGGTAAACGTGAGGGCCGATGAACTCGCCCTCATGGAACCAGTTTACCGATTGCGGCGGGGCATAGAGATGCTCTCCGTTGCGGTCATTCGGGCCATACGGCGCGATGAAACCCGCAAAGGGCAGCATCAGATAACATAACAGCAGGAAGATGCCCGAAATCAGGCCCAGCTTATGGGTTCTGAACTTACGCCAGACCAGCACCCAGTTGGGGGCATCCAGATCGGCGCGTTCCAGTTGTTGGATTGACGCCTGGGGATCAAACGGCGCATCATCGACAAAGCGGTTGTCAGGACGGTCAGTCATGCTTCGCGCCCCTCATATCGAATGCGCGGATCCAGCATCACCAACAGGATATCCGAGATCATTGTGCCGATCAGGGTCAGCAGGGCAACGAACATCAGGATGAAAGCTGACAGGAACTGATCCTGCGTCTTCAGGGCTGTCAGCAGGGTCGGGCCAATGGTCTGCAGACCCAGAACAACCGAGACCAGAACCGAGCCGGACACCATCGACGGCAGCAGGTTGCCGATATCCGCAACGAAGGGATTGAAGGCCACGCGCAGCGGATATTTGGTCAGCATCCGCGACGGGGCCATGCCCTTTGCGATGGCGGTCTCCACGTAAGGTTTTCCCAATTCATCCAGCATATTCGCGCGCAGACGCTGCATCATCGCCGATGCGCCTGAGGTGCCGATGACAAAGGTCGGCACGATCAGATGGATGAGGATGGATTTCAGTTTCTCCCAACTCATCGGCTGGCCTTCGAAACTCGGATCCATCAACCCCCCGATAGGCAGGTTGAAATACTGGTGGCCGTAGTAGAACAGGATCAGCGCCAGCAGAAAGTTTGGCGTCGCCAGCCCCAGATATCCTACGAAGGCCGAAGTATAATCGATCCATGTTCGCGACCGCGCTGCGGCCAGAACGCCGAGGGGCAGAGCGACCGCATAAACAAACAGAATTGCGGCCAGATTGACGACGACCGTCAGCCAAAGCGTATCGCCGACGATTTCGGAAACGGGGCGGTCGAATTCAAAAGACCATCCGTAGTTGCCCTGAAGCAACCCGGAAAACCCGTGCGGTCCCGGCCAGAAACCTGCCCAGATCAGGTATTGTTCCCACATCGGGCGATCCAGCGCATATTCGGCTCTTAGGAATTCAGCCTTTGCTACGCCTGCGGACTGACCTGAAGCCTGAAGCTCGGCGATCTGATTGCTCAGGTAATCACCTGGGGGAAGGTTAATGATTACGAAAACCAACACCGAGACCACCAACAAAGTCAGCAGCATCGTGAAAAAGCGATACACCGCATAGCGCAGCATGATCATTTAGCTGCTCCTGCTTAGTCGGCGAAAAAGAACTCGTCCGGGCGATGAACGCCGAAATGTGCACCGGGCTCCCACGCCCACATGGCCTGTTCCGGTACGTTGCGCAGGCGGTTTGATACGACAACAGGCTGGGGTGCTCCGTTCAAGATGCCAATGGCATAGAGCTGATCTGCGTGAATGTTCAGCATCTCGGTCCAGACGGCTTCGCGTTCTTCATCGGTCGTGGCGATTTGCCATTCATGCGCCAACTGCATCAGCCGTTCGGCCTCTGGCATATCTGGGGCTTCACCCACCTCACCGCCGGTCTGGTAGTATTGCCCCCATTTTGGCCAGGCCAGGAACACCTGATCTGTCGGAGCCAGATAGGCCGGCGAGGTGTGCGCCTGCGGAATACCGTCATCCCAACCGAACCAGACGGACGCCATCGAGTTGCCCGCGAACACGCGGTTGCGCAAGATGTCCCGGTCCAGTGGGCGCATGACCAGTTTGACGCCGATCTCACGCCACGTGTCCGTGACGATCTGCAAGGCGTTTTCGACCTCCTGCCGCTCACCTGCGGTTTCGATCACCAGCTCCATCGGGCGACCGTCTGGTAACAGGCGAATGCCGTTCTTGTCGCGCTGATCCAGACCAACCTCATCCAAAAGTGCATTGGCCTGATCGATGTCGTACTTCGCCCAGGCCAATGCATTTTCTTCATTGTAGAAGGGCGAGGCGGGCAGAACCGACATTGCTCCGGGATGCGCGAGTTTAAAGTACAAAGCCTGGTTGATGGTTTGCCGGTCGATGGCCAGCGACAAGGCGCGCCGCACACGCACGTCACGCAATACATCGCGCCAAACGTCATCGGAAAAATTCAGGTTGGGATAGATCGCGATTTGCGATGCCACACCGGTTTTCCAAAGCAGAGTCTTGTATCCGCCCTGTGCTTCGCCTTTCTTAAGAATCGATGCATCGCGGAAGGCCAGACCACGACCTTGCAGATCGCTTTCACCGGCGTTGGTCTTGGCGGCAACCAGACCGGGCGCGACGATCTCCATCTCGACCACATCAATATAGGGAAGTTGAACCCCCTTGGTGTCGATGCGGTGATAGTAGGGGTTGCGCACGAAATTGTGGCGGATTTTCTTGCCCGAGCTTGCGTTTAGCCATGGCTGCAATGTGGGGAGTTCGTGGTTGTCGAACTTATACAGGTTATCCAGCTTGTTATGCAGTGCTGCCCAGCTTTTGACCCGGGCATCTTCGACCTGAAAGGCGAGCTCTTCGGCGTCCGCGTATTTCTCGTGATATTGTTTCAGAAAGGCGGCCGGTCGGTAAATAAAGGGCGGTCGCGCCTGTGCCAGAGACTGCAGGAAGTCCGGATTGGGGTCGTCCCATTCGAATATCACCGTGGTTTCATCAGGGAATGTGACAGAGGGTGTTTTGCCTTCCACAATCAGAAATTCGGGTGGGCCCGATGGGCGGAGCAGTTTGTTATTGGCGACGTCTTCCCACCAATAGCGAAAGTCCTCAGAGGTAAAGGGCGAGCCGTCTGACCATTTGTGCTCTTCTCTTAGTTTCAGAGTAAACTTGCGGTTGCCCTCGTTTTCAAACGAGGCCAGCAGGTCGGGTACGATCTCGTAATCCTGGTTGAACCCGACCAGCCTCGCGTAGCCATAGACAACCATCTGACGGATATCTTTGGAACGCGTGACCATGGTGCGCAGTGTGCCGCCCGACGTGCCGAATTCCCGTCCTTTGGCCGCCAGGTCCACAATCAAAGGGTCTTTGGGCAAACGTTCCTGCACAGGCGGGAGATTGCCGCTATCCACCTCCGCACTCCAAAAGGCGTTTTCTTGAGGTGTTGGGATTGTCTCTGCCATGGCGGGCAGCATCCCGGAAAGGGCCAGCGAAACGGCCAGCAGCAGAGGGCGAGTGGTCTTAAACATGGCAACGTACCTTATGGCCCGGTTCCAATTCTACCAGTGAGGGTATCACGGTGTCAGAGAAACGAAAGGCTTCATCCCAACTGTCCGGCGCGCCGGCGCCCAGAGAAACCAATTGCAGGTCAATCGGGCGATTGATGTCGGGTTCGGGTTGAGCGGCAATCAGCGCCTTGGTGTAAGGATGGCGCGGATTGTAGAAAAGAGTTTCGGGTGGTGCCTGTTCGACAATCAGACCCCGCCGCATGACGGCAACTTCGTCAGCGATTCGTGCCACAACGGCCAGATCGTGTGAGATGAACAAATATGACAGGTTCAAGCTGTCCTGCAGGTTTTCCAGCAATGTCAGGATTTGTTCCTGAACCGACACGTCCAGAGCCGAAGTGGGTTCGTCACAAACGATCAATTGTGGGTCCAGCATCATGGCGCGCGCGACGGACAGGCGTTGACGCTGTCCACCGGAAAAAGCGTGCGGATAGCGTTTCAGCATGTCTTCGGTCAAACCGACTCGCTGCAACATTTCGGCTGCTTTGTCGCGCTGTTCGGCAGTCGTACCGATACGGTGGATTTCCAGCGGCTCGGTCATGGCGTCCTGAATGCGCATCCTGGGGCTGAGCGAGCTGTAGGGGTCCTGAAACACCATCTGCGCCTTGCGCTGAAACGCCGTGCGCTGCGTGCGCGTCATTTTGTGTACCGTGATCGGATCCACATCGGGCGCCGTGCGAAACAGAACCTCGCCACCAGGGTCGGGCAACTCTGCCCCCAAAGCGATCCGGGCCGCCGTTGTCTTGCCCGATCCGCTTTCACCGACGATGGCCAGGGTCTTGCCGCGCGCCAGATTCAGGTCGACACCACGACAGGCATAGATAGCCTTGTCGGCTTGCCACCCCTTGCTTGATCGCATGGTATAGGTCTTGGACACACCCTTCATCTGTAAGATCAGATCTTCGTCGGGCATCGGTATGCCCACGGCCTCCTGATCCGGGATTTCCGGCGCGGCATCGAACAACTGCTTTGTATAAGGGTGTGCCGGGGCGGTCAGGATGGGCGCGGCCGGGCCAGCCTCCATTATGCGCCCCTTGTGCATCACGACGACCTGTTCGGCCATGTTGGCAACGACGCCAAGGTCGTGGGTCACCAGGATAAGTGCCATCCCGGTTTCGCGCTGCAATTCCTTGATCAGACCAAGCACCTGCGCCTGTGTGGTCACGTCCAATGCGGTGGTTGGTTCATCCGCTATCAGCAATTCGGGCTTTGACACCATGGCCATGGCGATCATGGCGCGTTGTCGCATACCGCCTGACAATTCGAATGGATACGAATCATAGGCCCGCTGCGGATCCGGAAAGCCCACACGTTCGAACTGTGTCAGAACCTGTTTGCGTGCCTCGGCCTCGGACAGCCCGCGGTGCAGCCACAAAACTTCGCTAACCTGATTGCCGATCTTGTGCAGAGGGGACAATGACCGCATTGGTTCCTGAAAAATCATCGAAACCCGATTGCCGCGAATATTGCGCAACTCACGTTCTGACACCGTTGTCAGATCGCACGTGCCTTTGGAGTCATTCAGGGTAATCGAGCCGCTTCGGATCTGCGCTGTTCGAGGCAGGATACGCAAAGCTGCCCGGCAAGTGATGGTTTTCCCTGACCCCGACTCACCGACCAAGGCCAGCGTTTGCCCTGCTTCGACATCGAAGTTGACATCCGTGACCACGGATTTGCCCGTACCAAAGCCGATGCTGAGGTCTCTGACGGACAACAACGCGCTCATGCGGGTTTTCCACCCGTTTGGCGGTTCAGTGACATCGGTTATTTCAACTCCCCGTGATTTTTTGCTCAGTGTCGCGCGGTTCCGCCCGTCTAGTCAAACCCGTTCTTGGGCTGAAACGTCGCGGAAATGTGAAACTTGAGGCTTCATCGCTACACAAAGTCTTGAGAATTTGCCATCAAAGGCGGAGTCGGGCGCAACTATGCTTCCGATTGGTATCAAGGAGATATTTGCCGGTGTCTGAGAATCAAAGCCGTCTGGATCTGTTCATTGATCGCATGGTGTCACAACGCGCCTGTCTGGATCACGCGATTGCACAAACGGCAGGCATGGCAGGCCCGGTGTTCGAATTGGGTTTGGGCAACGGGCGCACTTATCACCATCTTGTGCAGCACATAGACGATCGACCGGTCTATGTGTTCGAACGTGCGGTGGCTTCGCACCCTGACTCAACTCCGCCCGAAGATCATGTGATTCTGGGCGACGTGCGGGACACCTTGCCTGCGTCGGTTGAGCGGTTCGGCGCCTCGGCCAGCCTGATTCACGCGGATCTTGGCGGGCACAATCGCGAAAAGAACGATAAATTCGCCCGATTTGTATCTCCTCTAATCGAGCCTTTGCTTGCTCCGGGCGGGTTGATGGTCTCCAGTGACCGGATGTATTTCGAAGGACTGACCGAGATGCCATTGCCCGAAGGCGCCGTTGAAGGACGCTGTTTCATTTATCGCCGCTGATTGAAAAGGGGCAGAGGTATGATTTTCTACGATTGTTCCACCGCTCCGAACCCACGCCGCGCGCGCATGTTCATTGCCGAAAAAGGGCTGGACATTGAAACGCGTGACGTCTCGATTGCGAAAGGTGAGCAACTGAGCGCGGCGTTTCGCACCATGAATCCAAGGGCGACCCTTCCGGTACTGCTGACGGATGACGGCACCGTTCTGACTGAGAACCTGGGAATCGCGGCATTTCTGGAAGCACAGTTTCCCGAACCGCCTTTGATGGGCCGAACCCCTGATGAAAAGGGGCTGGTTCTGATGTGGAACGCGATTGTCGAGCAGCAGGGCGGCGCGCCCATCGCCGAAGCGTTGCGCAACAGCCATCCGGCGTTCAAGGACCGCGCCATTCCCGGCCCGTCCAATTACGCGCAGATAGCCGAGCTGGCGCAGCGCGGGCGCGAGCGTGTAGCATCTTTTTTTGAAATGCTGGAAACGCGCCTTACGGAAAGTCCGTTTATCGCGTGTGATACTTTTTCTTTGGCGGATATCTCGACTTTCGTTTTTGTCGATTTCGCACGCGTGATCAAGTTGCGTATTCCGGAAGACAACACTGCCACCCTGGCGTGGTTCCAAAGTATCCAATCCCGACCAAGCGCTAATTTGTAAAACGTGCCAAGTCAGGCAAGGTGGAGCTGAAACTACCACTGTACAGAAATGTCTAGACAGAACTGAACAGTGCTACTAGCGTCTTCCCAGATTCTGTTCAGGGGAGGTCGGGATGAAATCCCAGTATCGCGTAGTGGTCATCGGAGGCGGCGTCGTAGGTGCCTCGGTTCTGTATCACCTGGCCAAGTTTGGCTGGTCCGATGTGGTCATGCTGGAGCGGCGGCGGTTGGCGTCGGGGTCGTCCTGGCATGCGGCCGGTGGCATCCATGCCCTGAATGCTGACCCGAATATGGCGTCATTGCAGGCGTATACCATCGACTTGCTGAGCGAGATCGAAAAAGAATCGGGCCAAAATATCGGCCTGCACATGACCGGAGGTCTGACGCTGGCCGGAACGCCCGAACGTTGGGAATGGTTGCAGGCCAATTACCGCATTTTCCAGTCCATTGGCATTGACGACTGTGAGCTGTTGTCGCCGGAAGAAGCGCAGAAGCGCTGCCCGATCATGTCGACGGATGGTGTTCTGGGCGCGATGTGGGCTGATCGTGAGGGTTATATAGATACGACCGGCACCGTTCAGGCTTACGCGACAGCGGCCAGGAAACGCGGCGCGGAATATTACGAGGAAACCAAGGTCGAGGAACTGATCCAGACCGATGAAGGCTGGCAGGTTGTGACCGACAAGGGCACCATTACCTGCGAGCATGTGGTCAACGCGGCAGGCCTGTGGGCCAAGCAGGTCGGCCGCATGGCCGGAGTTGAATTGCCGGTCTCGCCTTTGAAGCACCACTATCTGATCACGGATACCGTGCCGGAAGTTGCACAGGCAGATTTCGAGATGCCGATGACCGTGGACCTCGAAGGGTTCACTTATATGCGGCAGGATCAGAAGGGTGTTCTGGTCGGTATTTATGAAGTCGATCACGAGCACTGGGCCATGGATGGTGCGCCATGGAACTATGGGGAGGAGTTGTTCCAAGAGCAACTCGACCGGATCGAGAACGAATTGACGCTGGGTTTTGAACGTTACCCTTCGATCCAGAATGTCGGCATCAAGACATGGGTGAACGGCGCGTTTACATTCTCGCCTGATGGCAACCCGCTGGTTGGTCCTGTTCCGGGTAAGCGCGGTTACTGGGCAGCCTGCGCGGTCATGGCGGGCTTCTTGCAGGGCGGAGGGGTCGGCAAAACGCTGGCCGAATGGATGATCCACGGAGAACCCGAAGCAGATGCCTGGCCAATGGATGTCGCACGTTACGGCGATTTCGCACAGAATAAGCGATATATTCGCGAGACTACCGGGCAGTTTTATTCCCGCCGTTTCGTAATGACCTATCCGAACGAACAACTGCCAGCTGGCCGCCCGCTAAAAATGGCACCAGCGCATGATGCGATGACCGAGGCTGGGTGCAAATGGGGCGTGAGCTGGGATCTTGAAGTGCCGCTTTATTTCGCGCCGAAAGGGTTCGAGGAAACGCCGACACTCAAGCGTTCGAACGCGCACGACATTGTAGCCGAGGAATGCAAAGTGATCCGCGAAGGTGCGGGCTTGCTGGATATTTCGGGCTTTTCGCGGTTCGAGGTTTCCGGCCCAAATGCCGAAGCCTGGCTCGACAATGTCATGGCGTCGAAGCTGCCCGGCGCGGGCCGCGCCAAACTTGCCCCGATGCTGGGCGAGGATGGTCGTCTGAAAGGTGATCTGACTGTGCTCAACTGGGGCGATGGAACATGGTGGATCATGGGCAGCTACTACCTGCGCGCCTGGCATATGCGCTGGTTCAACGATCATATGATGGACGGGGTTAATATCCGCGATTTGGGCGAGGAATATTGCGGTTTTGCCGTTGTAGGGCCGAAGTCGCAGGCGGTGGTCGAGAAACTGGTCGAGCAGGACATCTCGGACCTGAAATTTATGGGCTGTGGTGACTTCGATATCGGCCTTGTCCGGGCGCGTGTGGCGCGCATGTCTGTGACCGGTGAAAAAGGGTACGAGATCAATTGCCGCTATGGCGACCACATCAAGCTACGCCGCATCTTGCTGGAAGCGGGGGCCGAGGAAGGTATCCGTGAGTGCGGTTTCAACGCAATGCTCTCAACGCGGCTTGAGAAGAGCTTCGGTATATGGTCGGCGGAATTCACTCAGGCCTACACACCCGGCATGACCGGAATGGATCGCTGGATCGACTGGGAAAAGGACTTTGTTGGCAAGGCGGGCGCGCTTGCCGAACGCGATGGCAACGGCCCGGCGCAGGTCCAGGCGACACTGGAGATCGATGCACTGGACGCAGATGCCAGTGGATATGAGCCGATTTGGGCCAATGGCGAACGCGTAGGGTTCGTGACTTCGGGTGGCTACGGGCATTATACCGGCAAGTCATTGGCGATGGCCCTGATCGATCTAGACAAGGCGGAACCGGGTACTGAACTGTCCGTTCACGTGGTGGGCGTGGAACGTCCGGCGCGCGTGATCGCTCCGTCACCCTATGACCCTCAGGGCAAGGCGATGCGAGGCTGATGATGACGACACAGGAGCGAGGACGTCGACGGCGGGGGCGCGGGGCTGAGGCCACCCCGCAACCCAGCCGCGATGTGAACTATCGCCAGCTCAGGAATCCTTTCCCATTGATGGAAGTGTTCCCAGCCGATCAAATCGCGGACATGCATAAGACCGCGCTGCGGACATTGGAAGAGTTGGGCATAAAAACCCTGCTACCCGAAGCGCGAAAACTGTTCAAACAGGGCGGCGCTCGGGTAGATGAAGACAGTGAAATGGTCTTTATCGGCCGCGAGATGGCTGAGGCCGCCGTCGCTTCAGCGCCTAAATCCATCGCCTGTCGCGCCGGTGCACGGCGTCGCGATTTCACTCTGGAATTGGGCTCGCTGGTGTTCCAGCCCGGAGCTGGCGCCCCTAACGCAACCGATCTTGAACGTGGCCGTCGCCCGGCGACGGGTCAGGATTATCTGGAATTCCTGAAGCTCACGCATCATTTCGACGTATTCCAAATGATCTCGCCCCAGGTTGAGCCTCAGGATGTACCGACTCATCTGCGTCATTACTTTACGACTCAAGCGCAGATGGAACTGACCGACAAGTTCCCGTTCTTTTTTTCGCGCGGAACACCGCAGGTGATGGATTGCTTCGAGATGCTGTCCACAGCGCGTGGCCTCTCGGATGAGGCGCTCCGGGGCAATGCGCATTGCTATACAATTATCAACACCAACAGCCCGCGCACATTGGATATTCCGATGGCGCAGGGGTTGATCGATTTTGCGCGGCACGGCCAGATGTCGATCATAACGCCATTCACGTTGATGGGGGCAATGGCTCCGATCACGGTCGCCGGGGCGATTACCTTGTCTCATGCCGAGGCACTTGCAGCGCTGACCCTGACGCAACTAGTTAATCCAGGTGCCCCGGTCTGCTATGGAACGTTCACCAGCAACGTGGACATGAAGTCCGGCGCACCAGCCTTTGGGACCCCTTCCCATTTTCAGGCCTCACTGGCTGCAGGCCAATTGGCGCGGCATCTTGGTTTGCCCTGGCGCTCGGCTGCCGGATCAGCGTCGAACATCAACGATGTACAGGCTGCAAACGAGAACCAGTTTGGCCTTTGGGGATGCCTGATGGCCGGGGCAACGGTGATCATCCACTCCGCTGGCTGGCTGGAGGGAGGGTTGACCGTGTCGTTTGAGAAGCTGGTTTGCGATGCAGAAGTGCTGAACATGGTCGCCGAACTTTGCGCGGGCGCACAGGCGGGTATGTCCGAGATTGGGTTTGATACTGCATTGCGTGAGGTTGAACCAAGCGGTCACTTCTTTGCCTCAAGCCAGACAATGGAGCGCTACAACACCGAGTTCTATCAACCGCATGTCCATGATTACGCCAACTTCGGCACCTGGACCGAGCGTGGGTCGGTGGACACAAGCCATCGGGCAACAGATGTTTGGAAGGGGGTTCTCAATGACTTCAAAGCGCCCACCATCGACATTGATCGGGTAGGCGACCTACATGACTTCATTGCACGTCGTACCGCCGAAGGCGGTGCGCCGCCGGAGAGTTGAATGAACACGAAACCTATCCTTCATCGCGATGATCCCGAGGCTGAACCGCTGATCGGCAACATCAAAGTCACACGGGACGACTGGCTGAATGTGGCGATGGATGTGCTGATTTCGGACGGTGTGGACCAGATTAAGGTTTTGAACCTGGCCGAACGGATGGCCGTTTCACGCTCGTCCTTCTACTGGTACTTCAAATCGCGGCAGGAGTTGCTGGATGCGCTGCTGGCCCGCTGGCAGGCGACCAACACGGCTGCTTTGATTGCGCAGGCTGAAGCGCATGCAAAGACGATCACGGCGGCTGTCTGTAACGTGCATCGTTGCGTGGTGAACACCGATTTATTCGATACCGCACTGGACTTCGCCGTGCGCGACTGGGCGCGCAAATCAGGCAAGGTAAGGCGTGCGCTGGACCAGTCGGACGCGCGAAGGCTTGAAGCGCTGCACGCCATGTTCACCCGCTATGGCTATTCCGAGATCGAAGCGGAAACCCGGGCACGCGTGCTGTATTACATGCAGATTGGCTATGATCTGGCGCAACTGAACGAACCCATTGAGATGCGGATCTCGATGGTGCCGCATTACCTCTACGCCTTTACGGGCGTCGAGCCGAAACACGAAGAAGTTGAAGAATTCAGCGCGTATTCCCTGCGCTTTTGGAAAGGAGAGGCGACATGAGCCAACCAGACGCAATCATCATTGGCACCGGCGTGATCGGCGCGGCTATCGCGTTTGAGATGTCAAAGGCGGGTTGGAAAACCCTGTCACTGGATCGGAACTCTCAGGTCGGGCACGGGTCAACCGCCGGGTCATGCGCGATTATTCGGATGCACTATTCCACCTTCGATGGAACGGCGTTTGCCTGGGAAGGCTACCACTACTGGCGCGACTGGGCTGAGTATCTTGGCTTGCCGGAAGAGGCTGACCTTGCTCAATTCCGCGAAACCGGTTGCCTCGTCATGAAGACCGAGGCGAACGGGATGCTGGAAAAACACATGAGAAATTCGTCCGATTTGGATTGTCCATTCGAAGAATGGTCAGGCGAAAAGGTGGTTGAACGCTTGCCGGTCTATTCGCTGGACAGCTTTGCCCCGGCGCGTCGCATGGATGACCCGGAATTCGGCCAGCCCAATGGGCGCAAGATGACGGGCGGGGTATATTGGCCTCAGGCGGGATATGTCACAGACCCCGCTTTGTCGGCTCAGAACCTGATGGATGCGGCAAAGCAACATGGGGCCGAAGTGCGCACTGGCGCAGAAGTCACGGAAATCCTGACCGAGGGCGGTCGCGTTTCAGGCGTGAAACTGGCTTCGGGTGAGGAAATCCATGCAAAGGTTGTGGTCAATGTGGCCGGGCCCGGTTCGGCTATCATCAATGAGATGGCGGGAGTTCTGGATGATATGACCATTAAAACCCGGCCTTTGCGGCAAGAGGTCGTACATGTTCCAGCGCCGGAAGGATTCGACTTTGAAAATGACGGGACCATTGTCTCGGATAGCGACATCGCCTGTTACTGCCGCCCGGAACACGGGAACCACATCCTGGTAGGATCGGAAGACCCGGAATGTGATCCACATCAGTGGTGCGAGGACGATGTGAATTACAATCGCGAATTCACGGACCAATGGACGACACAGGCCATGCGGTATGCGCAGCGCGTGCCCAGCCTTGGTATCCCATCGAAAACGCGGGGCGTGGTTGACCTCTATGATGCATCGACAGACTGGATTCCGATTTATGATAAATCCAGCCTGCCGGGGTTTTACATGGCCTGCGGTTCCAGCGGGAACCAGTACAAAAATGCACCAATTGCAGGAAAGATGATGGCCGCGCTCATCGCGTATTGTGAGGATGGAGCCGATCACGATGCCAAGCCTCTGAAGTTTGAACTGCCCTACATCAAGCGGACAATCGACGTGGGTTTCTACTCGCGCAAGCGCCCGATCAATGAAGAAAGCAGTTTCTCGGTTCTGGGCTAGCCGCGTTACGCAATCGGTCTATGTCGCGTGGGGCTGGCGACAAGGGTGGCCCCACTATGGCTGATCGAATGACCAGTGTACTGATCCCTGGCAGCGCCCCTTCGGCGATGGCAGCGAAGACGTGGTCGCGCACCCTTCACACATATCGTTGCCATCAACAACGCATGGCGCATCCGCGATGATTGGGATTACCTGGTCCTTCCTGAAGATTTCCCAACAGAGCCTCGCCCCGCGAAAATCTTAGGCACTCAACACGTAGTCACGGCTGACGAATACGTCCCACGACAGAACGACTTCGGTAGGTTCATCTATGCCGGCGGAACAATGGCTTTCACGGCTGATTATCGGGCGTTGTCAGCCCTAAAGCCGGATGTTCTGGCGTTTTTTGGCTGCGACATGATGTATCCAGGTTCAAGACGGACGCATTTTTACAGAAATGAGGTCGCGGACCCGTTACGAGATGTTGTGACATTGCGCCCGCTTGAACTGAAATCCACGCGACTGGGTTTTTCGCAGGCACTCAGGGATGCAGAACCGTGCGTTTGTCCAGTGGGCCAAGTCTGCTGGTCTTTGCATACGCCAGCAAATCGGACCTGACTGCCGCACCGCTTCCTGATGTTACTGTCATGTATACCGCGAGGCGTATTGAAACCGACCTTGGTTACAATGTTGCGTCGAGTCGGTCTTGGGAAGTCGAGCACCGGTTCGATCCTGATGAGATCGACGCTTTGGATCGGATGTGGTTGTCGGCCGATCGGGTTGGTGTAACAGACAATGCAACCTAGCACCGGTCAAGCGGCCGCGAAGGTTACCCAGGCCCAAACCATCGCCACATATGTCAGGTTGTGCATCAACTGATCCAATCCCGCCGCACGCCAGAATGCGGCTTGCGTCGGCTCAAGCCGCATTTTGTCTGAATAACGGGCTTTGACGAAATCGATGTTGAAATGGATGATCCATTCCAGCGCCGCGACGATCAGAATAAAGGACAGTGGCGCGCTGAATCCCAGAAAAACAACGACAGTGCCCACAACATGCACAGCGGCATGTTGCGCGCGTCCTAAATGAAAATACTCGCCTCGACCGGAAAGCATCTTCGGTGTCTGGAGGTAGTAGTCAGCGAACATATGCTTGATCAGCAAAAGACAAAGCATAAGAAACACTGCGCCAAAACTGGCAGCCAAAAGAACCCTCCCGATATCGTTCCAAGACAACCTTAGGCAATAAAGCACGCGCGCGTAAATGAACTAGTTCACATAAAACTAAGATTTTTTTCAAATGGAAAAAAAATTGCATATTTTGGCTGGATAGCGATAGTTTCATGCTGTTGAATTTGAATGGCTACCATCCAATCCGCGCCGTCGGTCAGCAGCAGGGGCAGGTTCCATAGAACGCACAATTTTCCGCTTTATCTGGAAATACTCCAAGCGCGACCAGCTGATCCTGCTGGCCGTGACGGCGACTCTGTTTCCGTTGCTGTACCTCACACTGGAGTTGCCAAAACGCATCATCAACGATGCGATCGGGTCAACTACCACCGAGGTGACGGTCTGGGGCTACACCATGTCCCAGACAAATTTTCTGATCATTCTGTGCTTTGCGTTTCTGACAGCTGTATTGGGCCACGGTTTGATGAAGATGCGCATCAACACCATGAAAGGGGTGTTGAGCGAACGGATGCTGCGGCGCTTTCGCTATCAGTTGATCAGCCGGGCTTTGCGCTTTCCTCAACCCTATTTCGAGCGTGTCAGCCAGGGTGAGATGGTGTCAATGATCACCGCCGAAAGCGAGCCGATGGGCGGCTTGATGGGTGACGCGATCAGCCAGCCGGTACTTCAGGCCGGGCAAATGATCACCATTCTTTCCTTTCTGTTTTTGCAAAGCGTCTGGTTTGGGCTGGCAGCCGTAGCCCTCATTCCGTTGCAAGCCTGGTTGATCCCCAAGCTGCAGCGTCAGATCAACCTGCTGAACAAAAAACGCATTCAGGAGGTGCGGATTCTCGCTGCGCAGATCGGTGAGAACGCGGCGGGCGCGTCCACTTTGCGAACCAATGGCGGCTGGCGCTATCGCCGGTCGATGATCTCTGACCAGTTGGGTCGCCTGTTCGGTATCCGGTTTGAGATCTATCAAAAGAAGTTCTTTATGAAGTTCATAAACAACTTCATCTCGCAGCTGACACCGTTCATGTTCTATCTGATTGGTGGTCTTTTGGTGTTGCAGGGCTCGGTCTCGCTGGGGGCGTTGGTCGCTGCTTTGGCCGCGTACAAGGATCTCAGCTCACCGTGGAAAGAGCTGTTGACTTACTACAACCAGACTCAGGACATGTCGCTGCGCTGGGACGTGGTCATCGACCGTTTTGCTCCGGCCGGAATGCAGGACGAAGCCTTGTTTGAAGGGGACCCTGCCGAGCGACCGCATCTGAACGGCAATATCGTTCTGGATCACGTTTCGGTGCGTGACATGGATGGCAATCAGGTGCTGGACGATTTGAACCTGAGCTTTCCCGCAGGAAAAACAATTGGCATCGCCGCACCCAGCGAGGAAGATCGACGCGCCATTGGCGAGTTGCTGACACGGGAAATTCTTCCCAGCGCGGGTCAGGTTCGGATCGGTGATCTGAAGCTGGCAGAGCTGCATCAGGGGGTTGTCGCTGCGCGTATCGGGTATGCCACATCGCGTCCCGTCATGTTTCAGGGCACACTGGGCGACAACGTAATGATGCCGATGCGGTTCAAACCGCTGGCTGACACTGCAGACGATCCGGATTTCCCTGAAACCCTAAGAGCAGGAAACAGCGCCGATCCGTTCAAGACAGAATGGCTTGATCCGTCTCTGGCCGGGTTTCAGGACGCGACAGAACTGCGTGCATGGTGGTTGCAGCTAATTGATGGAATGGGGTCGGGCGCAGCACTGTTCCAACGAGGTGCCGAACAAAGATTCGATGCGGTTGAGCATTGTGAGTTGGCCAATAAGCTGATCGAATTACGCCCGCTTGTGCAGCGCGCCGTTCATAATGCGGGGCTCGAACAACAGGCGCTGGTCTTTGATCGGAA
This sequence comes from Ruegeria sp. AB9, assembly GCF_056542585.1. Lineage (NCBI taxonomy): Bacteria > Pseudomonadati > Pseudomonadota > Alphaproteobacteria > Rhodobacterales > Roseobacteraceae > Ruegeria > Ruegeria sp. AB9. The sequence goes on along the minus strand of NZ_JBQGAA010000003.1, from coordinate 95,815 downwards.
TGCGTATAATGCAGCCCTGCCCGTTGCTGAAAACCTGCTTTTTGCAACGCCGTGTGTTCCTGTGACACAAGCTTTGCTTGCCCAACAAAGGGTTTTTCTTGGGCAGTTGCGCGAATTAGGGCTGGACGAGACATTGATCGCGTTGACCCGTGATGTGATCGAAATGCTGCGGCAGATTTTCGGGATTGATGGAACGGACCACCCCTTGTTCCGCAAGCTCGGTCTTGATGCAAAGACCTATGAAGCCGCGGTGGACCTGGTAGAACAGACCCGCAAGGAAGGCTCGGTGGGGCTGAACGACGAACAGCTGGCCAACATGCTGGCCGTACCCTTTGTGATCTCTGCCGAACAGATCGGACCTGCGTTCACGGATGAGCTGAAAGATCGAATTCTCGAACTGCGGCACAGCCACTCCGAGAAGCTGATGGAGCGTCTGAAGGATGTGTTCGTTCCGTTGGATCCAGATGTCTATGCACCTGGTTTGACGGTTATGGAGAATGCGCTGTTCGGAAAAGTCAGCCAGATTGGCGGTGCCCGTTCGGATGAGGCCCGCAAACTGATTGTCGATGTGCTTGCAGAAAACGGCGCCCGCCCGTTGGTCACTGAGTTGATCTATGATGTTCCGGTTGCTCTGGGCGGACAGAACCTTCCCGCAGTATTTGCCGAACCATTGGCCTTTACCCGTGCGGCGATCAAGAAGCCGGACATCCTGATCCTGGAAAATGCTCTGGCCAGCTACGACATGAAAACGCAGGTGGCGGTCTTTAAAAGGCTGCGTGAACTGCTGCCGGAAACCACCGTCATTTATCTGAATGATCAGTTCGAAAACCCCGGTGCATTCGACATGTTCGTGGAAATCAGGCAAGGTCGTGTGGTCTCGGACGGAGGGCCCGTGGACGTGGAGGAAGACAGCGCAGCTTCGGCAGACTTGGCGCGGAAACTGCGCGCTTTGGAACAGACACCTTTGTTTTCGGGTCTGGACCGTCGGCAGCTGCGACTGCTGGCTTTCGGTGCACGCTGGTTTGATGCTGAACCGGGGCAGATCGTGTTCTTGAAAGATGACCAGCCCACCGACGGTGCTTATGTGGTCTTAGACGGCGAAGCCGGTCTGTACCTGCCGCAAATACAGGGGCCGGATCAATTGATCACCAAAGTTGGGCCTGGTGCTTTGGTTGGAGAGTTAGGCCTGATCCGAAAAGAACCTCGCGCATTGAGTATGGTGGCTGAAACACAGTTGTCCTGCCTGCGGATCGGAGAGGAAGAATTCCTTGCCGTGGTCGAAAACGACGCTGCAACCGCATTCAAGCTGTTGCAGGTTATTGCCGGTTATGTGTCCAACTAGCGTTCAGCAGTCTTGGTTGCAGAACAGATCATAGAGCAGTCCGATCACCTGCTCCGCGTTTCCGTCGCGCAATGAATAATAGATCGTTTTGCCTTCCCTGCGCGTCGAGACCAGTTTTTCCTCGCGCAGGCGGGCCAGCATCTGGCTGACTGCGGCCTGTCGTAACTGAAGTAATTCTTCAAGCTGGCCAACAGATTTTTCGCCGCTACCGAGATGGCACAAGATCATCAGGCGCCCTTCATGCGCCAGCGTTTTAAGAAACGCAGCCGCGCGGGCAGCGTTATCTTTCATGTCCGACGGTGTGTCTGTGTTGTGTGCCTGAGAATCGGTTTCTTTGAGTGCCACTTGCTGACCGTTGTACTGCGTTTTTGTGATGCCAATATGCATCAAAGCCACTGGTGTTGTCACCCCTCGGTGGCGGGGGCGCCCCCTTGAAAAGCGTTACCGTCGACGTAATCGCACGGGGATTCCTGCATTTGCAGATGCAGCCCATTTCCTTCGTAAGGATTCGCGCGGGCCAGGTCTTCGTCGACATCGATCCCAAGGCCCGGGGCCGTCGGCGCAGTAACGAACCCATCCTCGATACGGATTGCCCCCTTGATCAGTTGGTCGTGGAACGGAGTTTCGATGGTTTCCAGAAGCAGAAGGTTTGGAATTGAAGCCGCCAGATGGATATTGGCGGCCCATTCCACCGGGCCGGCATAAAGATGCGGTGCCATCTGAGCGTTGAAGATCTCGGCAATGGCTGCGACTTTCTTCATCTCCCATATTCCACCAGCACGGCCCAGGGCCGGTTGCAGGATTTCGGCGGCTCCGGCACGTAGGACAGCTCCGAACTCAACCTTGGTGGTCATCCGTTCTCCGGTGGCTACCGGAATACGTACATTGCGGGCGACTCGGGCCATATCTTCGACATTGTCAGGCGGCGTAGGCTCTTCGAACCAGAGAGGTTGGTATGGTTCCAACGCCTGTCCCAGCCGGATTGCCCCGGCTGTGTTGAACTGGCCATGCGTGCCGAACAGCAGATCGGCCTTGTCCCCAACAGCCTCACGGATCGCCTTGCAGAAAGCGACGGACATCGAAATGTCGCTCATCGCAGGCATATGGCCACCACGGATCGTATAAGGACCTGCCGGATCGAATTTCACGGCGGTATAACCACGGCGCACCATTTCAGCGGCCGTCTCACCCGCCTGCTCGGGAGACGTCCAGAATTCCGTCAGGTTATGCTGGGGCAGGGGATAAAGGTAAGTATAGGCCCGGATACGTTCATTCATCTTGCCGCCCAGCAGAGCATAGACGGGGCGATCGCGATCCTTGCCCAGAATGTCCCAGCAGGCAATCTCCAACCCCGAGAATGCCCCCATCACCGTCAGATCCGGGCGCTGGGTGAAGCCGCTGGAATAGGCGCGGCGGAACATAAGTTCGATGTTTTCGGGATTCTCGCCCAGCATGTGCCGTTCGAACACATCCTGAATGACCTGGCGCATCGCCTCGGGGCCCACCGACGAAGCATAGCATTCACCCCAGCCGATGATGCCGGTATCTGTCGTCACTTTGACAAGTATCCAGTAGCGCCCGCCCCAACCCGGGGCGGGCGGGGCAGTGACAATGATGTCAAGATCCTGCAGTTTCATCCCAAATCCTTTCGGCGGGTCAGGTCCTGTCGAACAGGATCACGTTGCGTTTGGCCGATCCGGTTTTGGTGTCAGCGATGGCCTCGTTGATCTGGTCCAAAGACCAACGGCCCGAGATTAGCTCATCCAGCTTCAGCCGCCCCTGCTCATACAGGTCTACCATCCACGGAATATCGCGCTGGATAACCACATCGCCCATTTTCGACCCAACAACGCCTTGACCAAGGGCCGCCAGAACAACGGGTTCATAACTTGCCATGTCACCCGAGTGTGGCATCCCGATCATGATCGCTTTTCCGCCACGGCCGAGATAGCGCGGGGCCTGGTCATAGGCGGGGATCGCCCCGACCGTGATCAATACCGCATCAGCGCCGCGCCCGCCAAGCGCCTTGTAGGCTGCTTTCCACGGCTGGTCTAAGCTGGCCAACACACCGTGGGTCGCGCCGAATTCCTTGGCAATCTCAAGCTTTTCTTCGGTCATATCCACGGCCACGATCCGTCGCGCGCCTGCAATCCGCGCGCCCTGAATGGCGTTCAGGCCAACTCCACCCGCGCCGATGACCACTACGTCCTGACCGGGGCGCAGGCCTGCCGCGTTCACCGCAGCACCGACCCCGGTGATCACGCCGCAGGACAGCAGGCTGGCCAGTTCTTTGGGAAGGCTGTCGGGGATTTTGACGATCTGACGGTGGCTCACCACGACCTTTTCTGCAAAGGCGCCGCAAGCCATGGCCTGTTCAAGTGCGTCCCCGTCGCCGGTTTTCAACGGGCCTTTGACCGTATCGTACGGTGTTTCGCAAATTGTCGGCCGTCCGCCCGCGCAGCTTGGGCAGGTTCCGCAGGCGCGGATCAGAGTAACAACCACAGGGTCGCCGACTTTGAAATCTCCTGCGGCCTCTCCGACCGCGCTGATCACGCCTGCGGCCTCGTGCCCGTAAACGGAGGGTAGGAACCCGCCCCATGCTCCTTCGGCATACGATATGTCCGAATGGCAGATGGCTACGGCGTCCAGAGTTACCTCGACTTCGCCTGTACCGGGAGGTGCCAGCTGAACCTCTTCGATCACCAATGGCTCGCCAAACGCCCGGCACACTGCGGCTTTGATTTTTTGCATGTTTTCCCTCACTCCCGTTGAGTTCACGGTGGCGCGGGAAAAGGCGGCTCGCAAGGCAGAAACCGCCATTTTTGTGTCGTTGTTACGTCACGACAGGCCGGGACCGGCGAAACAACAAGAATCCTGCCAGCATCAATACAAGTGCCAGCAGGAAGGGTGCGCCAGGCAGGTAGAGCGGAGTGTCGGGTCGAATAAACTGCGCGAACACGCTGGTCATCACCAGCGGTGAGATCACCATTGAAAGCGCATGCAATGCAGTCAGGACGCCCTGCAATTCTCCTTGTTGCGAATCCGGCGTGGCCTTTGACATCATTGCCTGAAGGGCCGGTGTTATCACGGCCCCGATGGCAGTGATCGGGATGAGAAGCAGCGCGATCAGACCGTTGGTCAGAAAGGCCAGAATGGCAAAACTAATGATTTCAAAAACCATTCCATTGATGACCGTGCCCCGCTCGCCCAGAAAGCGGATGGCAGGGCGGATCAGTCCACCCTGTACGACGGCCATGCCAATGCCGTAGACACCAAGTGACAGGCCGATCATCTGTGGCGACCAACCGAACCGCTCGGTGGTGAAGTAAGACCAGATTGCGGGATACACGTAGATCGAAACCGAATACAGGAAATAGACCCACAGCATTGGTCGGATTCCGGGCAATGCTGCAATGGCGCGAAGCGAATTCACCGGGTTTGCGCGCCGCAGACTGAAAGCGCGCCGGTTTTCGTCAGTGACCGTTTCGGGCATCACGAAATAGCCGATGCAAAAGGTCAGTGCCGCCAACCCTGCCGCAGCCCAGAACGGTGCACGGGTCCCATATTCGCTAAGCAACCCTCCGATCACGGGGCCCAGGACGAATCCCACACCAAAAGCCGCCCCTAGAAGGCCGAAATTTGCGGCCTTGTCTTTTGGGTCGGACACATCCGCCATGAAAGCCGCCGCAGTCGAATGGGTTGCCGCCGTGATGCCGCCGATGATGCGACCAACCAACAACAGCCAGATGCTGCCCGCCACGGCCATGACGACGTAGTCCAACGCCATAACGAACAAAGACACCAGCAATACGGTTCTGCGCCCATAAGCATCGGACAGGTTTCCCAGTATGGGTCCGAAGACGAATTGCATCGCGGCAAACGCGGTACTCAGCACGCCGCCCCAGATCGCGGCATTGGCCAATGTGCCTCCCTGAACCTCGACAATCAGTTGCGGCATGATCGGCATCACAAGGCCAATGCCCATGGCGTCGATCATGACGATGCAGAGGATAAAGAAAAACGGAAGACGCATAGGACCTGAACAAGTGAACTGTGAGCGGCACCCTAGGCATGCTCAATGAATGAGGGAAGAGAGAGTTCGCCCTCCCGCCCCATGTCGTTGCGACAGGTTGCTACAATTTGTTCGCCAGTTCGGCCAGAAGCTCAGCCAGTTCCTGCGGATGAGAGAAAAACGGTGAATGGGAACTGTCGATTGTGCGTCGAAAACCTTTGGGAATGCAGGCGCTCATGTCCGCTTGGTACTCGGTTGGGATCGTGTGGTCGTCGGTTGTTCGGATATAGGCCTTAGGTACTTTGGCAAAGCGTGAACCGACCAGCAGCGGTGTTTCTTGTGGGCGGATGGCTTGCGGACACAGGCGCGCATAAGCGTATGGCAGGATATCGTCCGGGCAATCGTGATAAAACAGCTGCGGGATGGCATCTACTGAGACGGTGTACGACAAGCCGTCTGCGGATTTTTCTACCGCGTGAGCAATGGTCTGATGTGGCCCGCGCCTGCGCATTTCAGCCATCGAAAGACCGTCCCGTGGGACATAGGCACTCAGGTAAATCAGAGCGCGCATCGCATCCGGTCGCGACTCGGCGGCGGCGCTGATCGGAAATCCGGCCCAGGAGTGGCCCACAACGATCGTATCGGGCGTGCAGGCATTCAAAATGGCATTTCGGCAACTGTCCAGCGTGACCTCTGCCACTGGTGTGGGGTCTGCGCCATGGCTGGGCATGTCGATGGCGCGGGCGGTTTGGCCCAAGGCTTCCAGTGCGGGGATCAGGTCGCGCCAGCACCAGGCACCGTGGCAGGAACCGTGGACCAATAGGAAGGACGCCATAGTCATTCTCCTTCAGACATGCCCGATTTCGGTTAAGAAACTTGTCAGGATTTCCGCGTATTCCGCTGGCTTTTCAACGCAAGGCAAATGCCCTGCGCGGCGGATCAGCTGAAATCGGGATCCGGGAATAAGATCAACCGTTTCCCGCACCAAGTCGGGTGGGGTTGAACCGTCTTCGTTGCCCGCAATGCCAAGCGTGGGCAGCCGAAGACCGCTTGTGGGTGTATAAAAATCGGTCCCGGCAATGGCCGCACAACAGCCCAGATACCCTTCTATCGACTGGCTCACCATCATGTCCCGCCACGGCAGGTGGTTTTGAGCGTTGCGGAATTCCCGAGAGAACCAGCGTTCCATCGTAGCATCTGCCAACGCTTCAATTCCGTCGTTACGCACAGCCTGAATGCGTTCCTGCCAGACTGAAGGTGGGGCGATTTTGGCGGCTGTGTTCGACAGCACCAATGCACGAATCTGATCCATGCGTTTGACCGCAAGCCCTTGTGCGATCATTCCGCCAATGGAAAGACCGACAAAGACGCAATCGCGAACCTGCAGGTGATCCAGCAGCGCTTCGGCATCGCGAATCAAAGCACCCATCGAGTAGGGCGCAGGCGGTACCGAAGATTGCCCGTGCCCGCGATTGTCATATCGGATGATGCGCAGCCCGTCGGGCAGGTGCGGCAGCACCGCGTCCCACAGATGCAGATCGGTTCCCAGGGAATTGGCGAACACCACTGGTGCGCCGCCCGCCGGGCCGTCGATTCGGTAGTTCAGTTTCACGTCGCCCAGATCAGCGATCTTCATGACTCACGTCCTTGTCGTCGTGGCGTTCAAGCTGCAATTTGCACAGCTTTCGCGCGCCTGTCAGGTCAGGAATTCCAACGCCTTAGCAAAAACTTCCGGATCGACATTCCCTCCCGAAGTTATGACGATCACGTCGCCGCCTTCGATCTCGTCCCCCCGAAAAAGCGCCGAAGCCAGTGCTACCGCGCCGCCGGGTTCCAGTATGATTTTGAGGCGCAGGAAGGCATGCGCCATGGCCTGCAAGACCTCTTCTTCGGTGACCGAAATTCCCGGCCCGCACAGGCGGTGAAGGATCGGAAAGGTGATGTCGCCGGGCTGCGGTGTCAGGATGGCATCGCAAATGTTGTCTGAAGCCGCGTTGTTGTTTTGAATTTGACCTGACGCCAAAGATCGTTTGACGTCATCGAACCCTTCTGGCTCACACGGGCGTGCCCTTAGGTTCGGCGCGTGCTTTTCCAGCGCCAGCGCAATACCAGACGTCAAACCTCCGCCGCCGCAGCAGATCAGAACATCCGCCTGTGAAACCCCAAGTTCTGCCGCTTGTCTGGCGATTTCAAGCCCGGTGGTGCCCTGTCCGGCGATGACCTGCGGTTCGTCATAGGGACGGATCAGGGTCAGACCGCGTTCTGCCGCGATGGCTTCGCCAATCTCCTCCCGGCTTTCATTTGCGCGATCATACAAAACGACTTCGCCGCCCAGAGCACGAGTATTGTCGATCTTAAGCTGCGGCGCGTCTGACGGCATGACAATGACCGAGGCAATACCGTGTTTCGATGCGGCCATCGCGACGCCCTGCGCGTGGTTACCGGAAGAATATGCGATCACACCACGCTGGCGTATGGCCTTATCCAGCGCGGATATGGCCGACCACGCCCCGCGGAACTTGAAACTGCCGGTATGTTGCAGGCATTCCGGTTTGATCCAAATCCGGCGCCCCGCGATCGTGTCAAGAAAGGGCGAAGACAGGATCGGCGTTTCGCGAACGTGTCCTTTCAGCCGCTCTGCGGCGGCTTCGATCATTGCAATTGTGCTCATACGGCGCTCTTCAATACCTTCTGTATCAGGTCCAGTGACTGGGGTTCATTCAGGAACGGAACATGCCCGCGATCCGGCACCTCGACCGAGATCAGGCCTTGATGACGTTTGTGCATCTCCGCCAGCGTGCCCGCGCCCAGAACGTCGGAGTTTGCGCCCCGGATTACACCAGTGGGAATGCCGCGCAAGGCTTCGAAAAACACCCATAGATCAGGTGTTGCCCCGCTTGCAGCTTGCTCAAGAAGCGCATTGCGCAAGGCTGGATCGTATCGAAGTTTCAGACCATCATCCCTCTTTTCGTACTGAGTTTCAGCCTGTTTTCGCCAAGTTTCCAACGGAACACCGGGAAACTGCGGCTCCATTACGTGTTTTAGAGCGGCAGCGGCGTCATCATAGTTTTGTGCGGTGGGTTGTGTGCCCACGTAGGCCATGATTTTCGCGATTCCTGACGGCTCAATGACCGGCCCTACGTCATTCAGGATCACACCAGCCAGACGTTCGGGATGGCTTGCGGCCAGTGCCATGGCGATCAATCCGCCGCGAGAAGTGCCGAGAATGGCTGTTTTCTCGATGCCCAAAGCATCCAGAAGCTCAATCGCGTCAAGGGATTCGCGAAAGATGTTGTAATTCATGAAATCGGGATCGTATTCCGAACGGCCGCGCCCTCTGTAATCCATCGCGATCATGCGCGAGTCAGCTGCATGAGGGGCAAAGAACGAAAAGTCGCGGCTGTTTCGGGTCAGACCGGCCAAACACAAAAGCGGTGTACCGGTGCCGGTCTCCTCGTAGAAAATGCGCCTGCCGTCTGATGCCATGAAGTCTGACATCAGAGGCCTGCCAGTTTTGGAATCGAAGTCAGATCAGATAAGACATGTGACGGGGTCCACGGTAGGCGGTCCATCGGTTCGCCAATCCGATTGACCCATGCGGTAATAAAGCCGTACCCGCTGGCCCCGGCAGCATCCCAGCCGTTCGAACTGACGAACAATACCTCATCACGGGCGCAGCCAAACCTCTCTTGAACCAGATCATAGACGCGGGAATGGGGTTTGAAGACGCCGACACTCTCTACCGACAGAACATCATCCAAAACATCGCCGATCCCGGCAGATTGTACTGCGCCATCAAGCATGGGCGGCGAACCGTTGGATAGGATCGCCGTCTGCAACCCGCCATCCTTGAGGGCCTTCAACATGGCAGGAACTTCGGGATAGGCCTGCAACTCCCAATACAAATCGAGAAGGCGCTGACGTAACTCTGGATTGCCCTGCAAGCCTGCAGCCTCAAGCGCCCAACCCAGCCCGTCTTGGGTGACGTCCCAGAAATCTGCATGCGCATCTGCCACGGCGCGTAGCCATGTGTACTGCAATTGTTTCAGGCGCCAATGTCCCGCGACTGTGGGCCATTTGTCTTTCAGGGTTTCAAACCCCGGCTCGTCTGCCGCCTGTCTGGCGGCCGCCGCGACATCGAATAGTGTTCCGTAGGCGTCGAACACACAGGTCGTGATCGCCATTTGATCCTCCTCTGATTGCGCGCAGGTTGGCACAACAGGGGATGGGGTGAAAGAGCCTAGGGTTTACAACATTGTGTCAACCTCTAGGGTTGGCCGCTTAACACCTTAGAACGGCCGGAGGCCACGATGACCGAAATCAAACAAGGCGACACTGTTCGCATCCATTACACCGGGACGCTGCTGGACGGCAAAGTCTTTGACAGCTCGGACGGACGCGATCCGCTGGAGTTCGTTGTTGGGTCTGGTCAGATCATTCCGGGTCTGGATAGTGCCATGCCCGGTCTGTCCACCGGAGATAAAAAGCGGGTTGAGATTGCTTGTGCGGATGCTTACGGCCCGATCAATCCGGCGATGCGTCAGGAAATTCCCCGTGAGGGCATCCCGGATGACATTCCTCTGGACCCCGGAACGCAGTTGCAGATGCAAACGCCAGAGGGTCAGGCCGTGCCGGTAACGGTTGTGGACGCAAACGACGCAACTGTGACGCTGGACGCAAATCACCCGTTGGCCGGGCAGGACCTGGTTTTCGAAATCGAAGTCGTCTCAATCAACTGAGACGTGGTTCGGGCCGGATTTCCGGCCCGGATCTCAGCCTATCAGAGAGTGAATCGCTTCACGCACCTGTGGCTGAGTAAAGAAGACAAACACCAGCAACAGTGAAGTCAAAGTAAGCAAAAGCACGCGAGCCCGCTGGCTTAGAAAACCGGGCTTTCGCCGACTTTGCGTTGCGCGTGCATTGTTTGCAATGATTTGGTCTAGTTTGCTCATATCGATGTCCTGCCGCGCAAAGATGGTGAAATCTTGGCGGCGGCAGGGAAAGATATGGTCACATGGCTTCGGGTTGCGGCATGCCCAGCACGTGGAAGCCACCGTCGACGCGGATGATTTCACCAGATGTGCAGGCTCCTGCATCCGATGTCAGATACACAGCGGTTCCGCCAACAGCTTCAAGCGTTGCATTAGAACGCATTGGCGCATTCTGATCGCAGAACTTGTAAGTCTTGCGTGCGCCGCCAATGGCTGCCCCGGCGAGTGTTCTCATCGGTCCCGGGGAAATCGCGTTCACGCGGATGCCATCGGGGCCAAGATCGTTGGCCAGATAGCGCGTCGCCGATTCCAGAGCGGCCTTGGCGACACCCATCACGTTGTAGTTCGGTACAACCCGGTTGGACCCCTGATAGGTCAGGGTCAGCAGAGAGCCGCCGTTGTCTTTCATCAACGGATAAGCACGGCGCGCGACCTCGATGAAAGAATAGGCCGAAACATCCATCGAATGTTTGAAATTCGCCCGTGTTGTATTCAGGAACCGGCCTGTCAGCTCGGATTTATCCGAATAAGCGATAGCATGGACCACGAAATCGATGGTGGGCCAACGCTTGGCCAGTTCGCCAAAGGCGCGATCCAGAGACTCGTCGTCGGTGACATCCGCATCGACCATGAAATCGCTGCCCAGGCTTTGCGCCAGCGGCTCCAGCCGTTTGCCAAATGCCTCACCCTGGTAGGTGAATGCCAGTTCTGCACCGGCCTCATGCATGGCCTTGGCAATGCCCCACGCAATCGAGCGGTCATTGGCCACGCCCATGATCAGGCCGCGTTTACCCTTAAGAAGATCCGACATCACTTTCACCCGTTATACTTTGACAGAACCATGGATCCGTTTGTGCCGCCAAAGCCGAAGCTGTTGGTCATGACACTGTCCAATCCTGCATTTTCAACCACTTGAGTTGCGATTTCACCGGGCTGGATGCCTTCGGCAAGCGTATCGACATTGATCGATGGCGTAATAAAATCATTGTCCAGCATCAGCAGGCAGAAGATTGCCTCAAGCGCGCCCGCCGCGCCCTGAGCGTGGCCTGTCATCGACTTGGTCGAGGAAATGGGGGGTACATTGCCTTCGCCAAAGATGCGGCGCACGGCCTCGACTTCACCCACATCGCCGACTGGGGTCGAGGTGCCGTGGGCATTGATATAGCCGACCCTGCGGCCTTCGGGCAGGGTATCCAAAGCAAGACGCATTGCGCGCTCGCCGCCTTCGCCGGAAGGGGCCACCATGTCGTGGCCGTCTGACGTTGCTGCATAACCTGTAACTTCAGCGTAAATTTTGGCGCCGCGGGCCAGAGCATGATCCAGCTCTTCCAGAACAACGATACCGCCGCCGCCAGAGATTACGAAACCATCGCGGTTTTCGTCGAACGCACGCGAGGCTTTCTCAGGCGTGTCATTGTACTTCGATGACATCGCACCCATGGCATCGAACAGGCAGGAGAGTGTCCAGTCCAGTTCCTCGCCGCCGCCCGCGAACATCACATCCTGCTTGCCCAGCATGATCTGTTCCGCCGCGTTGCCGATGCAATGCAGCGAGGTCGAACAAGCCGAGGTGATCGAGTAGTTGATCCCCTTGATCTTGAACGCCGTGGCAAGGTTCGCGGAAATCGTCGAGCACATGCATTTCGGCACGGCGAACGGTCCGATCCGCTTGGTTGCTCCGGTTTTCAGAACGGTCTGATGCGCCGTCAGCATAGCGCTGGTGGATGGGCCACCGGACCCGGCCACCAGACCGGTGCGTGGGTTGACCACTTGCTCTTCTGTCAGACCGGAATCGGCAATTGCCTGGGTCATCGCGATATGGGCATATGCCGCACCGGGACCCATGAAGCGCAGCGTGCGTTTGTCCACATGCTCTGTCACGTCGATTTTAAGCGTTCCGGCGATCTGGCTGCGAAAGCCATGTTCGACCATCTGCTCATTGGCCTCGATCCCGGATTTGCCCGCTTTGAGTGAGGCCAGAACCTCTTCGGCATTGTTCCCGATGGAGGAAACGACCCCCAGTCCGGTGACGACGACGCGACGCATAAGCGTACTCCTGTAGTTACGTGTTCAGTGCATTGTCTGGCAACTGGGGTCAGCTTTCGGACAGTGCAACTTTCATGTCCTTGACCTGATAAATTACTTCGCCATCAGCTTCGACCCGGCCATCCGCCACACCCATAGTCAGGCGGCGGGTCTGAAGGGCTTTGGTGAAGTCTACATAATATGTCAGCATTTTGCGGTCGGGGCGGACCATTCCTGTCAGCTTGACCTCACCTACGCCCAGCGCATAGCCACGTCCCTGCCAGCCGCGCCAGCCCAGATTGAAACCCGTCAACTGCCACAGGCCATCCAGACCCAAGCAGCCGGGCATGATCGGGTTGCCAGGGAAATGGCAATCAAAGAACCACAGGTCCGGCGTGATATCGAATTCAGCCACAACGTGGCCTTTACCATGTGCACCGCCATCGCCTGAGACATCGGTAATCCGGTCCATCATCAGCATCGGTGGGGCGGGCAATTGTGCGTTGCCGGGGCCGAATAATTCGCCTCGGGCGCATTTCAGCAGATCATCTTTGTCAAAACTGCTTGGGAACTGGGCCATTCTGCCGCCTTTCCTGCCGGGGGTCTGTCTTTGTATCTGGCCTCGTCTAGCACCCGTTTGCAAGGTCCTGCAAGAGCGGCACGCCACATCATGTTGTGTAAGCGACCATCTTTGCGAATGAATTTCATTTGAAATTGCCAGTGATGCGCCCCTATATATAAGGCAGCAACTATGGGTATCGGATCGATGACACCTCAGAGCCGAGAAATCGCAACGGGTTGGCTGGTGAATGCCGGCTTGAGACCGACGCGTCAGCGTGTGGCGCTGGCCGAGCTTCTGGTAGGCGACGGCCGCCATCGGCACGTCACGGCAGAAAGCCTTTTTGAATCGGCGAAGGCGAACGGGGATGCTGTGTCTTTGGCGACGGTCTATAACACGCTCCGCGCGTTTTGCGATGCCGGCGTTTTGCAGGAGATCACGGTGGACGGATCGAAGAGCTATTTCGATACAAACACGCATGATCATCCACATTTCTATTGGGAAGACGACGCGAGGCTAAGTGATGCGCCGTCGGACCAACTGGTCATCCAGCGTCTTCCCGAAGCGCCGGAAGGTGTCGAGATCGCATCGGTCGATGTCGTCATTCGCTTGCGCAGGAAGTGACGCTTTAAACATCCGTTAATCCGGCTAAGAGCACGCGTTCGGCCTTTTCTATAAGCGAGTTAGCCGGACCAGTGCCATGCCGTGCCAGAACTACGGATTCTGCTGCGTCCTGATCGGTTATCGGCAGGCTGACCAGACGCTTATTGTCATAGCTGAAGGTGCTGGGTGGGCTGGCGTAGCTGATCCCGATTCCCTCGCCATGAGCGGCAAGGCTGCGCTGAATCTCAAGGGATGCTGCCCGGTGTGCGACGGTCGGGCGTAGACCGTTTTGCCGAAACAGGCTGAGAATATGTTGCGCGGACAAGCCTTCGGCAGACAAAATCAGCGGGTGGCCTTCCAACGCGGCAAGAGTGACTTCGTTGGCTGTTGCCAGCGGATGATCCGGGGACATCAGGGCCTTCGGTCTGCTGTCGAACATTTTTTTGCGGGCGAACCCTGCGTCCATGGTCAGGTCGTACGTAATCGCGATGTCAATCTGACCATCAATCAACCCGTTCAATAGCCCTTCGAAGGACTCCGCTATGTATGTGACGGTGATATTGGGGAAGGTGTTGCGAAGATGTTGCAAGGCTGGGGCGAGCAGGAAGGGGGCCAGATCCGTGAAACAACCTAACCTCAACCGGGTTGTTCCCGATACGGAGGTATCGGACGCTTCGATTCGGGCGGCCTTATTCAGCAGGATCTCAGCCTGGTCTATGAACGTACGCCCCTGAGGTGTCAGAGCCATGGCCGCACCTCGTCGGCGAATGAATAACGGATACCCCAGATGCGCTTCAACGCGCGTCAGCGCAGTAGACAAGGCCGGTTGCGATACATTCAGATGCTGGGCTGCCGCGGACAGGCTGCCATGGCGCCCGACGGCACAGACGTATTCATATTGGCGCAGTGAAATGTATAACATGAAATTAATAATAACTTCGAAAGATATGATTTGAATAGAATACAATTTTCAGAGCAAAAATAGAAAAAGAAAAAGGAGACTCTGATGCCGCACCCTCTCGTTTCTCAGCAGATGATCGATACTTATCAGGCGGATGGCGTCGTCCTGATCAAAGGACTGTTCGCGGACCACGTGGAACAATTGCGGGATGGGGTGGCTGTAAACATGGCCGAACCCGGTCCCTACGCGTCCGAAAACAAGAAGTCTGGTGAAACAGGTCGTTTCTTTGATGATTACTGCAACTGGACTCGGATTCCACAGTTCCGCGAGGTGATCGAGACCTCTCCCGCAGCCGAAGTTGCCGCAGATCTGATGCAATCAAATTGCGTTCAGATGTTCCATGATCACGTGCTGGTCAAAGAGCCCGGAACGTCCATGGCGACGCCATGGCATCAGGATGGTCCATATTATTTCGTCGAAGGCCAGCAGACCATCAGCTTCTGGTCGCCGCTTGATCCGGTCAGACAGGCAACTCTGCGTTGTGTCGCCGGATCACACCGGTGGGAGAAAGAGGTTTTGCCAACCCGCTGGGTTTCCGAAGAAGACTTTTTTGCGGATGAAGGTCAGTACATTCCCGTGCCGGATCCCGATGCCGAGGGAATGAAGGTAGTCGAATTTGAAATGGAGCCTGGCGATGCGGTCGCATTCAACTATCGCACCCTACACGGTGCGCGCGGGAACCAGTCGGACAGCCGTCGCCGCGCCTTTTCCCTTCGGCTGGTGGGCGACGATGCCCGGTATGTAGAGCGCCCCGGCCGAACCTCACCCCCGTTCCCCGGGCACGAGATGACGCCGGGACAGCGCCTGCGCGAGGATTGGTTTCCGATGCTGTTGCAGCGTTAAGGCGGCTCAGAACCACTGACCTGACTCGATTAGACCGAGGTCCAGCAGCTGGCGGGAATGCCATTCAAACGGCACCGAATTGCGCCAGCGAAAGCTGCGGATGTCAAACGTTGATCCGGCGTTTGTTTTCAGAGCCTTCGCTGCCCGGAAAGAACAAATGGCGGCTGTCATGTTGTGATGCCAGGGGCAGGAATAGGTATTGTATTCCGGTTCGTTAAAGGTATGGTCAGAGCTCAATGCCAGATTTTTCTGAGCCCGGAACAGAGCGATGCGGTCGATCCGGCGACGTTCATAAGGGATGTGGTCCTCGAACCTCCATCGCAACCCGCCTGAAAGATCCACCTGACGATCCAGCGGCTGCCCCGTCGGGTCATGGCGGGTATGGGCGTAATACCCCTTACTGTCAAACAAGGCCTGATCGGGGGCCACGCCATTGGGGTGTACGTTCAAATCCTCTGCGTACAGGTCGATGACATAGCTGAGCATCGCGTTGCGCCGCTCTTCGCCATGAAAGACCAGCATTTCGCCCACGCTTCGCGTTTCGCAAAATGGAAAGAACAGGTATTCGGCATTGTAGCAATAGTACATCCAGATACCGGGGGCGGTCTGAATAATCCTGTTTATGGTATCAAACACCACCATCCGTGGAACACATTTCAAACTGACCCGATGCACTTTGGTGGACAAGTCCTCCGTCAGATGAAACTCGTCTGGTGCAAAGACTATGACCGACTTGAAGCCCAGCTTCAGATGGTGGTGCAACGTGCTTGCCAGCTCCACTTCGTCCTCGGCAAAAATCAGTGCAACGGGGCCTTTGGCCAATGCGGCCTGACCCGAATTCAGGAAATGGTCGAGAGAATCGTACTTCATCGGGTGTGTTCGGTTCGGCCTTGCTGGAAAGTTCAGCCAAATTCGGGTAAATGCGCCCGCATTGCAAGCGGCGTTCGAAGCGTATAGATGACGCCGATCCAGCGAATGCAAAGGCCCACCCCATGTCCGAACCGAAAAAGCTGTTTATCAAGACTTATGGCTGTCAGATGAATGTCTATGACAGCGAACGCATGTCCGAGGCGCTGGGCGGGCAGGGCTATGTCGAAACCAAGACGCCTGACGATGCAGATATGATCCTGCTGAACACCTGCCACATTCGTGAAAAGGCGGCGGAGAAAGTGTATTCGGAACTCGGCCGCTTCAAAGGCCTGAAGGCCGAGAAGCCTGACCTGAAAATCGGTGTTGCGGGTTGTGTCGCGCAGGCCGAGGGTGAAGAGATCATGCGTCGCCAGCCACTGGTTGATCTGGTGGTAGGTCCGCAAAGCTATCACCGCCTGCCCGAGATGGAGGCCAAAACCCGAGCGGGCGAAAAAGCGCTGGACACGGATTTCCCCGAGGAAGACAAGTTCGAAAAACTGAAAAACCGTCCCAAGGCCAAGCGCGGCCCGACGGCGTTTCTGACTGTTCAGGAAGGTTGCGACAAATTCTGCGCTTTTTGCGTGGTGCCTTATACCCGTGGCGCTGAAGTTAGCCGCCCTGCGGATCGCATCATCCGCGAAGCCCACGATCTCGTCGAACGCGGCGTGCGCGAGATCACTTTGCTGGGGCAGAACGTCAATGCCTATCACGGTGCCGGTTCGCACGGTGACATGACTCTGGCGGGTTTGATCTGGGAGTTGAACAAGGTCGACGGGCTAGAGCGAATCCGCTTTACTACCTCACACCCCAACGACATGGCAGATGACCTGATCGAGGCGCATGGTACCTGCGATAAGCTGATGCCGTATCTGCACCTGCCGGTTCAATCGGGTTCGGATCGAATTCTCAAACGAATGAATCGCAGCCATACGGCAGAAAGCTATCTGCGCCTGATCGAACGAATTCGTGCAGCGCGCCCCGATATTGTGATGTCAGGGGATTTCATCGTCGGTTTCCCCGAGGAGACGGAAGAGGATTTTCAGGCAACAATGGATTTGGTTGAAGAGGTCAAATACGGCTACGCTTATTCCTTCAAATACTCCACACGCCCCGGAACGCCGGCAGCCGAGCGGGCTCAGGTCGATCCGACAGCGGCGGATGAACGTTTGCAGCGACTTCAGGCCCTTATCACCCGCCACCAAAGGGAAATTCAGGACGGCATGGTCGGCCGTACTGTCCGCGTACTGTTCGAAAAACCGGGTCGCCTGTCTGGGCAGATGGTCGGAAAGTCGGAATATCTGCATTCGGTGCACGTTAAAGGCCCCGAGATTGCAGTTGGCGATCTGAAAGAGGTCCGGATCACCGAGTCGGGTGCCAACTCTTTGGCGGGTGAGCTGCTCTAAGCCGGTAGATTTCCGCAGTTCAGACACCATAGTTGGTGTTTGTTTCCAAAATTTACCCTTGATTTATTGCTTGGAACTATGCTCCGAGAGGAGCCATGTTTTTTCGGGCGTCGGTTTTTTGCGTCTCAAAAACGATTATGCGCCGATCCAGAGGTCGGAGTGATGGAGGTACGAGTGACGATCCTAAAGAGCTTCAGGGCCGTGAGCCTGCTGAAAACACTGCCCGTGGCTTCTGTGGTCACTCTTCTTGCCAGTGCGTCGACCGCCGGGGATTTGAAGGGCACAACAACCGATCCGGTTGTGATTAGCCCCAAGAAATATGGCAACGACGTCAGTGCTTTTTACTTGGGGATTAGCGGCGGCTACGGCTCGGGCGGGGACGATCGATTTGGCCTGAGAACACCTGCAGGGTTGTTCGATGTTGGCGACCAGAATGTATCCGGAGCTTACGGGGGCGTCCGCGGCGGGTGGCGCGGCGTTCTGCCATCTAGAGGTGGGCGTGATTTCGTCTACGGCTTTGAAGTCGGATATGATTTCGGATCATTGGACGATAGTGTCAGAACCCAGATCGGCGGTGCCGATGTTCAGGGCGGGACAGAGGTTTCTGACGTTTTGTCCCTTAGGTACCGAAATGGCCTGACAAGTCGAAACGGTCGGGTTCTGTACTTTTTCAGTGTCGGTTACTTGTGGGGTGATGTTGAGACAACCAACAGCATCGCAACTGGGACTTCGACACAGAATTTTGCGGCGTCGGATCGGCGGGGTGGGTATACCGCAAGTATCGGAGCAGAACACAAGCTGACTGACAATTGGTCGATCACCGGCGAATATGAATACGTCCAGTTCAAATCCGAAGACGTTCAATTCGGCTCGGGCTTTTCCACAAAGTCCACACCAAAATACGGCGGTTTGAGATTCGGGCTGAACTACACATTCTGATGCGCATCTGACCGGCAGTTCCCTCCTGTCTGGTCGGCGCTTTTGCCATCCGCGAGTTAATTTTTGAAACTGTGGCTTGCGCCCACCAAGATTTGTTGTCTACGCTCGGGGTGAACTGCCAAGACAGGAGAACGGATTGGCCATCGGTGCCCTGACCCCACCGCAAGATGAAATGCCCCAACGTGAGGCGTTTGTAGAGTTTCCCGACAACCGATTGTTGATTGACCTGTGCGGCGAATACGACCGCAATCTGGCCGAGATCGAAAGCAAACTTTCCGTCCAGATCGTGCGCCGTGGCAATCAGCTTGTCGTAATGGGCGATGAAGACGCCCAGAAGCAGGCTATTGAGGTGCTGCAATCGCTTTACACACGGCTGGAAGGCGGGCGCGAGGTCGAGGCTGCGGACGTGGACCGAGAACTGCGTATGGGTGCGTCAGAGCAAGGAACTGGCAGCCGTGATGGCGATCAGCTTGAAATGTTCAAGGGTGGTTCGGTCGAGATCAAAACGCGCAAGAAGCTGGTCGAACCGCGCACGGACGCCCAGAAAGCTTATGTCCAGTCGTTGTTCCAAAACGAGCTTGCATTTGGCATCGGGCCTGCTGGCACGGGTAAAACCTATCTGGCCGTCGCTGTTGGCGTGTCGATGTTTATCGGCGGGCACGTGGATCGAATCATCCTGAGCCGCCCTGCGGTCGAAGCAGGTGAAAAACTGGGTTATCTGCCGGGTGACATGAAGGACAAGGTCGATCCGTACATGCAGCCGCTTTACGATGCGCTGAACGATTTTCTGCCTGGCAAACAGCTGGCCAAGCTGATCGAAGAGAAACGCATCGAAATCGCTCCACTGGCATTCATGCGCGGGCGGACACTGGCCAATGCATTCGTTGTTCTGGACGAGGCGCAAAATGCCACAACCATGCAGATGAAGATGTTTCTGACCCGTTTGGGTGAGGGCAGCCGCATGGTTATCACCGGTGACAGGTCACAGGTGGACTTGCCGCGCGGCGTTCAGTCTGGGCTGCGGGATGCGGAAAGACTTTTGAAAACGATCCCCAATATCAGCTTCAACTATTTCACGTCGAAGGATGTTGTGCGCCATCCGCTTGTGGCCGCGATCATCGAGGCGTATGAGGCTGATGCGGGCCGCGAAACCAGCTGAGTACAAGGCCCACCCACAGGGCTGTCGTGCAACAAGATGAATCTGGAACTCACTGTCGAAGACGACCGTTGGCATGGTCTCGAGGATTTATCTCGGCAGGCGATCTCTGCCGTTCTGTCCTATGCAGGACTGGCCTCTGAGCTTTGCGAAATCAGCGTTCTGGGGTGTGATGATGTGCGCATTTCGGAACTGAACGCGGAGTTTCGCAACAAACCAACCCCCACCAATGTTCTGAGCTGGCCGGCTGGAGATCTGGCGCCGGACAGAGCTGGGCAAGTGCCGCATCCGCCAGAGCCGGATTTCACCGGCGAAATTCCACTGGGTGATATTGCGATTTCTTACGACACTTGTGCCCGTGAGGCGGATGAGGCAGGCAAGGCGATGGACGATCATGTCGTTCATTTGCTTGTTCATGGAACATTACATTTGCTGGGATACGATCACATTCGTGACCCCGATGCCGCTCTGATGGAAGAGATTGAGGTCAAGATACTTGGCAAATTAGGTATAGATGACCCATATAAGATATGAAGTGGGTCTTGCGACCCGATCTATTGGAACAAGGTAATGGGCGATACAGACGGCAGTTCTAGGGCGGCGCAAGGCGCGCAACCTCAGGAAAGCAACACCACCACCACCGAGAAAGGCGGGTTTATATCCCGGATTTTCGACGCGTTTTCGGGTCATGATACCCAACAGAACCCTGTAGTGAACGGGCAGAGCGCAGCGGCGGCTCAGCCCCACGGGATGATAAACCTGCGCCGGATGCGCGTCGAAGACGTGGCCATTCCCACAGCTGAAATTATCTCGGTCCCGTCCACCATCAGCAAGGATGAACTGGCGGATGTATTCCGGGGCAGTGGGTTGTCCAGAATTCCGGTCTATGAAGGAACGCTGGATACGCCGTTGGGCTTTGTTCACCTCAAGGATTTCGCACTGACCCATGGGTTCAATGGCGACGCGCGCGAATTTGACCTGACGTCCATGCTGCGCACGCTTTTGTTCGTGCCGCCTTCGATGCCAATCGGTGTCCTGCTGACCAAGATGCAGACCGAACGCCGCCATATGGCGTTGGTGATTGATGAGTACGGCGGCGTGGATGGCCTGCTGACGATCGAAGACCTGATTGAACAGGTGGTGGGTGAGATCGCGGACGAACACGACGCAGCCGAAGATCAGCTTTGGGTACAGGAAAAGCCGGGCTGCTACGTTGTGCAGGCTCGTGTACCGCTTGAGGATTTTGAGGCCGAAATCGGTCGGTCATTGACCAGCCACGAGGACGTGGATGAAGAGGAAATCGATACGCTGGGCGGGCTTGTCTTCATGCTGTCCGGGCGTGTTCCGGCACGGGGCGAGGTCGTGATCCACCCTGAAGGCCCGGAGTTTGAAGTGATCGAAGCCGACCCGCGGCGCATCAAACGGTTGCGCGTTATGCTGCCGGACATTGCTGCATGACGCCTGTCCGGGGCTGGCCGTTATCGTTGAGATTGTTCGTCGCCGCTGCTCTGGGCGCCGTTGGCGCTTTTGGCCAAGCACCGCATGGGTATTGGGGTGCCACAGTTCTTGCGCTGATTTTGATCGTTCCGGTGTTCCTTGCCAGCGAAACCCGTGCCCGCGCGGGGTGGGTCGGCTGGTTCTTCGCCACAGGCTACTTCGCGCACGCGCTCAGTTGGATCATCGAACCTTTTCAAGTGGACGCACAACGCCACGCGTGGATGGCACCGTTTGCGCTGGTGTTCATGGCAAGTGGGCTCGCCCTGTTCTGGGCAGTGGCCTTTCGCTTGTCACGACATACTGGCGCGACTGCCATGCGACAGAGCATTCTGCTGGTCGCAACGCTGTCTCTGGCCGAGCTGGCGCGGGGTTATGTTTTGACCGGGTTCCCCTGGGCCGGAGTGGCGCAAGTCTGGGTGGATACGCCTGTCGCGCAATTGTTGTCTTTATTCGGGCCGTATGGGCTGAATGCCCTGACATTTGCCGTGGCGTTCCCAATTGGGGCGGCATTGGTTCAGGAAAGATCTTTAAGGGGGCTGGCACGGCCATTGGGCTTTGCAGCTGCGATGGTGGTCTTGGCGATGGGCTATGCATCGACGCGGCCATCGGTTCTGGAAGGCCCGCACACGGTTCGTGTGGTTCAGCCAAATGCACTGCAGCATCAAAAGTGGGATCCGGCCTATGCGCCCTTGTTCTTCGCCCGCCAGATTGAGTATTCCGCTGCGACGCCCAGACCGGACCTGATCGTCTGGCCTGAGACCGCAGTTCCGGCCTGGTTGGGCAGCGCACAACCGTATTTGGCCGCTATCGCAGATGCGGCTCAAGGGACGTCTGTGGTTTTGGGGATTCAACGCGGAGACGGTCCGAGGATATTTAACTCGATGGTCTATCTGGATGAAGCCGGGCGGCAGGGCGGTCTGTATGACAAACACCATCTCGCCCCGTTTGGGGAATATGTCCCTTTTGGCGAGTTGATGGGCCGCTTTGGGATTTCCGGGCTGGCGTCCACGACGGGGCATGGATTCAGCGCAGGGCTGGGCCCCGATTTGCTGGACGTTGGCAAATTAGGCAGGGCGTTGCCTCTGATTTGTTATGAGGCTGTATTCCCGCAGGATGTGAACGGAGCACCGGGTCGGGCAGATTTCCTGTTGCAGATCACCAACGACGCGTGGTTCGGAACCCGTTCAGGGCCATATCAACATCTGGCGCAAGCCCGGATGAGGGCGATTGAGCAGGGCCTTCCAATGATCCGTTCGGCCAATACCGGAATATCGGCCATGATTGACCCGCTGGGGCAGGTCACAGCCTCATTGGAGTTGGGCAAGGCAGGATATGTGGACGCGATCCTGTCGCAGCCACAGCGGCCGACAGTTTATTCCCGTATCGGGGATAGCCCTGTTCTTGTGGCGCTATTGTTTCTTTCTGCGCTGGCGTGGTTCAACGTCCGTCGCATCCGCAAGTAATTAGAGATTGACCCTAACTTTTTGCGGGCGTAAGCGTCTGTGATCTGTCACAACGGCTTCCTGGCGTGGCGGAGGAACCCCTAATGGAGCACATTTATGTCCCGACAGAACTATACATTTACTTCGGAATCTGTTTCCGAAGGGCACCCGGACAAGGTCTGTGACCGGATTTCGGATGCTGTCCTTGATGCATTTCTGAATGAAGAGCCAGAAGCACGTGTGGCCTGCGAAACTTTCGCCACGACCAACCGGGTCGTGATCGGTGGCGAAGTTGGCCTGTCTGATCAAGACAAACTGCACGACTACATGGGTCGCATCGAACAGATTGCGCGCGACTGTGTGAAAGACATCGGATACGAGCAGGACAAGTTCCACCACGAAACCATCGAGGTGACGAACCTGCTGCATGAACAATCCGCCCATATCGCGCAGGGCGTGGATTCTGCGGCGGACAAAGATGAAGGCGCTGGCGATCAGGGCATCATGTTTGGATATGCCACCACCGAAACACCAGCGCTGATGCCTGCGCCGATCCAGTATTCGCACGCCATCCTGCGACGTCTGGCTGAAGTGCGCAAGAATGGTACCGAGCCTGCGTTGGGTCCAGATGCAAAGTCGCAGTTGTCGGTCGTCTATCGTGACGGCAAACCGGTTGGCGTCAGCTCGATCGTTCTGTCTACGCAGCACCTGGATGAAGCATTGTCTTCGGATGACATTCGCGCCATCGTGGAGCCCTATATCCGCGAAACACTGCCCGAAGGCTGGTTGTCGGCTGAAACAGAATGGCACGTCAATCCTACCGGCAAGTTCGTTATCGGTGGACCGGATGGCGATGCGGGCCTGACCGGACGCAAGATCATCGTCGACACCTATGGTGGTGCGGCCCCGCATGGCGGCGGCGCATTCTCGGGCAAGGACCCGACCAAGGTTGACCGCTCGGCAGCTTATGCCGCCCGCTATCTGGCAAAAAACGTTGTCGCGGCTGGTATGGCCGAGAACTGCACGATTCAGTTGAGCTATGCGATTGGCGTCTCCAAGCCGCTGTCGATCTATGCTGATACACATGGGACCGGGCAAATCGCGGATGCAGCGATCGAAAAAGCCGTCGGAGAGATCATGGATCTGACTCCGCGCGGCATTCGTCAGCACCTGCAGCTAAACAAGCCCATCTATCAGCGGACGGCGGCCTACGGTCACTTTGGTCGCCAGCCGAGCGAGGATGGTGGGTTCAGCTGGGAGCGCACCGACCTGGTCGATGCACTGAAATCCGCAGTCTGACCTGAACAAAGCGCGCCTTCCGGGGCGCGCTTTTTCTTGTGGGTGTCGCTCACCCTTGCAACGCACTGTGACGCGCAGTATGGCGACCGCCATGAGCACCGAGACACCACAACGCCCGCGCAGAAACTTCTATGGCCGTTTCAAGGGCAAGACCCTGAAGCCCAGCCAGAAGACCTATCTGAACGAAGACCTGGTTGCATTGTCACCCGGCGCGGTGGACTGGGACGCAAACCCGGAGCGCAAGCCGTTGGACCTGGACATGCTGTTTGGAGGCAAGCCGGTCTGGCTTGAGATCGGCTTTGGCGGCGGTGAGCATCTGGTGCATCAGGCGCAAAGCAATCCCGGCATTGGCATCATTGGGGCCGAGCCCTACATCAACGGCGTTGCCATGCTTCTGGGTAAAATCCGGCAAGCGGGTATTGAAAACCTTGCTGTGCATCCCGGCGATGCGCGTGATCTGTTCGACGTGCTGCCGGATGCCAGTATTTCGCGCGCGTTTCTTCTCTATCCCGATCCCTGGCCCAAAACGCGCCACCATCGTCGCCGGTTTGTAACACCGGAACACCTTGAGCCGCTGGCAAAGGTGCTAAAACCCGGGGCGATATTCCGGGTCGCAACCGACATCCCCGACTATGTTCGGCAAACGCTGGAAGAAATGCCGGGTGCAGGGTTTGAATGGTTGGCGGAACGCCCCTCGGACTGGCGCGAACCGTGGGACGACTGGATTTCCACGCGCTACGAACAGAAAGCACTGCGCGAGGGCCGGACGCCCCATTACCTGACCTTCAGCCGCAAAGGCTGATTGCCGCTGGACCAACCGGCCCCAATTCGCTAATCGGCCTAAGACTGATAGCGCAAAAGGAGCCCCCATGTCCGGACACGGCACGCCCATCCCGATGACCTCGCATCCCTGCGGCCCGCTGACCGGCACGGCCGAGGTCCCCGGCGACAAGTCGATCTCGCATAGGTCATTGATCCTTGGCGCCATGGCCGTAGGCGAGACCAGGATCTCGGGCTTGCTTGAGGGTGAGGACGTTTTGGACACCGCCAAGGCCATGCGGGCTTTCGGGGCTGTGGTCACGGACCACGGCGGCGGTGAATGGACCGTACACGGTGTGGGCGTAGGCGGATTTGCCGAACCGGATCAGGTGATCGACTGTGGCAATTCGGGCACCGGCGTGCGTCTGATCATGGGAGCAATGGCAACCTCTCCGATCACAGCGACCTTTACCGGTGATGCCAGCCTGAACAAACGCCCCATGGCGCGGGTGACTGACCCTCTGGCCTTGTTTGGCACGCAATCGGTTGGGCGGTCCGGTGGGCGGTTGCCGATGACCATCGTCGGAGCGGCAGATCCGACACCGGTCCGGTACGAAGTTCCGGTGCCCTCGGCCCAGGTGAAATCGGCCGTCCTGCTGGCCGGGTTGAATGCCCCCGGTAAAACCGTTGTGATCGAAAAAGAAGCGACCCGCGATCATTCCGAACGGATGTTGGTCGGGTTCGGCGCTGAGATTACGGTGGAAGACACCGATGACGGCCGTGTCATCACTCTGACGGGCCGCCCCGAACTGAAGCCGCAGGTTATCGCCGTACCGCGTGACCCGTCCAGCGCGGCCTTCCCGGTTTGTGCTGCACTGATCACGCCTGGATCGGATGTACTGGTGCCGGGCATCGGATTGAACCCTACCCGTGCGGGGCTGTTCACCACCCTGCGCGAAATGGGTGCGGATCTGACCTATGAGAATGAACGGGAAGAAGGTGGCGAGCCGGTTGCCGATCTGCGCGCAAAATACTCTCCCAACATGCAGGGCATCAATGTGCCCCCAGAACGCGCGGCTTCGATGATCGACGAATACCCTGTTTTGTCCGTGGTTGCCGCAAATGCGACTGGCACTACGATGATGGGCGGCGTGAAAGAGCTGCGGGTGAAGGAAAGCGATCGTATCGACGCAATGGCCCGTGGCCTGCGGGCCAACGGAGTGACAGTCAACGAAGGCGACGAATGGTGGTCGGTCGAAGGGCTGGGCATTGGCAACGTCCCGGGCGGCGGCACCTGCGAAAGTTTCCTGGATCATCGCATCGCCATGTCATTTATGGTGATGGGCATGGGCGCACAAAGCCCGGTAAGCGTGGATGATGGCGGCCCGATCGCGACTTCCTTCCCGATCTTCGAACCTCTGATGGCATCACTGGGTGCAAAGGTAGAGCGTTCGTGAGCTTCACGGTCGCCATTGACGGACCTGCGGCCGCGGGAAAGGGCACGATCTCCAAGGCCGTTGCGGCGCATTTCGGTTTTGCCCATCTGGACACCGGCTTGCTGTATCGCGCCGTCGGGCGACGTACCCTCAAAGGCGTTGGTGCGCTTGAAGCTGCGCAAACCCTCACGGCCGAAGAGCTTGAGCAGGGAGATCTTCGTACTGCTGAAATCGCACAGGCTGCGTCCAAAGTGGCGGTAATCCCCGAGGTTCGCGCGGCGCTGGTGGATTTTCAACGTACATTTGCCCGCAGGGCAGGCGGGGCCGTTCTGGATGGGCGCGACATTGGGACGGTGATCTGTCCCCATGCCGAGGTGAAGCTGTTTGTGACCGCCAGCGCCCAAGTGCGTGCACAACGCCGATATCTGGAGCTTAGCGCAAAGGGTGCTGATGTAACGCGCGAACAGGTTTTGGCAGATGTCGAAGAGCGGGATGCGCGGGACGCAGAGCGCAGCACTGCTCCGATGAAGCCTGCTGAGGATGCAGTGCGGTTAGACACAACAGATCTGAGTATTGAGGCCGCAATGGCCAAAGCGCTTGAGGTTATCAGCACAAAACTGCCCGCGACGCGCTAACGCCGCAGGCAAGGGGGGGCAGACCTTACAGTTCGCCTACGGCAATGCTTTTGATATTCGCCCACTGATCGTCCGCAGTTTTTGCGGTTGTTGGAACGTCCTTCAGAAAGGCCGCGCGGGTTTCGGCGTTCAGGAAAAGATACAGTTTGCCATCTGCAACTAGGTATTGATCCGGGTCACCGTCAAACTTCTTGCCGACCGACACGCCGAACGAGCAGAAGCCGCCGTGCTGCGGCAGAAAAGCCGCTGGGTTTGCTTCGAACGCCTCGAGGTTCGCGGCCGTGGTGAAGTAATAGGACGCACCGTCATAGGTCGCCGAGTGGGTGGCGAAGCCTTCGACCGGGTTGCCATCATTGACCAGTGCAACCAGATCGACCCCGTGTGCAGCCAGCGGCGCGCCTGCGGCCGAAATGCCGTTGGACACGTTGACTTCGTCGGCGGCAAAGGCTGGTGCGGACAGGGTGATGGCGGCTGCCAGGGCGGTGAAGACGAGAGATTTCATTACACGTTTCCTTTTTGGTTCTGGGTTCAGGTCGACCGGACCGTCGACCGATGAAACATATTTAGTCGATGATATTCGGACGCGTAATCGCAGTTAGGCCATCAGATCTTGCAGATCGTACAAGTAACTGAATGGTGTGAAGAATGCGTTCACTAAGCTTTGTTTGGTTTGTGTGAACTTCTGCCCGTATGGTGAAAGAGAGCCTGCAGGAGTGACCTCATGATCCGATTAGCCTTCTTCCTGATTTTCGCTGCCGGAAGCCTCGCTGCTCAGGAGGCAGTGCCACAGCCCCACGAAGCTGAGCCTCCGATGACCTATGAACGATTGGGCAATATTCTCTTTGCGCTCGATCCCGAAGCGGAGCCGAGTGGTCCCGGGTTCCAAATGACGGTGGCGGGCGTGCAGGTTTTGGTGATCACCGACACCAACGCGGATCGGATGCGGGCCATGGTCCCGATCCGTAGTGCCGAGACGCTTTCGGACGAGGATCTGATCCGGATGATGCAGGCCAATTTTGACAGCACGCTTGATGCGCGTTACGCGATTGCCAATGGCACTTTGTGGGCCGCGTATATCCACCCGTTGTCTCTGTTGAAAAAAGACCAGCTGATCTCGGGGCTGGCCCAGACTGTGAACATCGCCAAGACTTATGGCACCCTGTATTCTGGAGGTGCCGCGGAATTCGGCGGGGGCGACAGCACTGATCTGCAGCGTGCTCTGATCGAAGAGCTGCTGAAGAAAGGCGAGGAGATCTGACTTGCACCCGGAATTGTGTCTATCGTGACATCAGCGGTCTCTCTGAAAACGCGATTCCGGGCTTTCGGATCTGGTCGTCATAGACCCTAGATGGATACAGGAAAGCTGCTATAGTTTCTCCCCAGCGAAAAGGGAAAGTCGCGATACAACCCCAAAAAACAAAAGGGGACGCGGCTAAAAAATCCCCCAAGCCAACAGGGACAAAACTACATGAACAATCGTTTGAACAAAATCACCATCGTCGGTGGCGGTACGGCTGGTTGGATGACCGCGCTAATCCTGGACATGGTGTTTTCACGCACGTCAGGGCCCAAGGACCGCCCGCAAATCTGCCTGATCGAAAGCCCGAATATTTCTACCGTTGGGGTGGGCGAGGCTACGGTTCCACGTATGCCTGTCACGCTTCGTCAGGCAGGAATCTCAGAAAGGAATTTCTTTCGCGAGACCAATGCGTCTTTCAAGCTGGGTGTGAAATTCTGCAACTGGAACAAAGATGCCAAAGGCAATCGCATCGATTACATGAACCCCTTTGCCCACGGCCAGATGTTGGAAGGATTGGAGACCGCCGAATACTTCCTGCGCTTTGGTAACGGGGACCGGGATTTTACACAGTCCATCTCGCCGCATGATCATCTGGCCCGCCTGTGTAAGGGCGCGCGTCAGTTGGGTCAGCCCGAATTTGAGCAACGTTTCGGGTATGCCTATCATCTGGATGCCGTAAAGTTTGCGGGCATGCTCACCAGGATCTGCACCAAGCGTGGAGTGGAACATATCCAGGATGAGGTGCAAACGGTTGAGTTGGATGAACAGGGCAACGTCAGTCATCTCATGCTGGAGGCCAAAGGTCGCCATGACATTGAAATGGTCGTGGATTGCACCGGTTTCAGGGGGTTAATCATCAATAAGGCACTGGGTGAGCCGTTTTTGGATTACTCGGACTATCTGCCCAATGATCGCGCCCTGGCGTTGCAGATCGAGCATCCCGACCCGGAAAAGATCGAAAGCGCTACTCGGTCTACCGCTCTGGGTGCGGGTTGGACGTGGCGGGTGCCGCTCTATAACCGTGTGGGTACGGGTTATGTCTATTCGTCTGCGCATCGTACGGATGATCAGGCGGCAGACGAATATCTTGAATGGCTGGGTGATAGCGGCAAGGGTCTGACGCCACGTGTGATTCCGATGCGCGTCGGTCGCGTTCGCAATGCATGGGTCAAGAACTGCGTAGCGATTGGTCTGTCCGGCGGATTCATTGAACCGCTTGAGAGCACCGCGATCCATATGATCGACCATGCGATACGCTGGTTTGCCGAGCATCTGCCCACCCGGGATATCGAACCCTCACTACGCGACAGATATAATCGGCAGATGGACAAGCTCTATAACGAGGTTCTCGAGTTCATCTGTCTGCACTATCGATTAGGCAACCGAACGGATGACCAATACTGGATCGACGCGCGCACCGAGATGAAGGTGCCGGATCGATTGGCCGAAAACCTTGAACTGTGGCAGTACCGCCTGCCGATGGACCACGATATCGAGTTCGCTACGCTGTTTGACAGCCGCGTTTATCAGACCGTTCTTTTGGGCAAACAGGTTTATGATACAGGCTATGGTTCTGGCATCCGTGATCGTCTGAGGCCGTTGAAGAAACCTATTTGGTTTCAGGGTATGAAACGCGCGAAAATGGACCTGGCGAAGATTATTAAAACTATGCCGGATCACAAAACCCTGCTGCGCGATATTCGGGGGGAACTTGAACAACCTGCCTTTGGTATGGCGGCGGCAATGAAACCCACTGTGGCGATGCCGGGAGCGGCACCGGCGCCTGCGGTAATCGAGAACATGCCTGACTTTGCTGAAATCCAAAGCGGTAAGAAGGATTTGCAACTGTTCTAAAAGGTCTCTGCGCGTCGCGCGGGACGTATTTTGAAGAAAATGAAAGGCGGGGTCCAAGATCCCCGCCTTTATAGCTTTCAGCGCATCCTATAATTATGTAATGTAATCACATTCTAAACCCAGAGGCGAGCACATTGCAAAAGCAATTAAAGCAAGGCCACAAGACAGGGCGGAACCTGCGGAGTGACCTCAAGCGCCGGAAGCGACAGACGGCGCCAATGCAGGTTTACGACTCGCTTCCATCGGGATTGCGGCAGTGGTTGGCCTCGGCAAGCCTGCCGTGGAGCCCCATCTCGGCACAGAAAATCTGGAACCGAGCTGGTGGAGCGCGCAATCCGTCCGCAGCGCTGATGCGTCTGGATGAAATCGAACAGGCTATGCTGCGGCGCGATGCCGGGGTTTGGAGTGTCAAAAGCTGAACCGCGCACTCACCAAGACCCGCCGAACCTTGAAAACATGGGGTTTGCCCTTGCACATATCGGGGAATCCGCCTATACGCGCGCTGTCGATACACGGGCGGTCAACGTCCGGATGACGTTTCTGAGCAGGGCCGGGTCACCTCGGCCCTTTGTGTTTGTTTGCTCAGCGGCGCACCGGATCACGCCTGAAGACATCATGAAACAAGACCGGCGGAGACAACCGCTCGGCCAGCAAAAACGTATGTAAAGGAAAATGACGCCACATGGCTAACGCATCCATGGAGGAATTCGAAGCCCTCCTTAATGAAAGCTTCGAAATGGACACACCCGAAGAGGGTTCTGTTGTCAAAGGCAAGGTTCTGGCGATCGAAGCCGGCCAGGCCATCATCGACGTAGGCTACAAAATGGAAGGCCGCGTTGATCTGAAAGAATTCGCAAATCCCGGCGAAGCCCCTGAAATCGCTGTTGGCGACGAGGTTGAAGTTTACCTGCGTGCCGCAGAAAACGCCCGTGGCGAAGCCGTCATCTCGCGCGAGATGGCCCGCCGTGAAGAGGCATGGGACCGTCTGGAAAAAGCATATGCCGACGACCAGCGCGTCGAAGGTGCAATCTTTGGTCGCGTCAAAGGTGGCTTCACTGTCGATCTGGGTGGCGCAGTTGCGTTCCTGCCCGGTTCGCAGGTTGACGTTCGCCCCGTGCGCGACGCTGGCCCGCTGATGGGTCTGAAGCAGCCGTTCCAAATTCTGAAAATGGACCGCCGCCGTGGCAACATCGTTGTTTCGCGCCGCGCAATCCTGGAAGAATCGCGTGCCGAACAGCGTGCCGAAGTTATCGGCAACCTGTCCGAAGGTCAGACCGTTGAAGGTGTTGTCAAGAACATCACCGAATACGGTGCATTTGTTGACCTGGGCGGCGTTGACGGCCTGCTGCACGTCACCGACATGGCATGGCGTCGTGTGAACCACCCGTCCGAGATTCTGACGATCGGCGAAACCATCAAGGTTCAGGTCATCAAGATCAACAAAGAGACCCACCGCATCAGCCTGGGCATGAAGCAGCTGCAGGAAGATCCATGGGATCTGGTTGCTGCGAAATACCCGCTGGGCTCGGTCCATCAGGGTCGCGTCACCAACATCACCGACTATGGCGCGTTCGTCGAGCTGGAAGCCGGTGTCGAAGGTCTGGTGCACGTGTCCGAGATGTCCTGGACCAAGAAAAACGTCCACCCCGGCAAGATCGTTTCGACCAGCCAGGAAGTCGACGTCATGGTTCTGGAAATCGACGGCGCCAAGCGTCGCGTGTCTCTGGGCCTGAAGCAGACTCAGCGCAATCCATGGGAAGTGTTTGCTGAAACACACCCCGAGGGCACCGAGGTCGAAGGCGAAGTCAAGAACATCACCGAATTCGGTCTGTTCATTGGCCTCGAAGGCGACATCGACGGCATGGTTCACCTGTCGGATCTGTCCTGGGACGAGCGTGGAGAGGATGCCATCCAGAACTACCACAAGAACGATGTCGTTCAGGCTGTCGTATCGGAAGTTGATGTCGAAAAAGAGCGTATTTCGCTGTCGATCAAAGCCTTGGGCGGTGACAAGTTCGCCGAAGCCGTGGGTGGCGTGAAGCGTGGCTCGATCGTGACTGTCGAAGTGACCGCAATCGAAGATGGCGGCATCGAGGTGGAATACGAAGGCATGAAATCCTTCATCCGCCGTTCGGACCTGTCGCGTGACCGTGCAGAGCAGCGCCCCGAGCGTTTCTCGGTCGGTGACAAGGTTGACGTCCGCGTCACCAATGTCGACAGCAAGACCCGTCGTCTGGGCCTGTCGATCAAGGCACGCGAGATCGCCGAAGAGAAAGAGGCCGTGGAACAGTACGGCTCCTCAGACTCCGGTGCATCGCTGGGCGACATTCTGGGTGCAGCGCTGAAATCCGGCGACTAATCTCAAAGCGGATATCAAACATGATTTTCGGCCTCGCACGACAGTGCGGGGCCGTTTTTGTTGCGAATCAATAGTTTCCGATCAGCCGGGTTAAGCGGGGGATTGTTCGCGCAATAAGTGTGGAATTTGGCCTGACAAGTAAAATTTCGCGTGAGAATGTGGCAAAATAAAGCCTCAACACACAGAGTATCCGTTCCCCCCTTTCGGGTTTTTTCCTATACTGTCAAAACAGTAGACCTGTCACACCGGCTGCCTGGGAGGGTATCACGCATGATCCGTTCAGAATTGATTCAGAAAATCGCTGACGAAAACCCGCATCTCTATCAGCGTGATGTCGAGCGGATCGTGAACACCGTATTCGAAGAAGTCACAGATGCCATGGCGCGCGGTGACCGTGTGGAGTTGCGGGGCTTTGGTGCGTTTTCCGTCAAAAAGCGCGACGCGCGCGTCGGTCGTAACCCGCGCACGGGCGAAACAGTGCAGGTTGAAGAAAAATGTGTACCGTTTTTCAAAACTGGCAAGTTGCTCAGGGATCGATTGAACGGTAAAGCCTGACACTATGATGCGTTACCTTCGATATGCTTTCCTGGCGGCCCTCGGGATCATCCTGATTTCCGTGTCTCTCGCCAATGTTCAATCCGTTGAACTGAAACTGATGCCGGATGCTCTGGCCGAGCTTCTGGGCTTTAACCTCAGCACGTCACTGCCGCTGTTTCTGGTGGTGCTGGGCGGTGTTGTGGCTGGTTTGATCATCGGCTTCATGTGGGAATGGCTGCGGGAACACAAACATCGCCGCGATGCGTCCACGAAAAAAGGCGAAGTGCGCAAGCTTGAGCGAGAAGTCAAGAAACTCAAGAAAAAGCAAAACGAAGGTAAAGACGAAGTTCTTGCCCTTCTGGATGAGGCGAGCTGAGCCTAAACGCTATGTCTGATGTTCGGTTCAAAATCTGCGGTCTGACCGCCCCTGATCACGTGTGCGCGGCGAACGAGGCCGGCGCGGGCTATCTAGGGTTTGTGTTCTTTCCGAAATCGCCGCGCAATCTGACTGTTTCGCGGGCTGCAGAACTGGCACATCTGGTCCCTGCTGGTGTTGCCAAGGTGGCTTTGGTCGTGAATGCCACTGACGAGGAATTGGACGGCATCGTTTCAACTGTACCACTTGATATGCTTCAATTGCACGGCAAGGAGTCGCCCGAACGGGTAAGCGAAGTCCGGGAGCGGTTTGGGTTGCCGGTGATGAAGGCTATCGGAGTAGCCGAGGCTGAGGATCTAGCGGCAATCGATCTTTATTCTGAAGTGGCCGATCAACTGCTGATCGATGCGAAACCGCCCAGAGAATCGGAATTGCCGGGTGGCAATGGGTTGGCCTTTGACTGGCGGTTGCTGGCGGGGCGGAAATACTGGCAGCGACCATGGATGCTGGCCGGTGGCCTGACACCCCAAAACGTTGCCGAAGCAATCCGGATGACGGGCGCCCGTCAAGTGGATGTTTCATCCGGCGTCGAAAGCGCACCGGGTGTGAAAGATGTGGACCTGATCCGCGACTTTGCGACCGCTCTCGGGTGATCTGATACAGATCTTGCCGCGTATCCCTCGAAACGGAGGGATGGAGTATGCTGGCAGCAATCGGGGGTGTTTCCTTGAGACACTGGTACAATGCGCCGGAGTTTTTCTGGCGCGCAGGACAGGCCTATCGGCAGGCGAAGGGCGATCCGTTGTGCCTGCACGCTGCCGTTTTCAGGCAGGATGGCCTCTATTTTTCACTCAGTGTCTGGCATGACATCGAGGCGATGCTGACCTTTTCCCAGTCCGGCCCCCACAAACGTGTCGTGTTGGCGGTTGATCGTTTGGCAGATGTGAACAGGTTCCACCATTTTCCGTGCATCGGTGTGCCCACACCGGAACAGGCGATTCAGGTCTGGCGTCAGAATACGCAGGTTGTGGAATGATGCGTTTTGCCCATGGCAAATCCGGTCGCCAGCACCTATGAACAACGAATACGACGAGGGAGACACCCATGGCCAACGATCTTTTCAATTCCTTCATGTCCGGCCCTGACGAACAGGGGCGCTTTGGCATTTTCGGCGGGCGTTTTGTTAGCGAAACACTGATGCCGCTGATCCTGTCGCTGGAAGAGGAATATGACAAAGCCAAGGATGATCCGACCTTCTGGGCCGAGATGGATGACCTGTGGGCAAACTACGTTGGCCGTCCCTCGCCGCTGTATTTCGCGGAACGCCTGACCGAGCATCTGGGCGGTGCGAAGATCTACCTCAAACGCGATGAGTTGAACCACACCGGTGCGCACAAGATCAACAACGTCTTGGGCCAGATCATTCTGGCGCGTCGCATGGGCAAGACTCGGATCATTGCTGAAACCGGGGCAGGGCAACACGGCGTTGCGACGGCTACCGTATGTGCCAAGTTTGGCTTGAAATGCATCGTTTACATGGGCGCGCATGATGTGCAGCGTCAGGCCCCGAATGTATTCCGTATGCGTCTTCTGGGGGCCGAGGTGATCCCGGTGACCTCGGGTCGTGGCACGCTCAAGGATGCGATGAATGACGCGCTGCGCGATTGGGTGACCAACGTGCGCGACACGTTCTACTGTATCGGGACCGTGGCTGGCCCACACCCCTATCCGGCAATGGTTCGCGATTTCCAGTCGATCATCGGCAAGGAAGCGAAAGAGCAGATGATGAAGGCTGAAGGTCGTCTACCCGACACGATCATTGCGGCGATCGGCGGCGGTTCGAACGCGATGGGCCTGTTCTACCCATTCCTCGACGACAAGGACGTCAACATTATCGGTGTTGAGGCCGGTGGTAAGGGCGTGAACGAAAAGATGGAGCACTGCGCTTCGCTGACCGGCGGTCGTCCGGGTGTGCTGCACGGCAACCGGACTTATTTGCTGCAGGATGACGATGGCCAGATTCTTGAAGGCTATTCCATCTCGGCCGGTCTGGACTACCCGGGCATCGGGCCCGAGCATTCCTGGCTGCACGAGATTGGCCGCGCGAATTATGTCTCGATCACTGACAAGGAAGCGCTTGAAGCATTCCAGCTATGCTGCGCCACCGAGGGGATCATCCCGGCGCTGGAGCCAAGTCACGCATTGGCCCATGTGATGAAGATCGCTCCGAAGCTGCCCAAGGATCACCTGATTTGCATGAACATGTGTGGTCGCGGAGACAAGGACGTGCAGACCGTGGCGAAATATCTGAATTTCGACATGTCAGATACCGAAGGCCGTACGGCAGATTGATTGTGAACCGGGGCCACGTGCCCCGGTTTTTTTGTTTTCGCGCTGCGCAACTTGCGCAGCCCTGAACCCATCAACACCCATGCGAAACGTCCCGAGTTTCGAAGAAACGACGGATCGAGTAGTCAGAGCTGTGACGTATCCAGACGGCAGCGGACTTGCCTGTACGAAATAGAGTGTCACCAAGACGCAATCGAGAACAACGCGGAAGCCGGAGGATTCGCGGGGTTGCGGTGAAACTCAGATCGTTCCCCGTAAGATTGTTTCCCCTTTATCGGCAGTCACAAGTACTGTCAGTAACTGTTGCAATTTTTGCGATAAAGAAGAGATTTTGCAACCTGTACTCCCAGAGAATTTGAATTGCGTAGTCACGGCTCATTGAGTTGGATCACTGCGAAGACGCCTTGATAACACGGGATTTCGGGACGTTTTCTGGATTGTGTCGCCTGTACCCTGAGGTTTGTGCACGACTATGTGACCCGCACGCCAGAGTTGAATCTTTTCCCATTCTATACAGCGTCTCCGATTTGATTTAACTTTTGGCTAACTGGCGTTGTTGCGGCCGGTTCAGGGGAAGTCTCTATGAAGATGGGACAATGGATGACGCTGCTCGGGATGCGGTTTTTTGCCCCGAGCACCTTGGTGTTTAGCACCCTCGCGGTGCTGTGTAGGAGGTAAAATGGTTAGGTCCGTGGCATTGAGGCTGTCGTGCCTCTTTTTTCTGATTTCAGCGCTCGTGATCGGAAGCGTCCAAGAAGGTAAGGCTTTTGGTGGCCCTTCATTTCCTTTTCGCAGCATTGCCACTCCAAACGGCCAGCAGATTGTTTTTTCTAACTTGCAAGGCAGCCAGACAGCGTTCATGTCTTTGGGACTTTCCGGAGAGGTTCCAGGAGGGTCATTCTATTTCGCCGGCGGTGTTGATTCGAGCCTGCCTGCGATCACGCCAGGTGGGTTGGACCTTCTGGGATACCTGGGCGCGACCATTATCAGCCAGGATGGAGCGAATTCCACATATGCAACAGACGGGTATATCGGGATTACGTTTACCGCGCGCGAAGCAGTGGGCGGGCCTCTGTATCGCTATGAGATCGCGCTGTCCGGTGTGACGACAACCCAGATCATCAGCACGCGAGTATTGGTAGATACGACACAGCCCACGGCATCAATTGGAGCATTGACACCTACCGGCAGCGGTATTTTTCAGGCGACGATTACTCTCAGCGAGCCAAGTACGGATTTCGTTGTAGGAGACCTGGCATTGACCAACGCAACGGCCACTCTGTCCGGAGCTGGATCTATCTACACGGCTACGCTTACAGCCCAGGCAAACGGACTTGTTGAACTATCAATCCCTGCGGGAGTTTTCACAGATGCGGCCGGGAATACCAACCTGGCCTCTAACACCGTCAGTACAGTGTATGACGCAAGCGGTCCAACCGTGACGATTGGAGGTCTTCCGGCCAACTTCAACGGCCTGGACCCGATTAATGTCACCTTTACATTTTCCGAAGACGTTACAGGATTTAGCCCTGCGGGTATCTCGGTCACGAACGGTACTGTTGGAGCGGTTTCGGGAGGTCCGAGAATTTACTCTGCTACTGTTACGCCATCTGGCGCGGGCGACCTGAGCCTGATCGTATTGGCTGGTGCGGCAGCGGATTTGGCAGGCAACCCCAGTATCGCCTCGACTGAAGTGACAGTAGCAAACCAGATTGTCGTTGATACCCGGCGCCAAATTCAGGCATTTCAGAATGCCCGCACCAATAGCCTTGTGAGCAACCAGCCAAAACTGACCCAGTTTTTGCAGCGTTCAGGATCAGGCGTGCTGGATTCCTCTGTCACTCAGGGTTCGGGGCATCTGAATTTTGCCAGCGATCCATCGCGCCCTGTCTGGTTCAGTGTGACCGGCAACTGGAGCTCACAAGACGATTTTGACAGTTCCTACGCCTTGGCAGTTGTGGGGGCTCACCGTCAGATCAGTTCGAACCTGTTGATCGGTGCCATGCTTCAGTTTGACTACGCCGAGACGGAAAACGGCCCGGCCAGCGTGGACGGTACGGGCTGGCTGGTTGGTCCTTATGTCGTGGCAAAATTGCCCAATCAACCGGTGTATTTCGAAGGTCGCGTTCTTTACGGGCAAGCCGATAACAACATCTCTCCGCTGGGGACCTACGAGGACAGTTTCGACAGTGAACGCTGGTTGGTTCAGTCGCGCGTGACCGGTGAGATAAAGCGGGGAGCCCTGACGCTGATGCCATTGCTGGACGTGAGCTATGCCAGTGACGATCAGGAAGCTTATACCGACAGTCTGGGTAACCTGATCCCTCAGCAGGACTTTAGCCTGACAACAGCGCGGTTGGGTATCGATTTCAGCCACCCGCTGCAGGTGTCACGTGGTGAGATGATGTTGACGGGTGGGCTATCAGGGATTTGGAGCACGACCTCCGGTACTGGCACAGTTCCCGGCGTGACGCCGATTGGCGACACTGCCCGTGCCCGCGCGGATTTGGGCTTTGACTACCGGTTGGAAAACAACAGCTTGCTTACAGCAAACGTGTTCTATGACGGCATTGGCGAAAGCGATTTTGAAAACTACAGCATCAACCTGATCTGGCAAATGACATTCTGAACCAATGGCGAGACCGGATCGTGGATCTCCGGTCAGGCATTCGCTTTGTTCTGAAGCAAGATATCAAGCGGTACAATCTCAAGCGCACGTTGATGCGTTGCTTCCAGGTGAACCTTTGGAGCGCATCCTTCGTCATGAGCTTGTAAGAACCGGCTGGCACACAAGCACCAGCTGTCACCGTGTTTGAGGCCTGGAAAATCGAATTCGGGCCGAGCCGTGCTCAGATCATTGCCGACATATTTCGAGAAAGCCAGAAACTCGGCGGTCATCACGGCGCAAACGGTATGGCTCCCTTGATCCTCAGGGCAGGTATTGCACGCACCATCCCGAAAAAACCCGGTCAGAGGATCGCGTGAGCAGGGCGCCAGAACGCCGCCGAGTACATTGATACTGTCTTGCTTCTGCATGAAAACACCTTACAGGCTTTCTGCGATCTTGCGGAACATTTCGATATTCTGGTCGTTCACGCCTGGGTCACGGAACCGTCGGTCAGCGCCGGTTGACACAATCAGAACGCCACGAGGTTGGTTGAAATAGATGTATTGCCCATACACGCCTCGGGCCAGAAACTCACCCTCATGGGCCCCGCGTGGGATCCACCACTGGTACCCATACCCAATCTTCCCCTGAGCGGTCGGGGCGCTGGGTTGAGTTGCTTCGAATATCCAGTCGGCGGGCACCACTTGCCGACCGTTCAATTCCCCATCTTGCAGGATCATTTGTCCGAACCGTGCAAAGTCACGTGTCGTGAAGTTCAAACCGCCCAGAACGAAGGCGACACCAGCGCCGTCAGTGACATAGTACCCGTCACGCTCAAGGCCCAAGGGCTGAAGGATTTTTTCCGTCAAAAGATCCGCGACACTGCGACCAGTCGCTCCGCGTATCACCATGCCCAATACATGCGTGTCTATGGAAACGTATTGCCAGGTTTCACCGGGGCGCGCGAAACTGTCCTGCAATGAGGCTGCAAAATCGTCCAGTTCACCTCCCAGGGCAATCACACGACCCATCCTGTTGATGTCAGATTTCGGGTCCAGATAATCTTCGTCAAACGTGACGCCGCTGGCCATGTTCAGAACGTTCCGAATTGTCGCCGTGTCATATGCGCTGCCTGCAAGTTTGGGGGCGTACTTGACGACTGGATCATCCAATGAAGCGATTACGCCCTCATGCAGGAGAATGCCGAAAAGCGCCGAAAGATAGCTTTTTGCCACTGACCACGAAATCCGGCGATCATCGGGACCGGTGCCCAGATAGTATTCCTCGAACCGAATCTTGCCGTCCTGCATGACCAGCAAAGAGGTGACAGAGCGTTCATTGATCCAATTGTCGGTGCCTTCAGGAAGATCAAAACCTTCGCCGTAAGACAGTTCCCATGTTGGGGCGTTTCCGCGCGGCAAATCCACGGTCAGAAATGCCTTGTCCATGTGCGAAAAATTATGAACGATCCTGTCCTCTGAAAACAATGAGTTCACTGCCATCAGGCGCTGTAACTCTTCGCGTTTCCAAAGCCCAACGGCAGCGGCGGCCAGAGCCAACGCCAGCACAATGCGCAGAATCCACTTCAGTATGGATCTCATCGCAAAGCCTCCCTTGTTGATAGGTATTGGAACGTGGACGCCCTGTTTTCGCAACGCCTACGTTACGGAAAGAGGGCACGGTGCTATTTGAACTTGTCCAATAGCTTTTGCATGGCAGATCGTTCGTCGACCTGCGGTTCGGGGGGTGCCTTTGGCGCGGATTCAGCTTTCGGAGCAACTGTCTTTGACGACCGAGGCGGCGCAGTGCGCAAAGCAACCGCGTTCATGAATTTTCCACCGTCATCCTGTGCCAAATGAGGCGCTCCGTCCGAAATACCCCGCAGAACGTTGTCGAGCCAATCCGCTTCGGATTTCGCAAAGTCGTTCAGGACATAGGCCGAGACCATTTCCTTACGGCCCGGATGCCCGATTCCCAGTCGCACGCGGTCATAGGCAGCCCCGATATGGTCGTGGATTGAGCGCAGGCCATTATGCCCGGCGTGACCGCCGCCCGCCTTGACGCGCACTTTGCCTGGCGCAAGGTCTAATTCGTCATGGAACACGACAACATCAGTGGAGTCGAGCTTGTAGAAACGCATCGCTTCACCCACGGATTGACCCGACCGGTTCATGAAGGTTTGTGGTTTCAACAGCAGGATCTTCTCAGGCCCCAGACGGCCTTCTGACAGTTCGGCCTGAAACTTGGATTTCCAAGGTCCAAACCCATGATCATCTGCAATTCGGTCCACGGCCATAAACCCGATATTGTGCCGGTTCCGGGCGTATTTCTGACCCGGGTTTCCCAATCCGACAAAGAGTTTCATGATCGTACTCCGCCTCTGTAGCCTTGAGGCCATGTGATGCCCGGAAATGCGCTGGAAATCCAGCCAGGCCCGAACGTCTTGCAAATAAAAAAACGGGGCTCGTTAGAACCCCGTTTCAAAATCCGGAAGTTGGGTCCGGATTTATTCTTCTTCTTTGCCGACGACTTCGACTTCATCGACTGCAACTTCACCTTCTTCACCTTCTTCGTCGTCGCTTGTGGACAGACCAGTTGGTGCCGAGACGTTTGCGATCACGAAGTCACGGTCGATGGTCGGTTTGGTGCCTTCAGGCAGGTTAACCGACGAAATGGTGACAACATCGTTGATGTTCATTCCGGTCACATCGACGGTGATCTTCTCAGGGATATCACCGGCGGTGCACATCAGTTCGACTTCCGGGCGGACAACGGTCAGAACGCCGCCCTTCTTGATGCCGGGGGCTTCATCTTCGTTGATGAACTCAACCGGGATGAACAGTGCGATCTTGGTGGTGCGGCGCAGGCGCATCAGGTCCAGGTGGGTCGGCAGGTCTTTGACGACATCACGCTGAACGTCGCGGCAGATGACGCGAACGTCTTCGTGGCCTTCGACCTTCAGGTTCCACAGGGTCGACTTGAAGCGGCCGGCTTTCAGACGCTTGAACAGTTCATTGAACGGGATCTGAATCGCCAGCGGATCTTTGTCGCCGCCAAATACAACACCCGGAACCATGCCTTCGCGGCGTGTTTTACGAGCGGCGCCCTTGCCTGTCCCCGTCCGTTCCAGAGCTACGAGATCAGGAATCTCTCCAGCCATGATAATTCTCCAATGTTAGGGCGGGTATCCTCCAAGGCTGTATACCCGCGTGAAGCCGCGTCCTTATCCCGATTCACTACGATTGGAAAGGGGTAATTCATACCTTGTTGTTTTGCGGGGGCCTGCCTCGGGTTCCGAGGTGTTTCCGGCCAGATGAATGAAGAATCCCACGTTTCATCTGGCCATAAATTTCTAGTGGGAAGGAGCCGGGAACCTGCGGCGGGAGCAAGGTCTCCAAATACTCTGTTGGTTCAGTCTTGCCAACGGCCGCCGAAATCCTCCGGCACCAGAAGGTTATGCCGTCCCAATGTATCAACAGACTTTTCACCGCAAAGCGCCATTGTCGTATCAAGTTCCTTTTGAATCACCTCAAGCGCCGTAGTGACGCCCTTCTGACCCATTGCGCCCAAGCCATAGATAAATGCGCGGCCGACATATGTCCCCTTGGCCCCCAGAGCCAACGCCTTGAGGACGTCCTGACCCGACCGGATACCGCTGTCCAGATGCACTTCGATATCATTTCCAACGGCATCCATGATTTCGGGCAATACCCGGATCGAGCTGAGCGCGCCATCGAGCTGACGTCCGCCATGGTTTGACACCACAATGGCATCTGCCCCCAGTTTGGCCGCCATTTTCGCGTCGTCCGCGTCGAGGATACCTTTCAGGATCACCTTTCCGCCCCATTGTTCCATAAGTTCTTCGACTTTGGTCCAGTCCAGGCTGGGGTCGAACTGCTCGGCGGTCCAGGCCCCGAGAGAGGATGCGTCCGAGATACCGTGCACATGCCCTACAATATTGCCGAACTCTCGCCGCTGAGCCCCCAGCATTTCAATGCCCCAGGCCCATTTGGTCATCAGGTTCGCAAGGGTTTTTGCGGTCAGTTTTGGAGGGGCAGAAAGGCCATTTTTCAGGTCTTTATGCCGTTGGCCCAAAATCTGCAAATCCAGGGTGATCACCAAGGCTGAACATTTGGCGTCCTTGGCCCGCTGAATAAGGCGGCTGACGTAGTCGGTATCCTTCATCGTGTAGAGCTGAAACCAAAACGGTTTGTTAGTGTGCTCTGCCACATCTTCGATCGAGTTGATCGACATAGTTGAAAGGGTGAAGGGAACACCAAACTCTTCTGCAGCTTTTGCGGCCTTCATCTCTCCGTCCGCATGCTGCATCCCTGTCAACCCGACCGGAGCCAGCGCAACCGGCATCGAGACATCCTCGTCAATCATTTGTGAGGCTGTCGAGCGTCCGGACATATCAACAGCAACCCGTTGGCGCAGGCGGATTTTTTCAAAGTCGGAACTGTTTTCGCGGAAGGTCTGTTCAGTCCAGCTTCCACTTTCGGTATAATCGTAGAACATCCGGGGTACACGACGTTCGTAGATGCGCCTGAGGTCTTCGATATTGGTGATCACTGGCACGATTGCTGACCTCCCGGTTTCACTGGTTAGTTTTTCTTACCAATGCATTTCCAAGGCTGCAATGATCTGATCTGGTGCCCGGCAGTCAAAAAAAAGGTCCGCGGCAGAAAGTTCTGCGGCGGACCTTTTGTTGTGTTGATGTGCCTGCCGGATCAGACGCTGTGCGCGCCATCCGAAAGGGACTTAACAAAATCCAGCACTTCAGCGACCGGCTTGCCTGCGCCGATCTGGCTGACGATTGCCGAGCCAACGACAGCGCCGTCTGCTACCGAAGCGATGTTGCGGGATTTCTCGGGGGTGTTGATGCCAAAGCCCACGATCACCGGCAGTTCGGTCGCGGCTTTGATGCGGGCAACCTCGGGGCCGACATCCTTCGCCTGAGCTTCAGCCGCGCCCGTGATACCTGTGATCGAGACATAATACACAAAACCAGATGTATTCTGCAGAACACGCGGCAGACGTTTGTCATCAGTAGTGGGGGTTGCCAGGCGGATGAAGTTCAGGCCCGCTGCCTGCGCGGGCAAGCACAGTTCTGCGTCTTCTTCGGGCGGCAAGTCCACAACGATAAGACCATCGATGCCGGCTTCTTTGGCGTCGGCCAGAAATGCATCTACGCCCCGGCTGTAAATCGGGTTGTAATACCCCATCAAAACAATTG
This sequence comes from Ruegeria sp. AB9, assembly GCF_056542585.1. Classification (NCBI taxonomy): domain Bacteria; kingdom Pseudomonadati; phylum Pseudomonadota; class Alphaproteobacteria; order Rhodobacterales; family Roseobacteraceae; genus Ruegeria; species Ruegeria sp. AB9. Next base: position 52,385 of record NZ_JBQGAA010000003.1, on the reverse strand, counting down.
GCGTTGTGTCGTCTGTTTCCCGAAACGCACGTGCCAGATCCAGTGTACGCTGCAACGTCATGCCGCCATCCAGCGCGCGCTGACCGGCAGCCTGAATTGTAGGGCCATCCGCCATCGGGTCGGTGAAGGGCAGACCCAGCTCGATAACATCCACCCCGGCACCCGGAAGACCTTTGACCACTTCAAGCGAAGTGTCATAGTCGGGGTCCCCTGCCATGATATAGGCGACAAATGCCTTTTTACCTTCGGCTTTCAGGGCGGCAAACTTTGCGTCGATACGGGTCATCGGATGTCCTTGCACTCGGGTTTCGACCCGTGTGCAGAAACTTTGACCGAAAATCAATCCCGCCAGGGCAGGAATAGATCAGAAGCCCAGATGATACCGTAGCAGCACGGCATTGACACCTGGGTTGTCATCGTTGGTGCTGGCGTTCGATTTATGCGTGATCGCAACCGAGATGCTGTTGTCATTGTTCAGGTTATATCCAAGACCCAAAAGACTGCGGATCTGGAATTCTCCGCCCAGGTCATTGTCATCATCATTGGAATTGAAGTAGCCGGGCATAACACTGCCTTCGATAAACCAGCGCTCGTTCAGCGAATACAGGCCAATCAGGCCCGCGCCGATATGTGTGTCCCCGTTTCCATGAACTGACAGCGCGGCCCCCCATCCAGCGCTGAACCGGGCTGCCTGATGAAACGGCCTATGCTGATATTCGAGTGAAAAAAGCCCTTGGTCATCGGATCCGCTGTCAGAAAAGTCTGCGTATCCAGCGCCGAAAACTACAGTTTGGGCTTGAGCTGTCGCATATGTAGATGCCGTCAATGCGGCCGCAAGAAGAAGGTGTTTCATAGTGTTCTGCCGATACTATTCGCGTTGTTCAATGCTAACTGGTTATCGTAAGGTCTTTTTTTCAGTTCCACCAAGAACACGTTTTTTGAACGTTTTTGTGATGTGGCGAATTGGACTCACTCAAAGCGGCTCCAGCAATTGCTTGCGCATCGATGCGGACCTGCATAGAAGCTGCGTTCGTATTCTATGCAGGAGGCCATCATGGGCTTTAAAATGGGAATCGTGGGTCTGCCGAACGTGGGCAAGTCGACCCTGTTCAACGCGTTGACCAAAACCGCTGCCGCGCAAGCCGCGAACTTCCCATTCTGCACCATCGAGCCCAACGTTGGCGATGTGGCCGTGCCGGATGACCGGCTGGACAAACTGGCAGCAATTGCCTCGTCGAAACAGATCATCCCGACACGGATGACATTCGTGGATATCGCCGGTTTGGTGAAGGGCGCCTCGAAGGGTGAGGGGCTGGGCAACCAGTTTCTGGCCAATATTCGCGAGACCGACGCCATCGCCCATGTTCTGCGATGTTTCGAAGATGGCGACGTGACGCACGTGGATGGCCGCGTCGATCCGGTTGCTGATGCCGAGACCATCGAAACCGAGCTGATGCTGGCCGATCTGGAAAGCATTGAAAAGCGCCGTGCCAATCTGGTGCGCAAGCTGAAGGGCAACGACAAAGAGGCGCAACAACAGGAGCGCCTGCTTGCCGAAGCGCAGGCGATGCTGGAAAACGGCAAACCTGCCCGGTTGGTTGACGTGTCAGATGAAGACGCCAAAGCATGGAAGATGCTGCAACTTCTGACCACCAAGCCTGTACTGTACGTCTGTAACGTGTCCGAAGAAGAAGCCGCTGAAGGCAACGAATACTCAGCCAAAGTTGCAGAGATGGCTGCCGCCCAGGGCAATTCTCATGTCATCATCAGCGCCAAGATCGAAGAAGAGATCAGCCTGCTGGAAGACGACGAAGCGCAGATGTTCCTTGAAGAAATGGGTCTGGAAGAACCCGGCCTCGACCGTTTGATCCGCGCCGGCTACGACCTTCTCAAGCTTGAAACCTATTTCACCGTTGGCCCGAAAGAAGCACGTGCGTGGACCATTCGAACCGGCACAGCTGCACCGCAGGCCGCTGGTGTGATTCATGGCGATTTCGAGAAGGGTTTCATCCGCGCCGAGACCATTGCGTATGACGACTACATATCTGCCAATGGCGAGCAGGGCGCCAAAGAGGCGGGCAAGATGCGGGCTGAGGGTAAGAGCTACATCGTCAAGGACGGCGATGTGATGCACTTCTTGTTCAATACGTGAAAGCAGAGTGCCTGGGCCTGGCTGAGCACCTGATGGGTTGTGCTTTGCCAAGGCCAAGGACTGGTGTGAGCCCAATGCAGAAGTCTTCAGTTTTTTGCTGCGTGCGCTCGCACTCAGAGTTTCTCTGTGCCAGCTATAATCGGGAGGCATCCGGCAGACTGAAAACCGGCCCTTGGGGCGAAAAATCGCTTTGAAACAGGTGTCATTTGCCAGCAACTATATCCCCCTCACGCGACCAAATGGGCAATATAGAGTGGCGTGACGTTTACCCAGTCTCGCGAACTCCACGTGCCCTAACGGCGAGCAACGGCAATTGTCTCAAACAGTGGCTTCAGCTGCTCTTCATAGTTGCGCCACTTCTCTTTTGAAGAGGTGTATAGCGGTTGACGCACCTGTTGAACGCTGGCAGTGCGGACACGGCGTTTGCTCTTGTGGAATTCAAGACAAGCGTCGTCCCAATCCAATCCACAATATTCGATCAGACGACGGGCTTCGGTTTCGATATCGTCAATCAGCGCTTCGTATTGCACGTTATGAAATGCGCCGTCGGGCAAAACATCGCGCCAGTGATCCATGAGGCGGCTGTAGTTGTTATAGTAGCGACCAAGCTCAACAAGGTCATAGCTGTGAAACTGGCTACGTTCGAACAGCCTGGTATAACAGGACAAACAGGTGTCGAACGGGTTCCGCGCAACGTGGATGATTTTGGCGTTGGGCATTAACCCATGGATCAACCCGACAAGCTGAAAGTTGGCGGGCATCTTGTCAACTATATGCGGCATGTCGGGCGCGTGCCGGGTTAGAGCATCGACATAATCGTGTACTCTTCGTCTTAGCTTATCACCGCTCGTGGCCCTAATAGCCCTTGGCACATTGCTGATTGAATCGCCAAGCCGCCCGAATATGTTCTGCAAGTCGTTCAGTTCGCCTGCTCCGAATACTCTTGGATGAGCATTCAGGATCGACTCGGTCAGCGTCGTGCCCGAGCGCGGCATCCCAAGCACAAAGATCGGTCGGTCAGTTGCGATCGCATGCTCTCGTAACCGCTCAATCATGGACTGGTCGAAAGTTGCAATCAGATCGTCTGTCAGACGGTCGGTTTCCGCCGGATCGTAGTCCAAGATCGAACGCTTGATATCAGCGCCTCGTTTGAACTGTGCAAAGGCATCCTCATAACGCTGTAGTTTCTCGTAACACTCGCCCAGCGCATAATGAAAAGCAGTTGCCTTTTGCGGAAGCATTGAAGATGCGCCTGGCAACGCTTCTTCCAGCCTTTGGAAAACGGGGTTGTCCGGTGTGACCGTTTCCAGTTTTGCCAGCGCGATTGTCACGCTCAAAGTGTCGGTTGTCGTATTAGCGGCCTGTTCGAAATGTGCGCGCGCCTCGTCAAAATTACCACGTTCGATTTCCAAATGCCCCAGCGCCATACGACTGGATGACAGGTCGGGTTTCAAGGCCAGCGCTTTTTTGTAAAAGTCGATAGCTGCGCCGGTGTCGCCAAGATGTGCCTTGGCCAGTCCGATCTGATGACAGGCCGCTGCACTTTCCGGGTCCAGCCTTAATGCGTGCTCTGCTTCGATCAACGCCAGGTTCGGGTGGCCTTTTTCAAATAGAACCTGCGAGAGCCCAACATAGCTATCCGCCTTGTCGTCTTTCAGCGAGATCGCATTCCGAAACGCGTTTTCCGCCTTGTCCAGATTGTTCTCGAGCAAAAATACCCGTCCAAAGTTGCGATGCAATTCTGCGTCACGAGGGGACCTCTCGAGGTGTGCATCCGCCGTGCTATGCGCCTCAGCAACTTTTTCGGCCTCTATCAGGACCGAGATCAGATTGTTGGCGGTTTCAGACGAGTCTGGATTGATTCTCAGCGCTTTGCGATAATGCGCCGCTGCCTTTTCCAGATCCCCGTTGTCACGCGCGATGCTTCCGAGATTGTTAATGGCCCGGTCGAACTCCGGGTTCAATGCCAAAGCCCGTTCTTGTGAGGCCTGCGCCTCGACCAGGTTCTTCCTGTCGTAATGGACCAATCCCAGGTTGGAGTGCGCGGCGGCGCTCCCCGGTGCAAGACGGACGGCGCGTGTTCCAATTTCGGCTGCCTTTTCCAGTTGACCTGCGGATCGAAGAATCTCCGTGAAATTGGTCAGGAAAAGGACATTGTCGGGCTGTTGCCGGACTGCCTCTGCCATTGCCTTCACTGCAGGCTCGATCTGACCTGTCTGGAAACCGATCAAGCCCAACATCTGATGGGCCTCGGCGAATTGAGGAACTGCGCGGATGATCTCAGAAAACAGTTTCACAGCCGGCGCTAACTGACCTTTCTGATAATGGGCCATACCGTACTGAAAGGCGTCCTGGGCCGACATTTGCTTGCCTTGAGGCATTTTGAGAACTCCAATCTGCAGTGTGGCTTGGCGGTCAGTTTTGCCACCACATAAGCACCTAGAACAATCGCGGCGGCTCGTCCATGCCCAGCAGACACTCCGAGAACAGCGATGATCGACTGATTACAGGCTATTCCGTACCTGAATGTCTATTCGTCTGTTTTCGCTCGGATTCAGGCTCGGGCTGAACCGTTGCTTTGGGTAGTGACGGGTGTTTCTGGTCTGCTCAGCTTCACCTTTGATTTGGTAATGCCAAGCCGTGGCTGTGCCGTTTCAGCCACGGGTGGCGCATTTTGAAGTATGTTCGGGCTTTGCCCTATGGTCATTTCAAAATTGTACACATTGTTCAAGCTGAGCAGGTGTTTCGGGGAAGTCGGAAATGAATAATAGCGCTTTGGAGCGCGCGATGGAGTGTTGGTCGCGTGGCGAGCATCACCTCCTCGGTGTTCCTAGCGTCTGTGTCCGGGCTGTCGATTGGGGTGGCGACAGCGGATGTCATTTCAACGCCGCAAAAAACGCGCGAAACTGCCAATACTGACCAAGACCATGCGATCACGGCGACGGGGGTCGCCAACCTGACGACAAGAGACGGCCCGGCAGTGGTAATCGATACCGATTAATCGGGTGTGTTCTCCAACAATGGTCTGTTTCCAGCCCCTCTGCCGGGTCTTAGTTTGGCACCGGTCTGGCATCGGTCGATGATCTGGAAGCAACCTGCCAAATCGTGAACAACAGCACGATGGAAATCAATGTAAGTGGCTCAAGTGTCGCCGTTGCACAAGACATCACTTTGGATCGGCAGGTCGCCGGTACTGTGGCGAATACCGACGCGATACGAGTCGACGTGAATGGCGGTGTGTCTGTCGCGTTTGCGGCAGGGATCGACATCTCTTCGGTTGCGACTTCAACTGCACCAGTCCAAAATTCCGGTTCAATTGCTGCGACGGCAATCACCTAAGACAATGACGCCGTATCCTGCGGTCTTAGTTCCGCCGCCGATTTTGGTGGAGCTTTCTCAACGACCAATTCGATCATGGCGTCGGCAAGTTCCGACCCTGACAACGCTGATGACCATGGTGTCAAGGTTGAAGGCGACATCACAGGAGATGTGTCTAACAGCGGGAGTATTGTTGCGTTTGCCAGCGGTCGAGTTTTCTGGTTCGGCTCTGGGGTTTCACATTCGGGGGGGCTAAAGTAAAGCGCACCGGGGCAGGTCTCGCGCGGTTTCGCATTTAGTGAGCGCGCCGTGAACAGGTTCCGCCACTATGCGCTTTTAGACGTGCAATCGAAACAGTTCGAGTGACCCAGAGGATCTGGAACCGACTTGAGATTGCTGAATGCCAGCTTGGGAGTTTCGGGCCAATTGGGAACCAGTTGGGCAGTTGCTGTGGGGATCGGTGCGTTCACCGCCGACGGGGACAGCGATCCCACGTCATTCGACACTAACGCGCTTTACCTGAAAGCAGCGACTGGCTGCCAGTTCAAAGCTTTCAGGGTTGAAATGGATATCGGTATCGGCTTCCCGTCGAATGGCATGACCCACGAAATCACCGGCAGTTCGGGTGCCAAAAGCGAGCGTGACTCGATCCTCTATACGGCAGGTTTACGAGTCGAACAGTTGTTTTGTCTGCAAGGAAATCTCGATCTGCTGGGCTTTGGTAGCGTACGCTATACCCTGCAAGATGATGATGGCTACACCGAAACCAGTGCGCTGGACAGTGCAATAGTGGGTGACGTGACAACCGAGATTTTCGAAGTGCGACTTGGACGCGAAGTGGAGAAACTCCCGGGAATTGGCAGAATTATTCCGTACGGTTAGTGACGCAGTTTTTGTGGTGAACAAAGTGGCCATAGATCTATAGGGCTACGTGTCCTTTTGAGACTTAACTGGTGTTTGACACAAAAGCGGACCTTGGTGAGGCTGCATCGGGATTCCATTTTGTCCTGCGTTGGGCTTTCTGGGGCTATGGTTCTGTCTCAGTTCGGCCCAGGGTGAAGCTCGTGAACGACCGCTTCACGACTCACGGTGCGAGACGGCATTCGCTATGTCGCATTTGCCAAAGGATGCCGGGACAGCGAAGGCTCAGATTCCAATGTCGGGAAAGTCCCGCAAAGACGGCTATCGGTACAGTCCCGGATCTGCGCGTATTGGAATTCTGTATCTGAGGTTGCAGCTCTTTTCCGACGTGTCAGTTAGCCATCCTTTCCTCTCCGGACAAAACCCCGTTAATGTGGGTTTCGACCTGCCTATCGAGATTGTGCCAAATGATCGAAATCCGCGACCTGCAATTGCTCAGCGCTTTGGCGCGGCATCGGCATTTTGCCAAGGCGGCCGAGGAGTGCGGGATTTCGCAGCCCGCGTTCTCAATGCGCATTCGTAACCTTGAGGATCGGCTGGGCGTCTCTATTGTCCGCCGAGCCAATCGGTTTCAGGGCCTGACCGAAGAGGGCGAGATGATCGTGCATCGCGCCCGACGTATCCTGGATGAGACCAAGTCGCTGGAACAGCAGGTTCTGGCGGCCAAGGGAGAGATCACCGGAACGCTCATATTGGGCGTCATTCCCACCGCGATTGCGTTTACCGGGCGTCTGATCAAGCGCTTGCGCGAGGCCCATCCCCGTATCGTAACACGGATCGAAACCATGTCGGCCAGTGCTATTCAGCACCGATTGGACGAAGGTAGTCTGGATGCGGGCATCACCTATGGCGACAGTATCGGTACTGATCTCAGGCAAGTTCAGCCGTTATACGAAGAAACCTATGTCCTGCTTGTCCCGTCGCACATGACCCGTGAGACTGGCCCTATCCCCTGGGCGCGCGTGGCCGAATTTCCGCTTAGCCTGCTAGAGCCACAAATGCAGAATCGCCGCATTCTGGATCGTATTTTCGCCGAACAGGGCCTGCACCCGGATGTGGTGGCTGAAACAAGCGGATTTACCGCCTCGATGGTCATGGCGCGAGAGGGGTTGGCGGCCACAGTTGTCCCACGGGTTTTGGTGCGCGCTTTGGGAGATTTGAAAGGAACGAAGGTGCTACCCTTGGTGGATCCCATTGTCAGCAAACCGATTTGTCTGGCGACTCTGACGCGCGAGCCGGAATTGCCTACGGTCGAGGCTTTGCGAACAGTGGTGACGTCTTTACGGTGATAAGGTGTCGTTATCGTGCGATTGCCAAAAGCGATTTGACGATATGATAGTCTGATGAGACACGGAGCCTCAATCGGAGGGCATCATGGCACCATTAGATACCAAGCCATCAGGCGCACCCAAGGGCGTCTGGAAGTCAGGTAAAGGCAAAGGGCGGCATACGCCCAAAGGCCGTCAGTTCACGGATGAAGCACAGGCGGAAATCGCACGCCTGCTGGGCGATCGCCCGCGCCGCCGAGACCTGTTGATCGAATTCCTGCATTTGATTCAGGACGAACACGGCCATATCAGCGCCGATCACATCGCTGCTCTGGCGGTCGAGATGCGGATCGGTCAGGCCGAGATTTATGAAACCGCGACCTTCTATGCCCATTTCGATGTGGTGAAGGAAGGCGAGACTCCTCCGCCTGCGCTGACCATTCGTGTCTGTGATTCCCTGTCGTGTGAGATGGCTGGTGCCCAGCAGCTGCAGAAGGCGTTGGAGGACGGGCTGGACGCGTCTGAGGTCCGCGTTGTCCGTGCACCCTGTATGGGCCGCTGTGACACGGCTCCGGTGTTGGAGATTGGTCACAACCATATCGACCATGCCACCCCCGAAAAAGTACAGGCTGCGATTGCCGCCGGTGACACCCATGCCCATCTGCCCGATTACGAGACCTTTGCCACCTACGAGGCCAATGGCGGCTACGCCAAGCTGAAGGAGCTGCGCGACGGTGGTGATTGGGAGAAGGTGCAGGAAGACGTCCTGTCCTCGGGCCTGCGTGGTCTGGGCGGCGCTGGCTTCCCGTCTGGCAAGAAATGGGGCTTTGTTCGCATGAACGAAGGCCTGCGCTATCTGGCCGTGAACGGAGACGAGGGCGAACCCGGCACGTTCAAGGATCGCTACTATCTGGAGCGTACGCCGCACGTCTTCCTCGAAGGGATGCTGATCGCTGCATGGGCGGTCGAAGCGGAAACCTGCTTTATCTACATGCGCGACGAATACCCGGCGGTGCTGGAAATCCTTGCCCGTGAGATTTCCGCGCTGGAAGAGGCTGGAATCGTCGAAAAGGGTTACATTGACCTGCGTCGCGGTGCCGGCGCTTACATCTGCGGTGAAGAATCCGCGATGATCGAGTCGATTGAGGGCAAGAAGGGCCTGCCGCGCCACCGTCCTCCGTTCGTGGCGCAGGTTGGGGTCTTTAACCGTCCGACTTTGGTGCACAATGTCGAGACGCTCTATTGGGTTTCGAAGATCTGCCGCGAGGGGCCGCAGATCCTGAATTCAGTTGAAAAGAATGGTCGTACCGGCCTCCGCAGCTATTCGGTCTCGGGCCGGGTGGCGAAGCCGGGCGTTTACCTGCTGCCCGCAGGTTCAACCATTCTTGACGTGATTGATGCCGCCGGCGGCATGGCCGAGGGCCATGTGTTCAAGGCGTATCAACCGGGCGGGCCGTCGTCAGGTCTTCTCCCCTCGAACATCGACGACGTCCCGCTCGACTTTGACACTCTGCAGCCGCTGGGCACCTTCATCGGGTCTGCCGCAGTTGTGGTTCTGTCAGATCGGGACACCGCCCGCGATGCGGCGCTGAATATGCTGCGGTTCTTCGAGGATGAAAGCTGCGGTCAGTGCACACCCTGCCGGGCAGGCTGTGAAAAGGCGGTAAAGCTGATGCAAGCCGACAAGTGGGATACCGATCTGCTGGAAGATCTGTGTCAGGTCATGGGCGATGCTTCGATCTGCGGTCTGGGGCAGGCGGCCCCGAACCCGATCCGCCTGGTCATGAAACATTTCGCTGACGAAATCTGAGGGAGACAGAGCCATGCTTGATGCAAGCCCAACCAAGACCGTCACCTTCAGCCTGAACGGCGATGACGTCACCGTGCCCGACGGCACCACGATCTGGGAAGCGGCAAATGGCCGTGGACTGGTAATTCCGCACCTCTGCCACAAACCCGCACCAGGGTACAAACCGGACGGCAACTGCCGTGCCTGTATGGTCGAGGTGGAAGGCGAACGCACGCTGGTCGCCTCGTGCATCCGCCCGGCGGCCGAGGGGATGGTCGTCAAGACCGACACCGACCGCGCCGAGAAATCTCGCGCCATGGTCATGGAACTGCTGGTGGCTGACCAACCCGAGCGGCCACATGACACATCCAGCCACTTCTGGGACATGGCCAAGCTGAACGAAGTCAGCGACAGCCGGTTCCCGTCGAAAGAGGCGGAAAAAATTCCGTTGCTGGATGACAGCCACGTCGCGATGCGTGTCAATCTGGACGCCTGCATCAACTGCAACCTCTGTGTCCGTGCCTGCCGCGATGTGCAGGTGAACGACGTGATTGGTATGGCAGGTCGCGGACATACGGCGCAAGTGGTGTTCGACCAGAACGACCCGATGGGCGATTCGACCTGCGTGGCCTGTGGCGAATGCGTTCAGGCCTGCCCGACAGGTGCGCTGATGCCTGCCACTGTGCTGGATGACAAGCAGCAGGGCGACAGCAAGGACTATGACTCTGAGACCGAAAGCGTCTGCCCGTTCTGCGGCGTAGGCTGCAAAGTCTCGCTGAAGGTCAAAGACGGCAAGGTCAAATATGTCGAGGGCATCAACGGCCCCGCCAACGAAGGCCGTCTGTGCGTCAAAGGTCGGTTCGGATTCGACTACATCCACCACCCGCACCGCCTGACCAAGCCGCTGATCAGGCGTGAAGACGCGCCTGAAAAGGGTCTGAACGTTGATCCCGGCAACCTCAGCACCCATTTCCGCGAAGCGACATGGGAAGAGGCGATGAATCTGGCCGCAACCAAGCTGATGGCCCTGCGCGACGAAGATCCGCGTTCGGTTGCTGGCTTTGGTTCGGCCAAATGCACCAACGAAGAAGCCTATCTGTTCCAGAAGTTCATCCGTCAGGGTTTCAAGCACAACAACGTCGACCACTGCACCCGTCTGTGCCACGCGTCGTCTGTTGCCGCGCTGATCGAGAACGTCGGTTCTGGCGCCGTGACCGCAACCTTCAACGAGATCGAAAACGCTGATGTGGCGATCATTATCGGCTCGAACCCGATCGAGAACCACCCTGTCGCGGCGACCTATTTCAAGCAATTCACCAAGCGTGGCGGCAAGCTGATCGTGATGGACCCGCGCGGCGTCGGCATGCGCAAATTCGCGACCGAAATGCTGCAATTCCGTCCGGGCGCGGATGTCTCGATGCTCAACGCGATCATGAACGTGATCGTGGAAGAAGAGTTGTATGACAGCCAGTACATCCATCGTTGGACCGAGAATTGGGAAGCGGAGAAAGAGCATCTGCGCCAGTTCACGCCCGAGGCGATGTCGCCGATCTGTGGCATTGAACCGGATCAGCTGCGCCGCGTGGCGCGTACCTTTGCACAGGCCAAGGCCGGTCTGATCTTCTGGGGTATGGGCGTCAGCCAGCATATTCACGGCACTGACAACTCGCGCTGCCTGATCTCGCTGGCTCTGATGACCGGTAACGTCGGCAAACCGGGTGCCGGTCTGCACCCACTTCGCGGTCAGAACAACGTACAAGGTGCCTCGGATGCGGGTCTGATCCCGATGTTCCTGCCGGATTATCAGACAGTGACGGATGATGGCATTCGCGCGAAGTTCAACGAAGTCTGGAACTCGGATGATTTCTCGAACGAGAAGGGCCTGACCGTCACCGAGATCATCGATCAGATTTATGCGCGCAACATCAAGGGCATGTATATCCAGGGTGAAAATCCGGCCATGTCGGACCCGGATGTGAACCATGCCCGTGCAGCATTGGCCAAGCTGGATCTGATGATTGTGCAGGACATCTTCCTGACCGAGACGGCAAACTATGCCGACATCATCCTGCCCGCCTCCGCGCTGTACGAAAAGAACGGCACGGTATCGAACACCAACCGTCAGGTACAGCGGGTGCGTCCTGCCGTGGCCCCTCCGGGCGAGGCGCGCGAGGATTGGAAGATCACAGTTGAGCTGGCACAGCGGATCGGGCTGAACTGGGATTACACCGATGTATCTCAGGTCTTTGCTGAAATGAAGCTGACCATGGCGTCGCTCAACAACATCACGTGGGAGCGTCTGGAAACCGAAACCATCACCTATCCGTCGCTGTCCGAAACCGACCCGGGGCAGGCGATCGTGTTTGGCGACGGTTTCCCCCGTGCGGGCGGTAAGGCGAGGTTCACCCCGGCCAGCGTCATCCCACCAGATGAGGCTCCGGATGACGACTACCCGATGATTGCCACAACCGGCCGTCAGCTGGAACATTGGCACACTGGGTCGATGACCCGCCGTTCCAACGTTCTGGATACGGTTGAGCCCGAGGCAAACTGCTCGATGAATCCCCGTACGCTCAAGCTGATGGGGATCGAGCCGGGCGAAATGATCCGCCTGACCACGCGTCGTGGTTCAATCGAGATCATGGTGCGGGCCGACCGCGCAATTGCAGAAGATATGGTGTTCATCCCGTTTGCCTATGTCGAAGCGGCGGCAAACATTCTGACGAACTCGGCCATCGACCCCTATGGCAAAATCCCTGAGTTCAAGTTCTCGGCTATTCGTGTCGAAAAGATTGGGGATGCGATCGCGGCGGAATAGCGCCAGAAACAATTAAAGAAACAGAAAAGGCGGCCCCTGAGGTCGCCTTTTCACGTCTTGACAGCCGATTGTACGCGTCCAACCCTGCACAATAGATCATTCACGGAGGAGTTTATGGCGCGTCGTTTAGTAGACCTATCCGTTCCCCTTGAAACCGGCATCGTATCGGACCCGCCGATCATGCTGCCTGAGATTGAATATCTGACCCACGATCAAACCGCCGATCAGGTCATTTCCTTTTTTCCGGGCCTAAAAAAAGAGGAATTGCCAGGGGGCGAAGGCTGGGCGCTAGAGCGCTTGCAGATCGCATCTCACAACGGCACTCATCTGGATGCGCCTTATCACCACCACTCCACCATGGATAAAGGTGACCGGGCGATCACCATTGATGAGGTGCCGTTGGAATGGTGCTTGAACCCGGGCGTGAAACTGGATTTCCGCCATTTCGAAGATGGATATGTGGTCACGGCTGCGGATGTTGAGGCGGAACTAAAGCGGATCGACCACACGCTCAGTCCCTTGGATATTGTCGTGGTGAACACCTCGGCGGGCACACGATACGGGCAGCCCGACTACCTGATGAAAGGCTGCGGCATAGGTCGCGAGGCAACTCTATATCTTACCGAACGCGGGGTTCGAGTGACCGGTACAGACGCCTGGAGTTGGGATGCGCCTTTTGCGCTTACGGCCCTGGAATATGCCGAAACACGCGACCCGTCGATTATCTGGGAAGGGCATCGGGCCTCGATGGAGATTGGCTACTGCCACATGGAAAAGTTGACCAATCTGGAAAACCTGCCTGCGACAGGATTTGAGATTTCCTGTTTCCCCTTCAAGATCAAAGGTGCCTCGGCTGGATTTATCCGGGCTGTCGCGATATTTGACGACCCGGATGAGTGAGGCCCGCCTGGACATGTCGCAAGAGTTTCTACCAGTGGGTCGTCATGGCGATCTTTATGATGCGACTGTAGATATTCACGAGTTTGCGTTGCGGCCAGAATAGATCGATTATTACGGGCATCCGACCTGGGTGGTTGAACGATGTGCGCAAATAATGCCGGAGCACAGGGCATTGGCGCTTGCGCCCCAGATGGGCCAGCAGATTGGGGTCCGCTGGAAATAATGTTTCAGTAGTCGCGTTCGAAAAACAGACCAAGACCTGTCTCGCCGCGACCATCTACGGTACCACGAACTGTGAAATTGTCAGTCACATCCAGATTCAGGTTCACTTCGGTATCGCCTTCAGTGTTCACAGTGAAGTCTGTATAAAGGTTTTCACCCAGATACGCGCCTGCGCCCAAACGGCCCGCGCCGCCTTCCGAAGCGCCTATGTCGATCGTATCAACACCTGTGGATTCGCGCAGGCCCTTGGTTGCATCACCCCCCGCACCGCTAAGCTGCGCCAGTGATGCCGCCATCTGTGCGATCAGGAAAGGCGAGATTTCCGAAAACCGGTTCCCGAAGAGCAACATCGCCAGCGCTTCTTCAGCCGGACGTTCGGGGTCGGAAAACACATCGACCTCAGGCGAATCCAGAGGACCTGCAATTTCGATTGTCGCTGTGCCGTCTGAGGTGCTTGCCGAGGATTCGAATTCGATATACGGCGTCAGGTCGCCCTGTAATGTGACGATCCCCTTGGTCAGTGCCAGCCTGCGGCCCAGAATGTCGAAATTCCCACGGATCAACTCGATCTGACCGGACGGAACAACAGAGGCTGTGGTGCCGCCGATGAAGATTCGACCACCCAGTTCAGCGTTCACGCCGCGCCCTCTGACGAACACCTCCTTCGGTGCCAGCAAGCTGATATCCAGTGCAACCCGGGATTCGCTTTTTTCCGAGTCTTCGGTCGCAACCAACCCGGCGCGCTCTCGCGTGATGAAACCGGCGCGGCTTTCATTGACGTGCTGGATGTCCGGGACAGGTGCCGCGCCTACAGCGCCCGAAGCGGCCGCAAGGTTGATGTTGGTCTCGTCAAAAGTGATCTGTCCCGAGAGCGAGCTGTTTCCGGCCAAAGCCCCGGTCATTGCAATCTGGCCGTTCAGGGTGGTTTCATACAGCAGCTGATCCGTCAGCACGAGGCTGTTCAGGGCAGTGGTGATCTGGGCATTGAACGGAGGGGTCAGGTCAACAGGTCCGTTTACGGTAAAGCTGCCACCCGCGCGCATGCCACCATTCAGCGTGATGTTGGCGCGGCTTTGCGCCAGATCTACCTGACCGCTGATCCCGGTAATGGTCTGACCCGCATTGGGAATGGCAAGGGATGTCCCTGACGTAGTGATCGATCCTCTAAGCGACGCCAGCGCAGGTGCGCCTTTGAGGGCCAGATTGAAACGCGCCGATCCGTCGATCTTATTGGGAGTGATAAAAACATTCGCGATCCCAAGGTTGATGCCGCCCTGTGCTGTCAGGTCGGCCTCGCCGCTGCTTTCGTCAAAAGTACCGGCCACCGTTGTGTTTATGTCCGCAGGCCCTTGTGCCTTGGCATCGATGGTCCAGATGCCATTGTCGCGCTTGGCCATTCCGGTGGCTGCAACGGTCCCGGGGAATTCGGGCACAAACCTCTCGATCCGATTTAGTTTGGCGTCGAAGTCCACATCGGCCGAACCGTTCCGGTCGACCGTTCCTTGAAGGCTGGCGTACGAGCTGTCAGGTCCGTCCAGACGGGCTGTGCCTTCCAGCCCCGAGCCGGTAGGTGCGACGTTCCCTCTTAGGTTAAGCGGGCCGGATAAGGTTGGTGACAGACGGCTGAGATCGTCCAATTTGGCGGAAAAGTCCAAGCCACCGGCATCTCGGTCCAGCTTGCCCGATGCATTTGCTGACAGCGCGGTTCCGATCAGTTGGAACGTTCGGATGTTCAGGCCTTCGTCGTTGTTCAACGCGTCCACGGTCAGGTTCGTTCGTCCCTGGACTAAACCGTCAACCACGTCGATTCCGGTTTTGATATCGTCTGCAGCCAAATTGCCTTTTACGTCGAACGCTTTGTTACCGACTGCGCCCTTGCCAGCAACATCTGCACGGATCGCTCCCGCCAGATCACGTTGGGCAAGGCCTGAGAATAACGACAGGTCCGGGATGTTCAGATTGGCTTGTCCGTCTACCGCCAAGGCGCTCGTCGGGTCGTCTATTGTAGCAGAGGCTCTAGCGGTCAGGGCCGAGCCGTTAACTGTCGCGTCGCGGATCACAATCTGTTCCTGGCTCAGCGCGCCGTCGAACGTGATCTCGTTTCGACCGGCCAACAGCGGATCAATCTCGGCCAGACCGGTTTTGATATCCCGGCCCGATACGCTGGCCGTGCCGTCAAACTCCAGCGTCTGAACGGTCCCTTTTCCTTTCAGTTCCGCCTGTACGGCGCCGCCGAGCTCGTGTTTTGCGAGGCCAGAGAATATGGAGAGATCCCGGGAATTGACCGTGGCCTGCCCGTCTATGGTCACGTTACCATCAGGGGTCGTTACCGTGCCGTCGACCTGCGCGCGCAATGTATCACCGATCAGGGTGAAGTCGCGGACGGTCAGGCCGTTTGCGCCGCGCTCGGCGTCGAGTGTAAGCGTAGTTTTTCCCCGGATGACCGGATCGATGTCGTCGCGCCCGGTCGAGAGGTCTATTCCCTCAACCTCCAACTTGCCATCGAAACTACCTTCCAGAGGAGAGCCCTGACCCTTTAACCGGGCAGAGGCCTGACCGCCCAACTCCAATTGGGCCAGATCTGAAAACCGCGACAGGTCCGTCGCGTCCAGTGTGGCGGTGCCGTCGATGGCCAGTCCAGTGGACAAGCCGCTGATCAATGCGTCGATGCCCAGTTCGTAATCCGAACCGACCAGTTCGAACCCGGACAGATTCAGGGTTTGATCACTGCCATATTCGAAGGTGCCGTCCAGAGTAATGCGGTCGCCAACGGCTGCGTTCAAAGCGGCGTCAGTTAGATCAATTCCGTCCAAAGCGGCCTGAAGATCGCCATCAAATTTCAGGACGTCACCCTGTTCCAGGGTCCCTTGCGCCGAAATCTGCGCGCGCTGCAAGTTGAGTTGTTCGGTTTTCACAGCGTTTGCCGTCAGGCTCAAATCCCAGAGGTTGCCGTTCTTTTCGTCGAACAGCGCGGAAATCTGCGCAGCCTCAATGGATGTGCCGCCGCCCGAGATCGGCAGAACGACGCTTTGTCCATCTGGCGGTGTAACACGACCCTGAAGGGCCGCGAGTTGCAGACGACCGCCTGTTGCCAATTGTAACTCACCCTCAAGGTTCAGCGCCTGCGAGGTAAGCTTCAGGTCACTGATGGTCAATGCGCCTTCTGGCTGCGTCCGCCCATCTACAAACAGCTGTGTTTTTGTGCCGAAGAACATATCCATATTGTCGGCAACAAAGGGCGTCAGATCACCGCCGAGATCGGCTGTAAAGACGATACCCTCGTCCGCGCTTGCCGCCGCGGTCGGCGCCGACCGCAACCGAACTTGCCCGGTCACCCGAGGCTGACCATCGCTGCTGAGGCCGATGTCTGCCGTAAAATCAGTCACCGGTCCGGACCCTTTTGCCGTTAATCCGATCGGCGGGCTGTCCGGGATTTTGAGAGCGGTCGAAATCAGGCCACCCGCGGCTTCGGTCACCTGAAGGTCCAGATCGATCTGGCTGTCAGCGTTCTGAAAGCCCGCAGTCAACTTGATTTCATCACCAGCGCGGTCCAGCCGGGTGATATCCAGGTTTGTGTCCAGCGTCCCGTCGGCCAGCGACAGGTTTCCATTCACGGCCAGCTCTGCGGCGACGCCAATCAGGGGCTCGCCCAAAGCCAGTTCATCGATGCGGATTTCTCCGATTTCGACGGCGACTGGCAGTTCAGGCAGTTGAAAGGCCTGCGTTTCCGCCGCAGGCGGAGGCGTATCCTTGGTAGTGGTGCCCGGCGCGCGGGCAACGTCGATCTCTTGTGCAGTCAGAGCATTGACCGAAAATCGCCCACGAATCAAAGCCAGTCGGTTCCAGTCCAGCTCGGCATCTTTGATGGTCAGCCAGACTCCTTCGTCATCGGCAACCGTGATCTCGGAAATTGTGGCACGTGAACTCAGGGCACCTTGCAGGCCTTTGACGGTGACGTTCTGATCGTCGCCGGACAGCGTATCCTGCAGGAACCGCTCGATCATGCTGCCGCCTTCGTCCTCTTGCGCAGGACCAGCAACGGGTACACACACCAGTGTGCCGATCAGCAGAGGGTATGAAAGATGCCGTCTCAAAATGCCTGTCCGATCCCGATGTAGAACTGAAGGCCGTTTCCGGTAAAACCACTCACCGGATAGGCCAGATCAAACCGCAAAGGGCCAAACCCGCCCAGATCATATCGTACGCCAAGACCCGCACCTGCGTGGTCTTCCGCGCCGCTGCCAATGAAGGAAGAGGTATCGACAACACCGTAATCGTAAAACCCGACCAACGACAGGCTGTCAGTAACCTTGCCCCGGATTTCACCGGAAAAGCCCAAAAACGATTTGCCGCCTGCCACGCCGGTTCCAACCGGAATGCCGAGGCTTTCAAAAGGTTGCCCACGCACAGTTCCCGCACCTCCGGAGAAGAACAGAAAGTCGGGTGTGACGCCATCTGCGGGCGGGCCGATGACAGACCCCAATTGCGCCCGTCCCGCCAGCACCAGCCGACCTCCGGTGCCAAGGCTGGTATAGGCGCGGCCATCAAAGAACATGCGAACGCCTGTGTCGGTGCCGGAAATACCGACAAAGGGCATCACCTGCGAATCCAGATAGAAACCGCGTGTGGCACTGACTTTGCTGTCACGCTCATCCCATTCGGATCGGAACGGCAGGATGAAATACCTGAACTTCCGGCCGCTGCCATATGCGTCATCCGCGTCCGACCACTGAAACCCGGCAGAGGCTTCGGCATAGAGCTTGTCTGAGAAGGTACGGCGCGCACCATAGGCCAGCGAAGCCACGGTCACGTTATAGTTTTCCGTGTTGCGGCGTTCCAGCAAGGCGCTCCAGAAAGTATTGTCGTCCGGGCCAAGACGATCAGGCTGATCCAGGCGCAACCCGATCCGGCCATCAATATCCTCTGCACCGCCAATATTTCGGACCGCCGCTTCGAACCGCAGCCGTTCCGCGCGTCTGAACACGTTGCGATGGGTCCACGTCGCGGTCACATCGACACCATCACGAGAAGCCAGTTCGACCCCAAAGGTCAGGCGGCGCTTCGGCAAGTCCTCGAACGTGGCATCAAAATCAAGTGTACCGTCGGGGTTGGGCTCTTCCCGCTCTTGCAGCGATACGACGTTAAACGTCCCGGTCCGGCGCAACCGTGTTCCGACTTTCTGGATTTTTTCGGGCGAATAAACTTCTCCGCTTGGGAAGCCTGCGATCTTTTCTATGGATCTGTGGCGTACATCCGTGTCGCCTTTGATGAACATTTTTCCAAAAGTCAGCCTGCGCCCAGGTTCCAGGTCGATTTGTGCATCCAGACGTGCCTGTGCATGTCGCGCAATGATGGTCTGGCTCCCGACTTCGGCTTTTGCGTGACCGGCGTCTCTCCACCCCTGAACACCGGCTGAGGCGGCTTGTTGAATGGCGCCGGTTGTGGCCAGTTTCCCGGATGCAAAATCCTCAGGAAGTTCGGTGTCAGGGGCGAGGGGCTGAACGGTGGCAGTACCGAATTTGAAGCTTGGTCCGGTTTCAATGGTGATCGCGGCCCGATTTATTTGAGCGGGTACCGTAAGAGAGCTCAATTCGGCTGCTTCCTGCCCGTCAAGCTTGATGCTGACGACCGGGCTGAAATACCCTTCATCATACAGGATTTGCACAATCGTGCGATAATCCGACAAGGCTGCTGACAGGATTTCCAGCGGAGTGTCGAGGCCACGTTCTTCAGCGGTCGTTACTGAAGATGTCTCTTCGAGGCGTTCAACCAGCTCTTTCGATGCACCCGGAGCGGTGAGAGATGTTTCCAAAGCAGCCAGTGTGGTTGGGGTCAAAGCCACGACAGCGGCCATCAGCCAGCACCCCAGACGGCCTTGCCGCTTGCTCCCTTGCATGAATTGCCCCAATTGTCCCAGTTCCAATTCTCTTGCCCGTGCTATGCACGACCCTTTGAATTCAGGTTAGAGCATCTGAAAGCAGATGGGAAAAGGGATTAAACGCAAGACGTGCAATTTTGGGCAAATTGTGTTGACCTTACAGCCCAACATTGCGGAGCCAGCGGTTGATGGCCTGACGGTCTTGAGGTTCCAAATAAGTCACGTTTGCGGGTGGCATCGCGTGGGTGACACCTGCCTGCAAACAAATCTGCCGTGCATTTCCCGCGATGTCAGACCTGGTGTCCAAACGCAGGTCCTTGGGGGCTCGTGTGATGTCTTCGCAACCGGCTCGCGGGCATGGCGCATTGAACCGCGCCTCAAAACAATATCGTGAGCATCCTCAAACCCTCCCACGGAAGTAATCTGTTTTCATAAGGCGTAAGTTGTTGCGCCTTGGCTTCTTCCAGAGGCTGGCTCAAGGCGGTGGTGGACAACCCGCGGCGGTGATGAACAGCAGGCTGTCGCTAACCACGCCCGGGTCGGATTGCCGGCATGATCGTGACGGTAAAGGTCTCAAAATGCGGCCTCATGGTGCGTCCGGCGCAGATCTGGTTATGCCTCCGGCCCATCGCAACCCGAAGTGCAAACAGCAGAGCCATCAACAGTGCCGGGCGCTCACTCAGCCTGGATTTGCAGAGAAAGTCATAGATCAGCAAGCCCACGGTCAGTGATGTGGCCGAAACCAAGATGCCTTGCCGCACTACCAGGTCGAACAGCCTTCCCAATTGATTTCCGTCAGACGGTCGGGCGTCCGTTCGGGCGCAATCAGATATTTCTGGATGTGATGGAAGCTGCTGCCATGCACCTGCCCCTTCTCATCGCCCGTAAGGCCGGGGGTATTGCTGTTCAGGCCGATATGAATGTGGCGACGGTAGTGTTGTTACGGATTGGGCGCCGTCGGGACAGGGCATCGCGATGTAGCCAGTGTTTGATGTGGCGGCACACCTGAAAGCAGGCTGCCTTATGCAGGTTGCAACTGAAATCCCACCGGGTTCAATACAGATGGCTTGTCCTTATGCGCACCGACGCAATCAGAATCCGAAGGCGCGATTGTTTATGGGCTTCATGAGCGAACGGATCGGCAAAGTTGTCCGCAGCTCGGAACACCTGGCCCAGAAACGCTCCCGCCTCCGTTTGTGCCGTTTCGGCACCGCACAGAGTTGGGCAGGGCGCCACGACGCGGTCGCGCCAGGGGTCAGGTTCTCTGCAGGGTCAATACAGCGCGCTTGGCCAACAGGAAGCAGCTGTGCAAAGACGATCTGCTCGTAAGTGCCTGTATTGATTGTTTCCTTGGGCAGAATCGCGTCGCCGATGCGACCTTCTGCGTTAGTTTCCTTCTCGACCAAAATGTTGCGAGAGTTGCCGGATTCGCAATGGAGCGCGTTTTGGGCCAAGGCTGACCGGAGCAGTGAAGGAAATGGAACACGCTGTGCAGCCGCCTGATTACCCCCAGGGACATGATCGGATACGGAGCGACCCCGCAGGGAGCAAAATGGTCAGACGAGGCAAAACTGGCCGTGCAGATCTACGAAGAGGTGGGTGAAAACTGTGTGCTGCGTGGGGATGAAGCGTCTGAAACGGCTCCTCGATTTTGAGCGTGGATTGTCAGAGGTCTGGTTTGCTATACGCTGCAGATCGCTCAGAATTGGGCAAACACTCACCCACTAGCTCAAAGCGCAAAACCCTCGCAGATGGATCGCTCCCAGTTTGTTGCGGCTTACGGCGGGGTTTTGTGCATTCCGCCTGGGTCGCTGAACGATCTTTTGATCTGGAACTGGATCTGGCGCATGAGACTGCAGGCGGGCTGCATAGCGCGTTGTCACGCATCGTCAGCTCGATTTCAGTGGAGGAGCGACTGGGAGTTTTGACTGCTCACCCGGACCTGGAGGGCAAGCTTGTGCAGGCAAAGCGGTTAACTCTGGCAAGCACATCCGGACAAGCGTTTGCCGGGTTGGACGCGCTGACGGATGCGGAACAGGAGAGTTTTGCCGAATTGAACCAGCGCTACACTCTGGCATTTGGGTTTTCTATTGTAATTTCAGAGCGGGATCACGACAATGCGTCGATCCTGAGGGCCTATCAGCGGCGGATCGAGTAGGGTCGTGTGACGGAAATTGCCGAGGCCTGACGACAGGTTGAACGGTTCGACACCAGCCCGCTTGCGCTGCTGTGCACGCCTGAGATGGTCGAGTGCCGCCCTGATGGAAGTCAAGCGTTCATTGAGAACGGTACGCGTGGTCGCAACGTCAACAAGAACGCCTGAACAGCTTTGGAATCTGAATTATTCAGTTGCACGACCCAAGGATATTCCACTGGAATTTAGCACCTGTTGGCGGTGTTTGTCCCGAAGGTGACGCCTGCAATCGTTGCGCTCGCGCAGACGGATTTGGGTTTGGTCCGTATTCGCCTGATTTCCCCAAGTTTTCGTACCTGACCCAGACGTCGCTACCGATTGCTCCGGGAACAGGCTTTACCTTTTTTACCGATCATGATCCCGCTTGTGACCGGTCTTGTCGTCACGATGATCAATCTGTTGCCTGAAGCGGTCTTTGCAACCGTTCTTAACTTCGTTCCGCTGGAAGAACTGACTGACGATGCCACAGAAGAAATACGGGCACGATGTTCGGGTACAGTGCCTGAAGCATGCCAGGTTACAAATAGCCAAACCAACGCCGGATCGCGTACGAAATTGCGGGACGGGGTCCGGCTATTCGGAAGCCATAAGGCGGGCCACGTCCAGCATTCGCGCCGAGAAACCCCATTCGTTGTCGTACCAGCCAAAGACCCTCACCTGGTTTTCACCCACCATACGAGTCTCCGGTCCGGCGATAACCAGCGATTCTGGGCGAGCCCGCAGGTCGGATGAGACTAACGGCATGCCCGTCCAGCCAAGGACAGGAGATGCGGCAACAGCCTGTTTCAGGGCATGATCGAAAGCTTCTTCGCTCATACCTCGATCGAGAGTAACCACGAGGTCAACGGCGGACACGCTTGCAGTCGGTACACGGACAGCTGCGCCCGAAATGCGACCTGCGAGATGCGGCAGGACGACATCGATAAGGTGCATGGCGCTCGATGTGGTTGGTACCATCGACAGCGCACCGGCCCTCGAACGGGCGAGGTCGCCGCGCGGGGCGTCGACCATAGGCTGGCTGTTGGTGTAGCAATGGATGGTCGTCATGTGCCCCGATGCGACGCCGCCGATATCGTCGATGACTTTGACCAACGGCACCAACCCATTGGTGGTACATGACGCATTTGACACGATCCGTGCGCTGCCCAACTGATCCTCGTTTGCGCCAAGAACGATTGTGACATCGGCAGCGGGTGAGGGGCCTGAGATCAGTACTTTACCTGCGCCCGCAGACAACCCGCGACGCGCCACGTCGGAGCTGCGGGCGATACCCGTGCAATCCAGCATGACGTCAACGCCCGACAGATCAACGCGGGTCAGATCGGCGCTGTGGGTCATTGGAATTGTGGCCCCATTCACGATCAACGCAGCATCCCCCTCGGACACATCTCCGGGATAGGGACCGAATGTGCTGTCGTATTTGAACAGGTAGGCGCAGGTTTCCAGCGGCGCGATGTCATTGATCAACACCAGCTCGATATCTGACCCTTTCGGCAGGGCCAGAACCTGCCGCAGGATCGTGCGGCCGATGCGGCCGAATCCGTTAATCGCGAGTTTCATGCGCAAGCTATGGCAGGCCGGTCGGGCGACCTCAATGCCAGATCTGGCCCCGCGTCAGTTACAGCTGACCTGCGAGAAGAACTGACCCGAGATGTTCTGATACATGCTGGCCACGATCGGTTTGCACCCGGTTGCCTGCTGAATCGCCGCGATGGCCTGAATCGTACGCAGGCGTGGCGGGGGGCCGAACGGGTTGAGGTTGTTGTTGTCACGCGTGGCACGATAAATGACCGGAGCGTCAGAAACCTGTGTCACCGCCCAGGTGCGGCTCATGACGAAAACGGATTTGGTTTCTTCCTTTGCCGAAATCGGTGAGGTGTAAAGGGCGGCAGAAGCAGCGAGTGCAGCAATGGCCAGTAGGGCAGGGCGTAGTTTCATGGAACAATCTCCAGTGCTCAAATCAGAATTTACTTGGATTTCAGCAAATTCCGGCCCGTGTGTGAAGCCCCGAGCTCATAAATTCACTGCAAGTTCTGACCAGTCTTCTGTTCAGCCGTGCGAAAGGGGCGTGAGGGTATGCCGGTTCACGACCTTGTACAGCTGGTATCTGAACCGCCCCGGACTGCCGGTGTAACAGGCTTTGTGAGCAGAAGGCACGCAGCCACATTTAACCACCTGCCTCTACCCGACCCAATCCTGATTGAGGCTGTAGACGGCCTTGCCTGCCAATACGTAAGGCCCGTGCGCCATCACGTGGGGTTCGTCAAAAGGAATGACCTCATCGGGTTCTAAATTGACAATGCTCACTTGCATATTGTGGCGGGTAAGCGTCTGTGAATGTGACGAATTCAGGTGAGGGTTCCGGCTGACGCAGCTTTAAGTCGGCGCAACAAAGGTTCGAAAGTCATTATGCGTCTCACGGCAATTTGGCTGGTACTATAGGTGGATAGGCGTAGCGTTGTTAGGTCCAGCCCAGAGTCGGTGTGATCGGGATACTTTGGAGGTTCACGTCAAGGGCTTGGCCCTGTCGGATCAGAGGTATATTCTGAACCGCAAATGACTTCAGCTCTGTGAGGCCGCCATGAAAGCCACGTTTTTGACCGCAATTGCCGCGTGCGGTGTCCTTTTTATGACCAATGTGGTCGAGGCCAAGCCGCTATCCCGAATCATAGCCGAGATGGGGTTATCTCCAGCGGATTTCGAAGTGGTCAATGCAGCCTCAAACGCACTTTTGACCAGTGGCGCGCCATCTGTGGGGCAGGAACGGGCATGGAAGAATGATGACACGGGGTCCAAGGGCACAATCCGCGTGCAATCCGTAAAGGGAAATTGCGTTGGTCTGCAGCATGTCATTCAGCCGGACGGTGGCGACCAAAGCAGGGAAATCCGAACCCGCCGATGCAATGACGGCAACGGCAATTGGATTCTTGCACCCTGATCATCTGGTCCGGTGTCAGTATCCCTGATCCCGGTTCACCTCATGCAACAGGGGGACGTCGGAACAAAGGCGTTGGTAGTTTTCAGCCACATCTGAAAGCGCGTCACCCAGATGCCAGCCCGAGACATGTGGTGTGATCGTCACGCCGGGGTGTCGCCAAAGCGGGCTGTCTTGTGGCAAGGGCTCCTGTGACGTGACGTCCAACACGGCATGTCCCGGTGTACCTGCGTCCAGTGCCGCGATCAGTGCGATTTCATCAATCAGATCTCCGCGCCCGGCGTTCAGCAACTGACTGCCGGGTTTCATCGCCGCCAGCAACTTGGCATCAAACAGGCCAGCGGTTTGCGGGGTCGAGGGCAGGATCGCACAGACGTGGTCACATTGGCCAAGAAGTGCGGGCAAAGCCTTCTGCCCGTGCAGACAGGTCACATCCTCAATTGCTTTGGGCGAACGGCTCCAGCCCACCACCTGAAAACCTACGGCGCTCAACATCCGCGCTGTGCGGGCTCCGATGTGGCCAAGGCCCAGAACGCCGACCACGGTGTCCGGGGTGAAAACGGGTGCGCGGGGGGACCACTCGGCGCGGGATTGAGCGGCCTCATGAAATGCCATGTGCCGTTGAGCGCGCAGGATATAAGCCAAAAACCACTCGGCAATGCCCTGCGCAGGTGCGTCAGGCTTCAGGCGGGCGATGCGCACGTGACTGGGCAGGCCGGGATGACTGACAATGGTTTCGACCCCCGCACCCAGTTTTTGAACCAGCTTCAGGTTCGGAAGCCGCGCAGGGTGGTCGCGTTGCATATCGACCACTGCCAGCATCGTTATGTCGTCCGGATTCCCCACCGTTTGGGCTGTGCGGATATCCGCATCCGGCAACACCAACCGTAAACTGGTGGCAATATCGTCATCACTTATCCAATTGGACAATCCGGTTTCGATCAACAACGCCATGTGCTGCTCCTGCATAAGTTGGATGCGGTGACGTCCCGTCACTACGGTGGACAGGGCCCCGGCAGTTAAGCCATCCTTGCATCAAAAGTATAGCCTGGTCTCGGCACTTGAGAGGGGCGCTTCCGCAAACATGACAGTCACCCTGCCCGAGGAAAACCATGTTCATCTGCAGGATGTTACGGAAATGACCGGAAGGAGATCATGCGGACGGATGACATGTGTTTCCTCAGAGGCGTAAGCCAAACTGATTGCGATGCCGAGGTGTTCAACCACGCCGCCCTCGACGTCGGAACGTACAAGTGTTCGAACGCCCGAGTGCAGGTGAATTGAAACG
This sequence comes from Ruegeria sp. AB9, assembly GCF_056542585.1. Classification (NCBI taxonomy): domain Bacteria; kingdom Pseudomonadati; phylum Pseudomonadota; class Alphaproteobacteria; order Rhodobacterales; family Roseobacteraceae; genus Ruegeria; species Ruegeria sp. AB9. The sequence continues at coordinate 26,702 of NZ_JBQGAA010000003.1, read as the reverse complement.
ACTTACGCAAAAATGGATATGAGAACCTAATGGCAGCAGCACTCGATTTTACGGACAAGACCTACTTTCATCAGCGCGACGATGGGGCGTTTGTCGGCAACGACGCCGCACGCGGGCCCTGGTCTGCCGTTCATTGCCACGCGGGACCGGTCAGTGGTTTGATTGTACGCGCTGCAGAAACCGAAATCGGCCCCGAAAAGATGCTGACTCGTCTGACCGTCGATTTGTTGCGGCCTTTGCCATTGTCCGGACTTAGGGTGGCGGCAGAGAGCACGCGCCATACCAAGACGCTCGCGACCACACGTGTTACGGTACACGATCTCGATGATACGCTCTGCGCTACGGCCACCACGATGCATCTTGTGCGGCGTGATCTGGGGCAGGTACCGAATGTAGGGATAAATGCACCGAGGATAGAGGATGTTGTCGATGGTCCTTTTCCGATCGGTGAAATTCGCCACGATCTGCCGGGATTCGCACATTACAGCGATATTCGCTATCCCGCCGGGGGCAAGCAGGGTGCCGGGCCCAAAACAATTTGGATGCGTACTCCGCAACTTTTGCAGGGAGAGGATCAGTCGCCCATTCAGGCCCTATGCCCGTTGGCGGACTGCGGCAACGGTATCTCTTGGAATGCGCCGACCACGGAAATGGGCTTCATGAACACCGATCTGACGGTAAATATCCACCGGGAACCGGTTTCAGATTGGCTGGCGTCCGAGTCGGTTTCGCATTGGCAGCCTTCGGGCATCGGCATGTCTCAGTCCGTGCTTTTCGATACGCAGGGTCCGGTGGGTACAGCTCTGCAAACGCTGGTTCTGTTTCCACCGACCTGAAGGTCGGCCGGTTTTCGCATCGGGATCGCGAAAGCCGTTGCCGAGAGGGATCGAGAGACCTATCTTGCGCCTATGCGTTACCTTATAACCACTCTGATCTGTTGTTTGCCGATGCAAACCAACGCCCACCCGCATGTCTTCATTGATACGGGGTTGGAATTCATTGTGGATGACGCTGGCCAACTGACCCATGTTCGCGTGACCTGGGCATATGACGAATTCTACTCGTTGCTTGTTATGGAAGACATGAAACTGGATCAGGATGCCGACGGCATTTTGACGGAAAGCGAAAAACAGTTCCTGACCGGGTTCGATACGCAATGGGTCGAAGGATACAACGGTGATCTTGTCGTTACTGCAGACGGCAATCCGGTTGCACTTTCCGGCCCGATGGAAGCCCATGCGACAGCCGAAGACGGGCGCGTTGTGACCACGCATCTCAGGGCAGTGGAGGCTGGACCGGTCCCAGCCACTTCGCTGTCTGCCAAGGCATTTGATGAGACGTTTTATACCGCTTACGAAGTGACGCGGCCTGTGACCATAACTGGCCCCGCTGCGTGTCAGATGGAGCGGTTTGACCCTGATATCGACGGACAACTTGCGCAGATGCAGGCGTTCCTGCTGACACTGGATGCAGACTATGACCTTGAGGAAAATGATATTCCTCTGGTCGGTGAAAGCTTCGCGACCGAGATCCGAATTTCATGTCCCGCTACCTGATCGTTCCGGTTGCTCTTGCCTGTGGTCTGCTGCTCTGGTTCTGGAGCAGTGGCGGCTTTGACAGTCTTGCGGCCTGGGCGGCCGGGGAACAACGAGATTTCCAGAACCAGATTGCCAGGTCTTTGCGTGCCGCGCGTGCAGAGCAACCCGAGGCGGTGGCAACACTGCTGGCTGTCTGTTTCGCCTATGGGTTTTTTCATGCCATCGGCCCCGGCCACGGTAAGGTTCTGATCGGGGGTTACGGGTTGGGTCGGCACGTTGCCTTCTGGCGTCTATCTGCGATCAGCGTATTGTCCAGCCTGGGGCAGGCGGTGACGGCCGTCGTATTGGTCTATGCCGGGGTGCTGGTGTTCCAGATGTCCCGCGAAAGCCTTGTGGGCACAACCGAACAGGTCATGGCACCGATCAGCTACGGTGCAATCGCTCTTATAGGTCTTTGGCTGGTAGTCCGCGCTTTACGCGGTTTTGCAAGACGAAAAAAGAACACATCGAACCATGATCACCATAATCATCATGATCATGGACATCATCACCACGATGGCGAGGTCTGTTCAGATTGCGGTCACCGCCATGGTCCAACAGCGGAAGAAGTCGCAAATGTGGGCTCGTTTCGCGAGGCTCTGATCCTGATTGCGGGTATCGCTGCGCGGCCCTGCACAGGCGCTTTGTTTGTGTTGATCCTGACATGGCAGATGGGCATTGCGATGGTCGGTATCGCCGGAGCTTTTGCGATGGCATTGGGAACAGCGTTGGTAACGACGTTGGTGGGGTGGACGTCCTTTGGTCTGCGCGGAGGTCTGTTGGCCTCAGCCTCAGCTACACGATTTGCTTCGGTTTTGGCCCCAACCATCGAACTGGTCGCCGGGCTAATCGTTGCCGTGATCGCAAGTGGGCTACTGTTGCGGGCGATTTAGATCAGTCAAACACTGGTTTCTGGTATCCGACCCGCGCCAAATACAGCCCCTGCGGCGGGCACACTGGCCCGCAGGCCGCACGGTCGGCAGATTCCAACGCATCGCGCACGTCTTCGGGGGTCCACGCTCCGGCACCGACACGTTCCAAAGTGCCCACGAAACTGCGCACCTGATTGTGCAGGAAGGACCGGGCGCGTACGTGGAAATGTACCTCGGGACCGGAAAAGCCCTGAACCTGCTCGACCCGTAATTCATCCAGAGTTTTAACCGGACTGGCTGCCTGACAGATTGAGGACCGGAACGTGGTGAAATCATGCCGCCCCAACAGCATGTCTGCGCCGTTTTGCATGGCATCAACGTCCAGCTGATGATTGATCTGCCAGACCTGCCCCTGGTCATGTGTGGCCGGGGCACGGCGCATCAGGATGCGGAAGAGATATTGCCGTTCGATCGCTGAAAACCGGGCGTGCCAATCCTCGGCGACACGCGTCGCTTTCACAATCGCCACCGGCTGCGGCTTGAGGTGATAATTCAGCGCCTCAGACAGGCGAAACGGGTCCCAGTCCTTGGCCATGTCGCAATGCGCAACCTGCCCCAAAGCGTGAACCCCTGCGTCGGTGCGACCCGCGGCAGCAATCGTATGCGCACCCGGTTGGATGCGGGACAGGGCCTGTTCGATGGCACCTTGCACGGACGGCTGATCCTTTTGCCGTTGCCATCCAGCAAACGGTTCCCCTTGGTATTCGACTTTCAACGCATATCTGGGCATATGCCGCTGGTACAGGGCGACGGGGGAACGGGCAAGAGGGCGAAAGCGCTGGTATGTACTGCACCCTCTACCTATCTTGGGTGAAACGATAATTGCGGGGCGGCAGCTTGGTCATCTCATCACTGGCAGACAATCTTGTTCGCGGCGTCGAAACCATCGGCGACAGCGTGTCCGAGACGTTTTTTGAGCCAGTCATCCGTCTGGGTGTCACCGGGCTGGCGCGGTCGGGCAAGACGGTTTTCATCACTTCGCTGGTGGCAAATCTGCTGGATCGGGGGCGCATGACCGGGTTGGTTGCGCAGCAGGAAGGGCGGATCAATGCAGCCTATCTGCAGCCACAGCCGGACGATACTGTGCCGCGTTTCGACTATGAAACACACCTGTCCGCCCTGACAGGGCCCGCACCGCATTGGCCAGACAGCACCCGCGCCGTGTCGGAATTGCGCCTGTCCTTCAAAGCCCGCCCTGCCGGGTTACTTGCAGGCTTGCAGGGACTGCGCACCGTGCATCTGGATATCGTAGATTATCCCGGCGAGTGGTTGTTGGATCTGGCTTTGCTGGACAAATCCTTCGAAGAGTGGTCACAGGAAACACTGACTCGCATCGAGACCCGCGGAGAAGCTGCCGCCTATATAGCGCTGGTCCAAGCCACAGACCCATGCGCCGGTCATGACGAGCCTGTGGCGCAAGCCTTGGCCGCATCTTTTACCGCCTATCTCAACGCAGCGCGCGAAGCCGGGTTTTACGACTGCACCCCGGGACGCTTCCTGTTGCCGGGCGATCTGGCGGGCTCTCCGGTCCTGACATTTGCGCCGTTGGTCGTCTCTGGCCCGTCGCGGCGCCGAACCCTTCAGCGAGAAATGGAACGGCGGTTTGAAGCCTATAAATCTCAAGTCGTGAAACCCTTTTTTCGCGATCACTTTTCACGGATTGACCGGCAGGTTGTTCTGGTGGATGCGCTGGGCGCAATCCACAAAGGACCGCAGGCAGTCGAAGACATGCGCCGCGCGATGGCCGATATCTTGTTGGCTTTTCGTCCGGGTCGGAACGCGTGGCTCAGTCAGTTGCTGTTGGGCAAACGGGTCGAACGTATCCTGTTTGCCGCGACAAAAGCCGACCATCTGCACCACACTCAACATCCTCGCCTGACCGCGATCATCGAAGCGTTGACACGTGAGGCCCGCGACCGGGCGAATTTCGCCGGGGCTCAGACTGCAGCCCTGTCTTTGGCCTCACTGCGTGCCACGACAGAAGAGCTACGCAGTCACAATGGGGTGGAACTGCCGTGCGTGAGGGGCACTCTTCTGGACAGCGGGAAGCAAGCCGCTTTCTATCCGGGCGAGTTGCCCGAGGATCCAGCGCATCTTTTGGGCCCGGCGCGAAACGGGGCGGACAGTTGGTTGGATGAGGATTATGGGTTCATGGCTTTTGCCCCGGCTCATTTGACCCTGAAGCCTGGCGATGGCCCTCCGCATATCCGTCTCGATCGCGCCACTCAGTTTTTGATCGGAGACAGATTGTGACCGTGACACTGCGACCCGCACGCACCACAGATGCCGGTACAATCGGGACAATCTTGCACAGCTTCACCTTGGAAAACGACTGGATGCCCAAGCTGCACAGCTGTGCTGAAACCATCGCTTTCTGCGGCTGGATGATTGACCAGGATTGGGTCACAGTGGCCGAAGGCGATGGGGGCGTGGTAGGATTTCTGGCGCTCAACGGTACGGAAATCCACTCGCTCTATCTGGAGGCGAAAGCCCGGGGGCAAGGGTTGGGTCGGCAGCTGCTAAATCATGCGAAATCTGGCCAAACGCAACTCAGTTTGAATGCGTTTCAGGCCAATATACCCGCTTGCAAGTTCTATGAACGCAATGGTTTCGCCGAAGTTGGGCGCAGCGATGGTGCGGATAATGACGAAAACCTGCCAGACATTAGATTTGTCTGGCACAGCAAAGGTGTGACCCATGGCTAAAGGTCCGGTTCTGATTGATCTTGAAACGGACGAGCCCGCTGCTGATGTAGCGAAGGCTCCGCCGGTACCGGACATCGCGCCGCCGCAAGGACAGGCGATGCAAAGCGCGGCCCGGCTTGCAGCCCGCAAACCGTCCGTCCTTGCTCGCTGGTTCTGGGGGTTGGCACTGGCCGTTGTCGGGGCCGCCGTTTCCGTGGCGGCATGGGATTTCGCAACTTCGCTGGTAGCGCGGACACCTGTTCTGGGTTGGATCGTAGCTGGCCTAATGGCGGCGCTTGTTCTGGTCGTACTTGTTATAGCCTTGCGCGAATTGGCGGCCTTGGGACGTTTGTCGCGCGTTGACGGAATGCGCCGCGCAGCGGATGCTGCATTGGCTGATGAAGATCTGGCTCAGGCGCGTGCTGTAACCTCCCGTCTGATCACCTTCTACACTGGACGCGAAGACACCCGCTGGGGTCGCGAACGACTGGCCGAGCGCATGGGCGATCAGTTCGATGCCTCAGCGCTGTTGAACCTCGCCGAAGATGAACTGCTGGCACCGCTTGATGAAGCCGCCAGCAGAGAAGTCGAGGCCGCAGCACGGCAGGTCGCAACCGTAACCGCTCTGGTGCCTCTGGCACTGGCGGACGTGGTGACAGCTCTGGCCGCGTCGCTGCGCATGATCCGCCGCGTTGCGGAAATCTATGGCGGGCGGGCTGGAACCCTGGGCAGTTGGCGCCTGACACGGGCAGTCTTTGTACATCTGGTCGCCACAGGCGCTGTGGCCGTTGGCGACGATTTGTTGGAACCGGTTCTGGGCGGTTCCGTCCTCAGCAAATTGTCACGCCGGTTCGGAGAGGGTCTGGTTAACGGTGCCCTCAGCGCCCGCGTGGGCGTGGCCGCGATGGAGGTTTGCCGCCCGCTGCCCTTCTCGGACCGGCACAAACCGTCAACGCGGGGCATCATCAAACGTGCCCTGCAGGGTCTGTTCTCCAAAGGTTGATCCAAAGCAAGGCATCAAAGCACTCCTTTCGGCACACTGAATGTGTCGGAGGAGCCAGCCATGACGGATCACGGTCACAGCCCGCAGGAGATTGCCGAACGGATCAATGCACCACCCGGCCGAGGTGTGTTGCGTGATGTTGTTTATGGCGGCATCGACGGGTCTGTCACCACGTTTGCCATCGTTGCGGGCGTCGCAGGGGCAGGGCTTTCCCCGTTTGTCATCGTGGCACTGGGCCTGGCGAATGTTTTGGCCGACGGATTCTCCATGGCTGCCGGTAATTATTCAGGCACCAAGGCCGAACTGGACAACATTCGCCGAATCCGAGCGGTCGAGGAACGCCACATTGCGCTGTACCCGGATGGTGAGCGCGAAGAAGTGCGTGAGATCCTCGCACAAAAGGGCCTTTCGGGCGACGTTTTGAACGAGGCCACTGCCGAGATCACCTCGAGCCATGAAAACTGGATCAACCTGATGATCGAAGGCGAATACGGTCTGGGCAGTGTTGATCCGCATCCGATGAAGGCCGCACTGGCCACGTTCTTTGCGTTTCTGGTGGCGGGGATGATCCCGCTGTTGCCGTTTCTGGCGTCGATGCCGAACGCGTTCGCGATATCAGCCTGGATGACCATGGCGGTTTTCTTTGCAATCGGTGCGTTCAAAAGCCGGTGGTCGTTGTCCCCTTGGTGGCGGTCTGGGATCGAGACACTGTTGATCGGTGGGCTGGCCGCGCTGATCGCGTATCTTGTCGGGTCTCTGTTCCATCCGTAATTGTCGCAGCCCGGCTGTCGCAACTGGTCAATTGCACCCGGTTGGGTAGAGTGATCCAAAACGGGCGAATGGGCCAATGTCACGACACGATATTTCTGGAAAACATGTATTGGTTCTGGGCGCTTATGGGTTCATTGGCGCTGCAGTTGTACGAGCTTTGCAGGCAGAAGGCGCAAGAGTTCAGGGCTTGGTGCGGGATCTTGGGCAAGGGGCAAAGACCCTGCCGGGTATTTCGCTGAAGCGGGGCGATCTGCGCGGGCTGCTTGTCCCGCAGGATTGGCGGGACCTGTTGGCCGGTGTGGACGTTGTGATTAATTGCGCAGGTGCGTTGCAGGACAATGCAAACGACGACCTCGAAGCTGTGCATCACACTGCGATGGCAGCCTTGGCTGAGGCCTGCGTGGATCATGGAATAAGCGTCGTCCAGATTTCCGCCATCGGTGCGAACGCTGCGGCGAGTACGCATTTCTTGCGCAGCAAGGCGGCCGGAGATGAGGCCTTGCGCGCATCAGGCGTTCCACTCTGGGTGCTGAAGCCCGGGCTGGTGATCGGGCAAACGGATTACGGCGGCACAGCGTTGCTGCGCATGTTGGCAGCAGTGCCTTGGGTTCAGCCTCTGGCTTATCCCAATACGCCCGTTCAATGCGTTGGGATGCCGGATTTATGCGCGGCAGTGCTCGACGCCGTCGCAGATCATCTGCCGCAGGGTACTTACGACCTTGTCGAGGATACCCCGCACAGCCTGTCCGAGGTGGTGCGCAGCACCCGGTGTTGGCTGGGGTTTCCTGCCGCGCACTGCACTGTGGCCCTGCCACCTTTCCTGACAAAAGCCGCAGCGGCACTGGCGGATGGGTTGGCCTGGCTTGGCTGGAAATCCCCGCTGCGCAGCACGGCGATGGCAGTCATGGCAGATGGCGTGACCGGAGACCCCGGGCCTTACAGGGCCGTAACCGGGCACGAGGTTGCATCGCTGCCGGACATTTACGCCGCGCTTCCCTGCGCTCGGGAACACCGGCTGACCGCGCGAATGACGTTGTTGATGCCGCTGGTTGTGACAACGCTCAGCTTGTTCTGGCTGCTGTCGGGGCTATTTGGTTTGGCTGGATTGTCCACTGCTTCAGAGGTTCTGACCAGAGCAGGGTGGTCAGCTCCCATGGCTTTGATCAGTGTTGTGTTCTGGTCTCTGGTTGACGTTGCTCTGGGTCTGGCCATCCTTTGGCGTCCGTGGGCTGCATGGGCCTGTCTGGCTCAGATTGCGGTGGCCATTTTCTATCTGATAGCGGCCTCGATCACGGCACCGGACATGTGGTTTGACCCGTTGGGGCCCTTGGTGAAAATCTTGCCTGCTGTGATCCTGTCGCTTGTCGCACTGCCAATGTTGGACCGCCGATGATCGACCCGGACCTTATCCTGCGTTGGTTGCACGTCATTGGTGCTTGCGTTCTTTTGGGCACAGGGGCAGGGATCGCCTTTTTTATGCTGATGGCACATCGCAGCGACGACCCGCGCATCATTGCGCACACGGCGGGTATCGTTGCTCTGGCCGATCTTTTGTTCACCACGACCGCTGTGATCTTGCAGCCCATAACCGGGGTGTTGCTTGCGTTGCGCATCGGGTGGTCTTTGGGTGAAGGGTGGATAGTGCTGTCTCTGGTACTTTATGTTTTGACCGGCTTGTTCTGGCTGCCGGTGGTCTGGGTGCAAATCCGGTTGCGGGATTTCGCGCGAACGGCGGCAGAGATGGGAACGCAACTGCCGCAGGACTATTACCGTTTGTTCCGGTTCTGGTTTGCCTGCGGAGTACCAGCGTTTCTGGCGGTCCTCACTATACTGTGGCTGATGATCGCGCGCCCGGCGATTTCTGTGTTTTAGATCGGGTCACGGCTTTCCTGACTGTCACTTGCCGACCGCTCAAGATAGCCTGACCGCAAAAAGATCGGAGACTCAGTTGGAATCGCTGCTAGTTCTTGTTGGCCTGATTGTATTGGCCATCCCCGTGACATTGATTGCGCTTCTGGTCGGGCATTCCCGATTGCGCCGCCGGGTGGAGCAACTGGAAACGCAGATCGGCGCATTGGTCTCAGGTGACGCGTCAGTCGCGCCGCAACCTGAACAGGATGCGCTTTCTCCTCAGCTTGCCGCTGAAGAGACGCCTCGCAGATCGGCGCCTTGGGCGGCGGCAAAACGGCAGGAAGACAAGAGGGCAGATGTTGAGGATACAGACGTATCTACACCGGCTGTCGTGTTCCGCCATGACAAGTTCGCAGCGCTGGGCGCGTGGATGCGTGAGAACTGGTTTTATGTGGTTTCAGCCCTGTCGCTGGCACTGGCCGGTATTTTCCTCGTGCAATACGGCGTCGAAAACGGATTGCTGCCTCCGGCGGCCCGGGTTGCTGCGGCATTGGGTTTTGGCTCTGTTTTGATCATCGGAGGAGAGTTTCTCCGTCGGAAATTCGGGGATGACGAATCCGCGACCACTGCCTATTTACCCTCGGTCTTTTCCGGGGCGGGTATAGTCACGCTTTTTGGAGCCATCCTGTCTGCCCGTCAATTATACAACCTGATCGGTGCGGAGGTGGCGCTGACGGGGATGGTCGTCGTTGCGCTGGTGGGTCTCATTCTGGGGTGGTTCCACGGCCCGCTGCTTGCTGCGGTTGGCCTGATCGGTGCCTTTGCTGCACCCTTCATGGTTGGGGGGGCATCCGATGATCCTTCTTGGCTTTACGCGTATTTCCTGCTGGTTGCCATATTGGGACTGGGCATTGACACGGTGCGGCGCTGGGCATGGATCTCGGTCCTGACATTGTTCGGGGCTTTTTCGGCGAACCTGCTCTTGGTGACCGGGACCCCGAATACGGAATCTGGTTACCTGATCGCCGCAACGGTGCTGGCGCTTTTGGCAACCGCCATCCCGGTACGGCGCATTTGGCCCGATCATGCGGGCCCAATGCTGTCTCAGATGATCCGTCATCCGAAGGCCCGCCAATGGCCCGATTTCCCAACCCGACTGGCCGCCGGAGCGATAGCGGCAAGCGCGGTGATCCTGTCCTGGCATTGGGCGGACACAGAGGCTGAATTCTGGTTGGGTGTCAGCCTGCTGACCGTCCTCGTTCTGGCTGTGGTTCTGTGGGCGAAAGATGCGCCAGCCCTTCAGGACCTGACCGTTCTGCCGGCAACTGGTCTGGTATTCTTTATAACCTCCCACGGGCTCGGAAATGGCACGGCACTGCGCATTTTTGGCGCCACATACGCAGAAACACCCGAAGCCGATTATCCGATGGTGGTGACCGTTCTGGTCGCTTTGGGAGGTTTGATGTCAGCCCTGATGGCATGGCGGTCGTTCACGGCAAGCCAGTATCGCGCCGTCTGGGCCGGAGGAGCCGCGCTTTTCGCACCCGTGCTGGCCATAGCGCTGGAAATAGGCTGGCACCCTGCTTCGGTGATCGGAGCCTACCCTTGGGCACTGCACGCAATTGCACTTGCTGTGCTGATGGTGGTTTTGGCAGAACGCTTTGCCCGCGCTGACGGCGACGACCGAATGCGAACAGCACTGGCCACCCTGTCCACGCTGTCTTGTCTGGTGTTTGCCTGCGTCATCGTGCTCAGCTCCGCGGCGCTGACGGTTGCTCTGGTGGCCAGTGTTGTGGTTGCGGCTTCGTTGGACCGCAGGTTCATCTTGCCGCCGATGAGTTGGTTTATCTGGGCCGGCGTCTTTACCGTTACCGTGCGTTTGGTGCTAGATCCGGGGCTGGACTGGGCCAATTCCGCTCCGGTGCTTGAAATGGCGATGGTCTACGGCTCGGCAACATTGGGGTTTGTCGTGGGCTGGTGGCTGTTGCGTCCCCTAAAGCGCCCCTTGGCGGCGCTGTTGTTGGAAAGCGCAGCATGGGCGACGGCAGGCATTTTGTTGTCCTTGCTGTTGCTGCGTTGGCTTGAGGGCTTCGGTGAGGGCGGCGCTGACAACAGCCATTGGGGTCTGGGTCTTCTGGCCGTCATCTGGTTGCTGCTAGCGTTTGCACAGGTGCAAAGGTTCGGGCTGGGCGGTAAGTTGAATTACCTGCGATACCTGCTGGCTCTGTTCTTTGCGGCTCATGGTCTATTCTATCTGTTGTTGGCATTGGCAGACCAAAACCCGTTGTTGAACCCGAATGCAGATCCGGTGCTTGGGCCGCCGGTTCTGAATACGCTCGCCATCGCCTATTTGTTGCCAGCCTTGGCGATCGGGGGATCGGCTTGGCGGATCAGGGAAATGCCCAAACAGATCATGCAAGGAAGCTATGCTATTGCAGGGGCGCTGGCCGCAGTTTGGCTGGGGTTGGCGATCCGTCACGTGTGGCAGGGTGCAGCGGGTTTGTACGAAGGCAATGGAGTCGCACAGCCCGAACTTTACACCTATACCCTCGTTCTTCTGCTGATCGGAGCCGTTCTGTTCTACCAATCTCTGGCCCGGCGGTCCGACGTTATGCGCAAAGCGGGGTTGGCTGTGATCGGGCTAGCCGTGGCAAAGGTCTTCCTTATCGACATCGCCGGGCTGGGCGGGCTGATCCGGGTGTTCTCGCTGTTGGCGCTGGGACTTGCGCTGGCTGGCCTTGCATGGCTGAATCGATGGGCGAAACTGCGCCATTCGCCGCAGCAGGCGGAACCTCTGGACCATTAGGCACGGGCATCTTATAAGCCCCGCATGCATGACCGTCTGGCCATCATTATTCGAATTATATCCCCGGCGCTCTGATATCGCGAGACGCCGGGCAAAGGTGCTTGAGAATTCGCACTGACCGCTTCGATCCATACACGACAAGATCATCCTGAGGACGCCCCAAATGTGCGCCGACACGACCCAAACACCTGACTACAAAGACACACTGAACCTGCCCAAAACCGAGTTCCCCATGCGCGCCGGACTGCCCAAGCGCGAACCCGCATGGCTGGAGCGTTGGGAGACCATCGGTGTCTATGACCGCCTGCGTGAGAAACAGGGCCGAACGCCCTTCACCCTGCACGATGGCCCTCCTTATGCGAACGGTCACCTGCATATCGGCCACGCGCTGAACAAGACCATCAAGGACATGATCGTGCGGTCCCATCAGATGATGGGCTTTGACGCACGCTATGTGCCCGGCTGGGATTGCCACGGCCTGCCGATCGAGTGGAAGATCGAGGAGCAGTACCGCAAGAAGGGCAAGAACAAGGACGAAGTGAACATCGTCGACTTCCGGCAGGAATGCCGCAAGTTCGCCGAGGGATGGATCGACATCCAGCGCGATGAGTTCAAGCGTCTGGGCATCACCGGCAACTGGCCCGATCCTTATATCACCATGGACTATCACGCCGAGGCTGTGATCGCCGACGAGTTCATGAAGTTCCTGATGAACGGCACGCTCTATCAGGGCTCAAAACCTGTCATGTGGTCGCCAATCGAGAAGACCGCTCTGGCCGAAGCTGAGGTCGAGTATCACGACAAGGAAAGCTTCACCATCTGGGTAAAGTTCAAGGTCGATAGCTACATGGCAATGGACCCCGGAGGTCCAGCGGTTGGCGATGAGCCTGTGCCTCTGCCTGACAAAGGCCCTTATGAAGAGTTGCTGGGTGCGTACGTTGTAATTTGGACAACAACACCTTGGACGATGCCCTCAAATAAGGCGGTCGTTTTTGGAGAAGATATTTCCTACGGCCTGTATGAAGTCACCGGGACACCGGAGGAATGCTGGGCTTCAGTCGGTGACAAATTTTTGTTGGCAGATAATCTAGCCGCTAATGTTCTGGGCCGTGCGCGCCTGAATGACGATCAGTGGACGCGTGTTCGTGGTGTGACCCCGCACGAGTTGTCTGGTTTGCAGTTGACTCACCCGCTGGCCGGGGCCGAGGGCGGCAATGGCGAATGGGACGACATCCGCGACTTCCGCGCCGCTGACTTCGTGACTGACACCGAAGGCACCGGTTTCGTCCACTGCGCGCCGTCGCACGGGATGGAGGAATTCGAACTCTACCGCGATCTGGGTATGCTCGAACAAGTCATTACCTATAACGTGATGGACGATGGCAGCTTCCGCGCCGATCTTCCGTTCTTTGGCGGCAAGTACATCCTGTCCCGCAAGGGCGGCGAGGGTGATGCGAACAAAGCGGTAATTGACAAGCTGGCCGAGGTCGGCGGGCTGCTGGCGCGTGGCAAGATCAAGCACAGCTATCCGCATTCCTGGCGATCGAAAGCGCCAATCATCTACCGCAACACGCCGCAGTGGTTTGCCTCGGTCGACCGCAAGCTGGATGACGGCATGGGTGAGATGGGGGATACCATCCGTGAGCGCGCTCTGAGGTCCATCGATGAACTGGTGAAGTGGACGCCGCAAACCGGCCGTAACCGCCTGTATTCGATGATCGAAGCCCGCCCGGACTGGGTGCTGTCGCGCCAGCGTGCCTGGGGCGTGCCGCTGACCTGCTTCACCAAGAAGGGGGCATTGCCCACCGACGCGGATTACCTGCTGCGCAATGCAGAGCTCAACGCCCGCATCAAGGCGGCGTTCGAGAAAGACGGCGCAGACATCTGGTACACCGACGGCTTCAAAGAAAAGATCCTCGACGGCATCGCCAACCCCGAGGATTACGATCAGGTGTTCGACGTGCTGGACGTGTGGTTCGACTCCGGATCGACCCATGCCTTCGTTCTGCGCGACCGTGAGGATGGTACCAAGGATGGCATCGCCGACGTTTACATGGAAGGCACCGACCAGCACCGCGGGTGGTTCCATTCCTCGATGTTGCAGGCTTGTGGAACCAAAGGTCGCGCGCCGTATCGCAATGTGGTGACCCACGGCTTCACGCTGGACGCCAAGGGCAACAAGATGTCCAAATCGCTGGGCAATACAATCGTGCCGGAAGAAGTCATCAAGCAATACGGCGCCGATATCCTGCGCCTGTGGGTGGCTCAGACCGACTACACCGCCGACCAGCGGATCGGGCCGGAAATCCTGAAAGGCACCGCCGACAGCTATCGCCGCTTGCGCAACACCATGCGGTTCATGCTGGGCTCGCTCGCGGATTTCTCCGAGGCTGACCGGGTTGATCCTGCAGACATGCCGCGCCTGGAACGTTGGGTGCTCAGCCGTCTGGCAGATTTGGATGAACAGGTGCGCAAGGGCTATGCATCCTTCGACTTTCAGGGCGTGTTCAGTGCTGTGTTTACTTTTGCGACCGTTGACCTGTCATCGTTCTATTTCGATGTCCGCAAAGACGCGCTGTATTGCGATGGCGATAACCTACGGCGTCGGGCTGCACGCACCGTACTGGACATCCTGTTCCATCGCCTGACCACATGGCTGGCCCCGGTTCTGGTTTTCACTATGGAAGAGGTCTGGTTGGAACGTTTCCCTGGCGATGATAGCTCGGTCCATCTGGTGGATTTCCCCGATACTCCTGCTGACTGGCGCGACGCTGAACTGGAAACCAACATGGCCAAGGTTCGCCGGGTGCGCCGCGCGGTCACCGCCGCGCTTGAAATCCAGCGTCAGGATAAGGTTATCGGTTCCAGCCTCGAAGCTGCACCGATTGTGCATGTTGAGGATGGTGAAACCCGTGATCTGCTGGCCACGTTTGACGTGGACGACATGTGCATCACCTCGGGCCTGACCGTGACCGGCGATCCAGCCCCGGCGGAGGCGTTCCGTGTGCCAGAGATCGAAGGCGTGGCAGTCGTATTCGAAAAGGCCGAGGGTGAGAAATGCCAGCGCTGCTGGAAAATCCTGCCTGATGTGGGCCGTCACTCCCACGTGGGTGTGTGCGGGCGCTGCAATGAGGCACTAGGATAAACCAATCTACCCCCTCGAGCACTTCGAGGGGGGCATTTCTGGCTAGGTCTGCACAGCCTGCGGCGTTGGATTGAACAGGTCGAAGCCAATGGCAGGGTCTGTCAGCTTTTTCCAAACCTGATAGTCCGTAAAATAACCGGTGTGCCCTCCGGGATCGACAGGGATGTTTCGGTTCGCAAAAATCAGCCCGCCCTCGATTTCTGTGCCGACAAAGTCATCCTGTCTGAAAATGTTGAACCATGCGGCGTTCAGCTTTCTGGCGACAACGGTAAACATCTCGGGGAAATAGCGCTGGTATATATGCGTGACCGGGCAACCCATCGTGATGAGTGTCAGCGGGCAGCCCTTGATGCGCTTTTGGACACGTGGGTCGGCAAGCATCTGCGTGGCAATCACGGTGCCCTGCGAATGCGAGATCACCGTGATATGATCCGCAGGGAAAATATCCAGAGCATAATACAATGTGCGATAGAAGCGCTCGTCTATTGCTTTGCGATCCGGATAGTTGCGTCGCCTCGTTTCCAAGTCTTTTCCTAGAAAACACTTGTCACGAATGGCATATGTAACGATGTCCCGCGCCACGCCCAATCCCGCGGCAACAAAGTCCGAGAAGCGATACATTAACGCCGTTGCGCCAAGTACAATCAGGCCGATCTCTCCTTGCGAACAAGCCAACTTGT
This sequence comes from Ruegeria sp. AB9, assembly GCF_056542585.1. Taxonomy (NCBI): domain Bacteria; kingdom Pseudomonadati; phylum Pseudomonadota; class Alphaproteobacteria; order Rhodobacterales; family Roseobacteraceae; genus Ruegeria; species Ruegeria sp. AB9. Next base: position 11,253 of record NZ_JBQGAA010000003.1, on the reverse strand, counting down.
CCAGGGCCCGGGTGATCAGGTTGGTATCGCCTATTCCGACGTTACATGCGGCCTCAACTCTCTGGTTGGCTGCGATCTCACGGAACGTGACCAGAACCAGTACGATTGTGCCAAACAGAAAGACCCACTGTGCCAGCCGGTTTACAATCGCCCGGCTGATCAGACCGTTGCGGGCATGAAGGTTAGATTTGTACGTCTTGCGGCCGACAAAAAGCCCAACCCCAACAAACCCCAGCAGGACGATGGCCACAAAGGCCACGCTGAGTGTTTCAATTGACTCGTTCAAATTGTTCTCAAAAAGACGTTGCAGCTGACCGCCGTCCAAGCCCGAAACGGTCGCCAGCAATTTTTCAATCGTCAGCCACAGGCCGGACATGAAAAACATCCAGAAGACAAGCATGCCTGCACATATGCTGGGGTACAGCCGCCTGTGATCTGTCAGTGCGTCATTGATCTGCAGTTCCGCTGCAGACAAAGCATAAAGGATGATTGTCAGGAAAATCAGCGCAGCCCAGAAGACGGACAGCAGAAAAACCTGAAAAGCCACAAACTGCTCCAGTGCCGGTGGGCAGGATTCCGTATCTGAAGGGATGCAGGGCCGCAGTTCCAGGCCAAGCGGGCCTATGACAAGGAAGAGGGTCAGTACCGTTCCCATTCCGAACATTCCGCGCCAGAAGACCCGTCTGAGATAGGTTGGCGCAGACTGGTTTTGCCTCAGGCCAACTACTGCCCCGCCAACATAAAGGCCGAACAGCAGCCAGAATAGCAGGGCAGGGTTCTGGAAGACCGAGGCAGGTATCCTGTCGGTCATCACCGCTGCGGCGCCGATCAACAAATAGGCGTTTAGGGTTGCGACTGCGCCGAAGAAGATCCATGTGAAAAGGTGAACCAACTGCGCGGCTCGCGTATTCCTGCCATTGGGCTGGTCTGGGGCGACTCCTTTGCGCCTATGGGTTTGTTCGGCATTGTCCATCGCCAGGTAACCCAGCGCAAGAACAACCCAAATCAGGTCCAGTACAGTTTTGATGGCTCCTTTCGGGGCCGGAGAGCGATCAGCCCAGAAAACTTCGGCAAACATGGCCTTATCCTGTGGGACAGCCGGGTTGGTCACTGTGCGCAGATTGACTTCGAACAACTCTGCGTTTCTTGGCGTCCCGTCAAAGGTGGACTCGGCCAGCTCAATCATGCCGCGTTCGACTTCGATCGGAGGTTTGTGGTTTCCATCCATCCAGGTTGTTGCAGCACCAACCACCTGATCGACAGTTTCACCGGGTTTTTGTTCACCGATTCCATGTACCGTAAGGATCAAATGGCGACCCATTGCATTCTCCAAAATTTCTTTAAGCAATGACGGAAGCGTACCATGAATGGCACCAAAGCCCAAAAAAGGAGTGTCGCGCATTTTTGAATGCTTCTGCGCTTGTGCTTGACGGTTTGATCTGAAACCGTCGAACCATGGCGATGATTTCCGTTGAAACTCAGTTCGGACGACTTGGCGTTGAAGAATTAGACGGCGTCCTGACACGGCTTTTCTGGAACGGCAGGGACAAAGGCGAGCCGACCGCGCTGCTGCGCGAAGCCGCCGCCCAGTTGCGGGCCTATGATGAAGGACGGCTTGACCGCTTTGATCTGCCGTACCGCATTGACGGATCAGAGTTTCAGAAGCAGGTCTGTGACCTCATGTATGCCATTCCGCTTGGGGAAACGCGCACCTATGGCGATATCGCCAAAGAGTTGGGGCAACCCGCGCAGCCGGTTGGCCAGGCCTGCGGCGCAAATCCGATCCCTGTGATTATTCCTTGTCACCGGGTTCTGGCCGCCAATGGCCTGGGCGGGTTTTCGGGCGACGGTGGCGTCGAGACAAAAGTTGCCCTCTTGCGACATGAGCGAGCGGCTGGCCTTTTGATCTAAGCGTCGAAATTCGGTTGCAATCCTCATTCTGCGGGCACAACTTATAAAAGTTGCTGAATTTGAAGGACCGCATTGCATGACCACTGAACAAGACCGTGCAGCCCGCAAGAAGGCCATTATCGACCGGTTAATGTCGCTTGAAGCGCAAGAGCTTGCAACAGCGCAAGCGCATTATGATGCGTTTTTGAAAGATGCCCAACTGGACGACCGGGAAGGTCACGACAAGGACGACATCGCCGCATCGCGTGAGAATGCCGACCTGGCGGCTGCCTTTGACGCGCCTGTCCACGCGCACCATGCCAAGATCGATGTGATCGAAAATACCGATTTCAGCCTTGCCGACACGGTCAAGCCGGGATCCGTGATCAAGTTCAACAATCGAAGATTTGTTGTATGTGTCTCGACAACGCGGTTCGAAGTGGACGGTAAAACCTATATGGGCATTTCAACCCAAAGCCCGATTTATCTGGCTATGGCTGGCCTGCAAGAGGGTGACGTCTTTACCCATAACGGCACCGAATTCGAGGTGCAGGAAGTTCTGTAAAACGGGGCAGGCAGCGGTCAGGCGCTGCGCTGCGGTATAACTTGTTGTGCGATGCCCGCAAAGGTCAGGTACAGGCTGGTGATCACCAACCCCCAATGCGCCCAGCTTTCAGGGTGAAAATCGACCCATGCGGCCCAACCCGCAAAGAACGTCCATGCCAATGCCATCGGCAGGGTCAGGCCGCGCCAGCGCTCGGTGCGCACGGGATGGACGAATTTCAGCGGCAGGAACATGGCCAGCGACAGCAGCGTGACCAGCAGCAGGATAATCCAGAAATTCGGCTCTAGCGCAAAGATCACAATGACGAACATATTCCAGCACCCGGGAAAGCCGGAAAACGAATTGTCCTTGGTCTTCATGCGTGTATCCGCGAAATACATCGCACTGGCAAAGGTTATGACGATGATCGCGAACCATCCGGTCCAGCCATCCATCAGCCCCGATTTGAACAGCGCAAAGGCCGGGATGAATACATAGGTCAGGTAGTCGATGATCAGATCCAGCAAAACGCCATCGAACTCGGGCGCGTTGTGCTTGACGTGATAGTGTCGTGCTAACGGGCCATCGATGCCGTCTACAATGAATGAAACTACCAGCCAAAGATACATAAGGCTCCATTTCTCTTCGACGGCGGCCAGCATGGCCAGCATGGCAAAAACAGCGCCTGTTGCGGTAAAGAGATGAACAGAAAGAGCTTTGAATCTGAGTGTCATGCAAGCGTCATGACTGATGCGCGTAAGAGATGCAAACCAAAAGCCCGGAGATCATGATCTATGTGTGTGTCACGCTTTGGGATGCGCGCGGTTATAGACCTCCATCAACCGCGCGGTGTCCACAGCAGTATAGGTCTGCGTCGTCGATAAAGAGGCGTGACCCAGCAGCTCCTGAATGGCGCGCAGGTCTCCTCCGGCAGAAAGCAGGTGAGTCGCAAAGCTGTGCCGCATGGCGTGGGGTGTCGCGGTAGATGGCAGCCCCAACTGCATGCGGGCTTTGGCCATGACACCTTGGATCGCACGGGGGTTCAGTGACCCACCGCGGACGCCCCGGAACAATGCTGTGTCCTGTGCTTGCGGGTGGGGACATAGCTGCAAGTACCGGCCGACCGCCTCGCGGGCGGCGGGAAGAACCGGTACGATCCGCTCTTTGTCGCCTTTGCCGACTATGCGCAGCGTGGCAGGCAAAGGTGCGTCCGCCCCGGTCAGCGATAGCGCCTCGGAAATACGCAGGCCGCAGCCATACAGCAGCGTAACAACAGCGACATCGCGGGCCGCGACCCAGTCGGACGTGGATTGCAGCTCAACAGTGTCGATCATGGCACGTGCGGCGTCTTCAGCCAGCGGGCGCGGCAATTTCTTGGTGAACTTCGGTGCGCGGGTGGACAGAACGGCTGTGGGTTCGAAACCTTCACGTTCGGCCAGCCAGCGGTAGAAGCTCTTGACCGCCGACAGTTTGCGCGCCAGCGACCGTGCGCTCACGTCTGTGCCGCGTTGATCCGCCATCCAGGCGCGCATATCTGACACCGCGATCCGTTCAAGTGCTTTCAGCCCCTGCCGCTCGGCATGGTGCAGTGTCATGAACGACAGGAATTCGGTGACGTCGCCGCGATAGGCGTTTTGCGTGTTCTCGGACCGCCCGGCCAGCGCGCCCAGACTGTCCAGCCAGTGCTGCAGCGCGTCACGGCAGGCGGGTGAGATCAGGCTCACGACAACCAGTGGCGCATCGAGCGCTCGAACACGCCAGCAAAAAAGGTCAGAAGATCGGTGCCCAACTGCGGCGTGAAGTGTCGCGGGTCGCGGGCTGCCATAACGATCATTCCCGGAAGGCGACCTGGGCCGAGGTCGAGTTTCAGGCACGCTTCAGAGCGCAACTGATCGGCCTGTGATCCGAAAATACGACGGCTGGGTTGATGGATTTCCCGCAAGATGACGTCCCTTGCAGGGCCACCGCGATCAATGGTCAGATACCGGTCGATGAAACCGGGTTCTGCGATCGTCAGGACACCGCCCAGCGTGTCAATCGCGGGATCGTTCTGAACTACGGTAGTTTCCAGAACCAGAGTTACGCTATCAACGCGAAGGATGTCTGCAACGTCAGTACCTAGCGCACGAAGGAAGTCTTCGAACTCGACCGGTTCCAGCAGGCGTAAAATAGCGCGGTGTACCTGATTGGTGCCCGCCAGGTTTTCATAGGCCGCTGCGATGACGGAACGGTGGGTGTCTTCCAGCCGATCCAGCCGGGCCTCAAGCCGTTGCATGGCGATACCGCGCAGATCGATTACATTGTCGCCGCGTGCCTGTTCGTTAGCAGCAACAAGCGCCTGCATCAGGTCCTTGTCGTCCAGTACGACGTCCGGTTCGGCCAGAATCGCCGCGCGGAGGTTATCCTCGAGTTTGGGGTTGCTGCTCATGTCCCGTCCGGTCTTTTTTTGTTGTGGCGGCTTATAACACGCCAGACCGGATTTGCCTTGGAAAAAATGCACGAAAGCGTGGAATTCCTTGCGTGCTGTGGCGGAGACGCTCCCGCCCGCCATGCCCGATCACAGATCAGGCATTAGGCCCTTGGGCCGGGCGCGGCGCCAGATGGCACCGCGCGATTGTGCAAATGATCAGAGGATCTTCTGACCGGTTTTGGCCCAGTCAGACAAAAAGGTTTCCAGGCCTTTGTCTGTCAGCGGGTGATCGGCCAGCTTCTTGATCACAGCAGGCGGCGCGGTGATCACGTCGGCGCCGATGCGGGCGCTGTCGGTCACGTGGTTCACCGTGCGGATCGACGCGGCCAGGATCTCGGTTTCGAACCCGTAATTGTCATAGACCTGACGGATGTCCGCGATCAGATCCATGCCGTCAAGATTGATGTCGTCCAAACGGCCGATGAAGGGTGAAATGAATGTCGCGCCCGCTTTGGCAGCCAAAATAGCCTGATTGGTAGAGAAGCACAGTGTCACGTTGACCATCTGACCTTCATCGCTGAGCGTTTTGCAGGTTTTCAGACCAGCCCATGTCAGCGGAACTTTTACGGCGATATTCGGCGCGATCTTGGCAAGCTTACGGCCTTCGGCGATCATGTCGTCAGCTTCGGTAGCGACAACTTCTGCCGATACCGGGCCGTCGACCAGTTCACAGATTTCCTTGGTCACTTCCAGAATGTCACGACCCGACTTCAGGATCAGCGAAGGGTTGGTGGTTACGCCGTCCACCATGCCCAAATCGTTCAGTTCGGCGATGGCGTCGATCTCGGCGGTGTCTACGAAGAATTTCATGAGGGCAGTCCTTTGATGGGTTGGCCTTGGTCGCGGATGGCTTTACCTCAAAGTGAGCCATGCTGAAACCCCCAGCAAAGGATATGCTGTGAGCGCTAACGGATTTTTCGACCAAGGAGAGCTGATTGCGGTGCTGACAACGCAGCCGCTGGACCGGACGTTGGATTACAAAGCGCCCGAGGGTGGGTGCTTTCTTGGGGCGTTTGTAGAGGTTCCGTTGGGTCCGCGTAAGGTGCTGGGGGTGGTCTGGGGGCCGGGGCAGGGCGGTTTTGATCTGAGTAAGGCGCGTTCCGTGATCCGGGTGCTCGAGGTTGCACCGATGCGCGAAGAGATGCGGGTGTTTCTTGGTAAGGTCGCCGATTACACGCTGACGCCGATGCCTGCGATGCTGCGTTTGGCGACGCGCGCGCCGGGGCTGGGTGATCCGCCGTCGATGCGCAAGATTTACCGATTGGGCGACCTGGAACCGGATCGGATGACGGACGCGAGGATCCGTGTTCTGGAAGTGTTGCGCGACTACGGCGGGCTGGCCTTTACCTTGAAAGAGCTCGCCGAACAGGCAGGTGTAACGTCATCTGTTGTCAAAGGGTTGGTCAAACAAGGCGCAGTGCGGGAAGAGGATAGCCCGCGTGATCTGCCTTATCCGCATCTTGATCCGAACCTGCCGGGGAAAGATTTGACCGAAGATCAGGCGGCGGCTGTCGAGCGACTTCAGTCCGGGCAGCGGACGGGTGACTATGGCACCACGCTACTAAAAGGCGTTACCGGTTCGGGCAAAACCGAAGTCTATTTGGAGGCCGTGGCCGAGGCACTACGCATGGGGCGGCAGGCATTGGTTCTGCTGCCCGAGATTGCTCTGACTGCAGAATTTCTGACCCGGGTTGAGGCGCGGTTCGGCGCGCGACCAGCGGAGTGGCATTCGGGCGCCACCATGACCGAACGTCGCCGGGTTTGGCGTATGGTAGGGCAAGGCGATGCGCAACTGGTTGTGGGTGCGCGGTCGGCGCTGTTCCTGCCGTTTCGCAATCTTGGGTTGGTAGTGGTCGATGAAGAACACGACACCTCCTACAAGCAGGAAGATGGCGTGCATTACAGCGCGCGCGACATGGCGGTTCTGCGATCGGCGATCTGCGGCGCGCGGGTGATTCTGGCCAGTGCCACGCCCTCGCTGGAAAGCTGGGCCAATGCCGAGGCGGGCAAGTATGAGCGGCTCGATCTGACCTCGCGCTTTGGAGAGGCGGTGTTGCCCGAGATGAAGCCTATCGACATGCGGGCCGAGCAGATGCAGTCGGGAACTTGGATTTCTCCGTCCCTGCGACAGGCGGTGCAGCAGAGGATCGAGAACCGTGAACAATCGCTGCTGTTCATCAATCGGCGTGGCTATGCGCCGGTAACACTTTGCCGGGCCTGTGGAGAACAGATCGCTTGTGATCATTGCGATGCGCGCATGGTGGAACACCGGTTTCTCAAGCGGCTGATGTGCCACCAATGCGGTGAAACCAAACCGATGCCCGAAGCTTGCCCGTCCTGCGGAGTTGAGGGCAAGCTGGCTCCGGTGGGGCCGGGAATCGAGCGACTGGCTGAAGAGGCCGAGGCGACTTTCCCAGACGCCAACATCGCAATGCTGAGCTCTGATCTTTTCGGATCGGCCCGGGCTTTGAAAGCCAAGATTGAAGAAATCGCTGCAGGAGATGCTGATATTATCATCGGTACTCAGTTGGTGGCCAAAGGGCATAATTTCCCCAAACTCACATTGGTCGGCGTTATCGACGCTGACCTGTCACTGCACGGGGCGGACCTGCGCGCGGCTGAGCGAACGTTTCAATTGATGCGGCAAGTGGCTGGGCGAGCGGGGCGGGCGGACAAGCCGGGACAGGCGCTGCTACAGACGTTTCAACCGGAACACCCGGTTATCCGCGCCATTCTCTCAGGTGATGAAGAAGGGTTCTGGAAAGCCGAAGCCGCCGGTCGGCAGGCGGCCGGTGTCCCCCCTTATGGTCGCATGGCGGGGATCGTGCTGTCGGGGCCTGAGGTTGGGCCGGTCTTCGATATCGGTAATGCTATGGCGCGTAACGATGCGCCTGTAACACAGATCGGCGGGCAGGTTTTTGGCCCTGCACCGGCACCCATTGCGCGCATTCGTGGGCGCCACAGAGTGCGCTTGTTGGTAAAGGCGCCCAAGGGTGCACCGATTCAAGATGCCATCGCCCGCTGGATCGCCCCGCTGCGCCTGAAGGGTGATATCCGCCTGACCGTTGATATCGACCCGCAGAGTTTTTACTGACCTCTGCATCTGTGCAGGGTGATTGTGCGCAGGTGGCTTCCCCCTCGCCAAAGCGGTGAAATGGGCGTAGAGGACTCTCATGCTGAAACCCATGCCCCTTGCAGAGGCGCAGAGCCTTCCGTTCTGGCGCCGCCCCATCACGCTCTTGTTCATGATGGCGCTGACCATGCCCATCGCGTTTAACGCATGGAGCGCGCTGCTGAATAACTTCGTCATTGAGGCCGCAAACTTCGATGGGGCCGATATCGGCCTTCTGCATACAGTGCGCGAGATTCCGGGTTTCCTGGCGGTCGGCGTGATTGCTGTCATCATTTTCATTCGCGAGCAGGTGTTGGCGATGATCTCGCTGATGATGCTTGGCGTCGCCACCGCTATGACCGCATGGTTCCCCAGCCTTGGCGGGCTATTGTTCGTGACGTTATTCAGCTCGATCGGGTTTCACTATTATGAGACCGTAAACCAATCATTGCAGTTGCAATGGCTGCCCAAGGACCGCGCGCCGCAGTTATTGGGTTGGCTGGTTGCCATGGGATCGGCGGCGACGATGGTGGTTTACGGGTTGATTGTGCTGACTTGGGACCGGCTCGATCTGTCCTACAATTTTGTTTTCATGGCCGCGGGCGGAGTGACAGCTTTGTTGGCGCTGTTTTGCCTGTTTGCCTATCCGCAGTTTGATGCGCCCACGCCGCAGACCAAGAAGCTGATCCTTCGTCGTCGGTATTGGCTGTATTACGCGCTGCAATTCATGGCGGGTGCACGGCGGCAGATTTTTGTTGTCTTTGCAGGCTTCATGATGGTCGAGAAATTCGGCTTTGAAGTTCATGAACTGACAAGTCTTTATCTGATCAACCTGATGATCAACATGATGGCTGCCCCTTTGCTGGGCAAAGCTGTGGCAAAATTTGGTGAGCGGCGCACGCTGATCTTTGAATATACCGGTCTGGCTATCGTGTTCGCAGCCTATGGTGGCATCTACTGGTTTGGCTGGGGCGTGCTGCTGGCTGCGATACTCTATGTGATTGATCATGTATTGTTTGCTCTGGCGCTTGCATTGAAGACCTATTTCCAAAAAATCGCCGATCCAGCGGACATTGCGCCGACCGCTGCAGTGGCCTTCACGATCAATCATATTGCGGCGGTGTTTTTGCCCGCTTTGCTGGGGCTTCTTTGGGTCATATCACCGGGTGCGGTGTTTGGTCTGGCCGCAGCGATGGCCATCGTGTCCCTGCTGCTGTCCCTGTTGATCCCGCGTCATCCTGAACCGGGCAACGAGACCATCCTGACCAAATACGCACCCGCCCCTGCTGAGTAGGCCTCAACGCTTGACCTTGACGACATGGCGTCCTAGGCGCAATGCCAACTGAGACAGGAGGCCCCAATGCCCACATTCACCGCCTTAACGACGCTGACAGGTAAGAAAGCCGCCGAAGGCTTGGGCGAAGCGATGGAGCGTCTGGAGCCGGAACCAACTGGTGTTGGTGTGTTCGAGGTCGAAGACGGCTCGGGCCTGTGGGAAGTCGGCGGATACTTCACCGAGGCCCCGGACGAAACCGCATTGGCAGTTCTGGCCGCCGCGTTCGACGCTAAACCGTTTGTTGTTTCAGAGCTGCCGGAAACTGACTGGGTCGCGCATGTGCGACGCGAGCTTGCCCCGGTCGAGGCGGGCCGGTTCTTTGTCTACGGCAGTCACGATGCTGACAAGCTGCCCGAGGGCCGTATTCCGCTGCTGATCGAGGCTGCAATGGCCTTTGGTACAGGTCACCATGGTACGACACTGGGTTGCTTAAAAGCCTTTGACAGGTTGCTGGACGACGGGTTCACCGCGACGAAAGTGGCGGATATCGGTTGCGGTACCGCTGTTTTGGCCATGGCAGCAGCCCGGGTGTGGGACGGCGACATAATTGCCAGCGACATCGATGAAGTGGCCGTGGACGTGGCCGAAGCCAATCTGAAGGCAAACGGAATGTCCGGTGCAGTACAATGCGTGGAAGCCGCAGGCTTCGATCATCCCGATCTCAAAGCACATGCGCCGTATGATCTGATCTTTGCCAATATTCTCAAAGGTCCTCTGGTGGCGTTGTCGCCCGACATCGCGGTGAATCTTCGCGCGGGAGGGTATGCGATTCTGTCGGGAATCCTTAACGAACAGGCCGATGATGTAGTGTCCGTTTATTCTCAAAACGAATTCAATCTTACTCACAGGGGTGAGATTGGTGAATGGACGACCCTAATCTTAATGAAACAGGGCGCAAACTAGGCCATTCGCAGGAGTTTTGTGGAGTTTTGCCACGATTTTGTCGTAATCTCTTTTTACCGTTTTCTGACTGAAGTCGAGGGGGGCGGTTTTTGGAGGCTGCCATGACGGGTAAACAACTGGAGTTCACTCAGCGCGTTAATCGCCTGAACAAGAAACATCAAAAGATGAGCCGAGGCTATCGTGCGACGATGCGCAGGGATGGTCTGGTCGTAATGAAGCCGCAGCGGGTAAGCTCGGCAGTGCCGACTAAGGTGCTGTTACTTACGCTTCTGGGCGTTCTGGCGTTTAAAGCGTTTCTTTTGTCCCACCTTGGTCCGACAGGTTACCAACATCGGATCGACAGCTTGAACGAAGGTACATCGGTTGAGAAAGCCGGTGCCTGGGTGATGCAGATCGACCCGGTGTCGCAAGCGTTGGCCGTACAGCTCAACAAGATTTTCTACTGATTTTAGTCTTCGGACACAAAAAACACCGCGTGCCTGGGGCGCGCGGTGTTTTTGTTTGCCCCTAAAGGGAGGAGGAAGGGGCGAATGAGAGTGGTGGTCGGTATTACCGGCGACCTTCTGCGATGGCGTCGATGTCGCCACGGCACAGGCCGATATCTTCCAGTTCACGGTCGGTCAGACCGGTCAGCGCGTTGCGGGTAACGCGGGCGTCATTCCATTCGACAGCGGCATTCACGGCCGATACGAAATATGCACCGATACGGCCAACGAGGCCGAACGAGCCAGTGGTGGCGAAGCGGGTAGTGTCCAGTGCAGCCATATCCTGTTTCCTTCTGGTTAGTGTTCACTTTGCAATCTTGCGATCTGATCGGCATCTAGTGCTGCCATATCGCCTGCACAAGTTCCGTTTTTGCATGTGTCCTATGCATTTCTTGCAATGCTTCACGAAGCTGTAATCCCCTTAGGGTCAGGATTCATAACCAGTAGATGACAGTTGCCGCAAGAGCTATGGCTGAGAGGAAGACCTGAGGACATCGGTCATAGCGAGTTGCC